>NZ_JRPQ01000267.1 GCF_000762405.1 Hoylesella timonensis S9-PR14 | reverse complement strand
GGAACGAGAGCGACGAGGCATTGCATTATTTCGACCAGTCGTGGTTCAAGCAGCTGTGCCGTCTCGCGCTTGATTCCGTATACTGGGGACACTCGCTCATTGAGCTGGGAGACATCGTGCAGGACGGCGACGGGTGCGCTTGCTATAGTGGCGTTAGGCTCATACCGCGCAAACATGTCATTCCTGAATATGGACGTGTCGTGAGCGACCTTGGGCAAAGCTGGAACACGGGAATTGATTACCGCAAGCCGCCGTTTTCCAGCTGGCTCATAGAGGCGGGACAGCCAGACAATCTCGGGTTGTTCTTAAAAGCTGCGCAGCACACTATCCCAAAGAAAAATATGCTCGCTTTCTGGGACACCTTCGGCGAAATTTTCGGCATGCCCATGCGCATAGCTAAGACTGCCTCGCGTGATAGCAAGGAGATAGACCGGTTGAACCGCATGCTCATCGAGGCAGGTGCCTCGCAGACCGCCGTCATGCCACTCGACACCGAACTTGAGTTTATCGAATCCACACGTGGCGATGCTTACAATGTCTACAACCAGCGCGTGGATCGCTCCAACTCAGAACTCTCGAAACTCATCATCGGACAGACCATGACCATTGAGGACGGAAGCAGCCTCTCGCAAAGTCAGACCCACTTGCAGGTGTTCCAAAACCTTGTGGAAGAGGATGCCGATATGCTCAGGGATATCATCAACAATCAGCTCTTGCCACGCATGGTGGCGCATGGATTCCCACTCGAGGGATTCCGATTCGACTGGGACTACTCCGTTGATTTCACGCCGGAGCAGCAGGTGGCTTACGAAACGATGGTGGCTGACCGATACGAAGTGGATCCGGCTTACTTCGCTGAAAAGTATTCCATGCCAGTGGGAGAGCGTAGGAACAACATGCCTGTAATGGAGCCACAGGAAGACCCGGACGACAATTCCCGTACTAACGAGAAAAATAAAACTCGTTCCGATTCTCAAGTGCAGCCGCAAAACAACGACGACCAAAAAGGGAAGAGTGATGGTAAGAAACAACAGCAAAAGAACGTACACCATTTTTTCGCCCAGGCCCCGCAGGACGGGGCTCATTTAGACTGGTAGTCAACGACCTCTACTATGGGCACGAAGGAAAGTGCTGCCTCGCATCGACCGAAAAGGGCTTTGCGATGTCCGACGAAGTCATCGAACGTGCACTTCACAACATCTACAGGCGAAACTTCAATCCAAAAACCGACATCGAGCCGGCATTCTTCCACGCGTTCGTGTCCACACTCAACACCGCTGCCGACAAGGGAATCAGACAGGCTCAAAGGCCAGAAGACGACTTTCTCAACGCGCTGCGACACAACACAGCCGTATTCGCAGCGTTCAAGACGCACCGGCTGCAGAACGATGTCGCACGGCAGCTCATGGATTCAAACGGCAATCTAAAGCCGTTTGAACGGTGGAAAAACGATGTGCAGGACATTACCTCACACCAGTGCAAGGCATGGCTGCGAACGGAGTACGACACCGCCGTGCTCCGCGCAAGGCAAGCTGCCAACTGGCAGCAGTTCCAGCGAGAGAAAGATGTACTTCCAAACCTCGAGTGGATGCCATCCACATCACCCAACCCGGGAGCAGACCACATGCCTTTCTGGGGAACTATACTGCCCGTTGACCACCCCTTCTGGGAACAACACAGACCGGGAGACCGATGGAACTGCAAGTGCGACTTGCGCGCCACCGACAAACCCACAACCACGGTGCCCGCCGACCCGGCAAACGCCCACGACCCCCAGCCGGGGCTCGACAGCAACCCAGGCCGCACGGCGCAGCTCTTCGAACCATCGCACCCCTACATCGCAAATGCGTACCCGGGGGCCAGAGAGGCCGTCGAGAAAGCAGTAAGAAAAGAGGAATTTCAGGAAATCAAGAAAGAGGCAAGGAAAACCCTGCAGGGAACAACAATTTCACACCCGAAATTAAAAGGGAAAATCAAAATTTCAAGAAGAAGTATTGACGAATGGACAAACCAGCCGCACATACACTATCAGGAAAAAAACTTGATGATACTCTCTATAGGGAAAGTACTTCAAAACGCAAAGTATCTTGGGAAAAAGACCGATGTGTCACAAAAGGCGGGAACCAAGTTCGTACACATTTTCGAAATTGAAATCAAAGCCGACAAGAGTTGGATCATCGTCAAGGAGTATCAAGATGGTAGCATCATGCTCTACAGCGTTTCTGATAGCCCGAATGTACTCATAGGACTAAACAAAAAATAGCCTCAATGTCACGGCTGGAAATACAATCCAGCATAGACGTCAAGACTATTCTCACCGCAAATATAAGTAATAATTTCAAAACAACAAAATAAAATGAAGAAGAAATGTGATAAAAAAAAAGAGGACGCTAAAAAACGCCCTCGGGTGGTACACGGCTTGCGCCCTGTCCCTAACTTCTTGCGAAGCTGATGCAAATGTACACATTATTTCTCAAACGCTAAACAAAATGAGGAAAAAACAGCAAATACAAATAAAAAAGCACCAACCATGACACCCCAGCAGTTTCTACAGCTCCTACAGCAGTATAGCCGCGAGATAGAGCATGCCAGACAACGCACCCTGCCCGTCAAGGTCGGACGCATGGCAAAAGACCACTTCCAGGACAACTTCCGGAAGGGTGGGTTCGTTGACGGGGGACTGCATCCATGGCAGCGCACGCACAGACAGCAGTACGCGCACGGGGCCGGCAAACAGTATAAGCCGCTCATGTCATCACGGCAGAGCCTCTACGGATCCATAGCCTATGCGCCCACCGACGCAGCCGTAACCGTAGGTACATCCGTACCATACGCCGACATACACAATTCAGGTGGAGACATCGTAGTAACAAAAAGAATGAAACGATTCTTCTGGGCAAAGTTCCGGGAGGAAAACGGAGACTCGTGGGCAAGGAAACACAAGAATTCCGAGGCCGACTTCTGGTACCACATGGCACAAAAGCCAGTAGGCTCAACCATACACATACCGCAGCGGCAGTTCATTGGAGAAAGCCGCGAGCTGGACAAGAAAATCGAAGAGGCCATTAACAAGGAAGTCGAAGACATCATAAGCAAATAAAAAAACGGACGGCTGACCTATGGCCAGCCCCCGCAGTCGACGAATCGGTAGTCATTAGCTACGGAATCGTCACTGCAAATATTGGAAATAATTTTTTAATTTCAAAGTATACAGAAGTAAGATTTCGGAAGAAGCTCATTGGAGTAATAATAAGCCATATTTTTCAACAAAAAGCTGGGCAAAGAATAATACAAACGATGCCTTTTATCACCATAACATTATTGATAAAACTATGAATGGTATAATGTTGTAAAGAAACATTCGGGGGAGAAAAATAAAAAGCCCCCGGCCTGTTAATAGTCATCTCACCTACATATTAAAGCAATACGAAGTACCGCACGACTGGGGGCCAATACCCTCGTTGCGGTACTTCTTTTTGCGTTTATGTAAGTGAGATATTGCAAAGATACAAAATATTATAATGATGAAGATAATTGAGGTCTTGAAATTTAACAGGGAGCTGATAAAAAGGCTCAAAATAGCGGGAATACGCCTGGAAGACGAAGAGTTTGTGGACTTATATACAGATTACACCAACTTGCTGAAGCGTGGGGAGAAAGTATCATATATTGTTGCCCTGCTTTCGGAAAGGTATGCGGTGAGCGAGCGTAAAGTGTACACACTCATCAAGCGATTCAAAAGTGACTGCAAACCGCTTGCAGTATGATTTGGTGAGATTGTTCTTCTGCTTCACCGAATATGACAACCTTTGTCGCACAAAATAAGTGCGATAATGAGAAAACAACATCTTTCAGCACCGCTTCCATTCCAGGGACAGAAGCGGATGTTTGCCCGGGAGTACATTAAGGTACTCCAGCAGTACCCTGACGGTACAACCTTCGTGGATTTATTTGGCGGCAGCGGTCTGTTGTCGCATATCGCCAAGTGTCAGAAGCCGAACTCCACCGTTGTGTATAATGACTTTGACGGCTATCGTAAACGGCTGGAAGCCTTACCCCAAACGAATGCCTTGCTTTCAGAATTACGGACAATAGTGGATGTGCCACGCCACAAGGCTATCATAGGTACACAGCGCGAACAGGTACTGTCGTGTATCCGCAAGCATGAGCGTACCCACGGGTATGTGGATTATATCACGTTGTCTTCATCTATTTTGTTTTCAATGAAGTATGCCACGGAATATTCAGACCTGGAGAAAGATACTTTATATAATAACATCAAGGGAGTGGATTACCCACCCTGCGACGACTATCTCGATGGGCTGACCATTACCTCCTGCGATTATAAGGAAGTATTTGAGCGTTACAAGGACGTACCTGGCGTTGTGTTCCTCGTCGATCCGCCCTATCTGAGCACGGACAGCAAGACCTACAGAATGTATTGGAAACTGTCCGATTACCTTGATGTGCTGACAGTTCTCGCTGGGCATAGATTCATCTATTTCACCTCGAACAAATCCTCCGTCATAGAGCTGTGCGACTGGATGGGAAATCACCCTAACCTTGGCAACCCTTTCAGGAACTGCCACCGCAAGGAGTTCAACGCTCACATGAATTACAGTTCGTCCTACACGGACATCATGCTCTATACGGATGTTGCTTGAATAACATTCTAATACCGTTTGAACGATGAACAAATACTATCAGATACTGAACAAGATCCTGGAACAAGGAAAAACTCAGACCAACAAGAAAGGCAATATCCGTTACGTGCTCAATGAGCAACTTTCATTGTCGCCTGCTGACTTGCTCGATATATTCGAGAGCCACGGCATAGCCAGAAAGAAACTGAAGAACGAACTCCAACTCTTTATGCAGGGTGAGCGGCAAGTGGAGAAATACCGCGAGGTAGGCATAAACTGGTGGGACTATTGTGGCTCCGTGCTCGTCAATAGTTATCCCACCTACTTTGAGAAGCTGCCGCCATTGTTAGCGAGGATAAACCGTGAGAAGCGGAACAGCAAGAATTATGTATTGTTCCTTGGTGAAACAGGTGCGGAGAGCAACCAGGCACCATGCCTCAGCCTTGTACAATTTCAAATTGACAAAGGTGAGCTGATATTGTCAGCCTACCAGCGAAGCAGTGATGCGAACCTTGGACTGCCAGCAGATATATACCACCTCTATCTCATGGCACGCCAGATAGACCTACCATTGAAGAACATCACACTGAATCTCGGAAATGTACACATATACGAGAACAATTTAGAGCGAACAAGGCTACTGCTTGATGGTGATGAGAACGTGAAGTTCGACTTAAATGTGTGAGATTTTTATGATTAAGAAACTTAAAACGCCCCAGAGTCTTCTGAGGCGTTTTTAAGTTATGTGTGGGGAAGTCGAAAAAAGAACATTTCGTTTTACGAAACACATCGCTTCGTTTTGTTTTTTCGGAACGTTTCGTTTTGCGGATTATAATTAGAGACAAAGATGGCAACATGTGGAAATCTTCAGCGCATTGGCGTGGCATGCACTGGACTGTGAACATGACNGTCAGGGAGTCTTGGAGTTCCAAGCAGGAAGTCTATTCAGAAGTGTTTGACTCCGAGTCTATGGATGAGAATACTTTCAAGAAAAGAATGGATAATCAGCTCAAATACTACAACAGCTTAGAGAGTGACAAAGAACCCTCTCAGCAAGTTGTTTACAAGTTAGGCTACGATGCTCCTAAATACTACACAATGGCAGATGAGAACAAGATGAAAGGTTGNAATTCCGCTGTGTTCTCCGCCAGCTGTGCCGACGGCTCTACCCTTGCAGAAGGGTCCTTCAACTGGAAGGAGAACGGTAATCAGGGAAAGCATCTGGAAGATCCCAAGTCAAAGAATTTTGCCATGGTAGCCTCTCCTAAGTCTGGCAACGATGATATCAAGATGCTGCAAAAAAAGAAGTTAGAATATCAAGCCGATATNAAGAATATTAATGAGCAAATCCGTTCCATGGATAGGGAGATGAGAGCCTTGATAGAGCAGATAAAACAAGCCAAAATGGCACATGATGAGAACAAGGTTTCCGAGCTACGTTCACNTTATGAAACCATTAGTAAAAATCAGGCAGCTTCAAAACGTCAGCTTTCGCAGATACAGTCTTATCTTGGTAAGATAAANACTGCCATATCAGAATATTATAAAGATCTTACTGAGGACAATGGAGATCCTTATCGTATTCCTGCAAACATGAGAGAATTAGAAGGGCTTTACAAGCTATCCTGGCAGGATGACGGAGAGTGGACCAATGGTGACAATAAATATATTTTCGTNCGTCATGCTTATTGTGCACAGGTAAAGAGTGAGGTAACTTACACCGCCACTCTCACGTTATCTCAACCTCCAAGTTATCTTATACCTTGGTTTGGATGGAATCTTATAAGGATTCACCGTGCCATATTGAGCGTCGACTACAAGCTCTCTGCTTCTTTTTCTTCAGAGAATATCATAGAGACTATGAAACTTGACGTGAANCTATCGGAGAAAGAGCGTGCAGCAAAGGTCAACGAGCGTCAAAAGCAATTGATGGAAGACATGCCTGACTGTTCTATTTCGGTAAGATACAACTATGCCAAGAACTTGGCAAANGAAGAAGACCCAGATGCCATTCANTTGCTTTGGGCCAGCGATCGTTTAGATGTGGCCAGAAACGTGGAATACCAACTTAGNTTAATCTATTCCCAGCTGGTTCTTTTGGAAAAAGTCATGAATGATCGTCAGACCATCAAGGATTTCTTGACCAATCACATCTTCAACCCCATTACAAGAAAGTCACGAGGAACTATTGCCGAGTATGCGCTGCAACGGTGGAACGATGCAAGTGACAAAGCCAAGAAGACTTCCGCAAGTACCTCTTTACAAAACAACACCACAACAAGCGAAAATTAAGGCATAGCATAAATAATAGAAAACATGAATAAATTGGTATACATACTGGTGATGAGCCTTTGTCTTCTATTTATTCCGAGTGAAGTCAAGGCATTAGATTTCCCGACCGATCCCGTCTCGTTGGAAGCAATGATCCATAACCACAAGACCGTCAGGGCTATGTTGGAATTGCGTACCCTTGCCGAGGAAGGCGTGATTANTTATCATGAAAAGAGTATGCACTCTATGGAAGATTACGCTGCGGTCAACAAGAAGTTGGACAAATATAGAAAGTGTTTCAATATTATCAACCTCATTTTGANCTCAACCGCCACTGGCTTCCATGCTTNTAACAGTTTTAANAGTTGCAAGAGTAATCTCGAAGCCTATTATGATCTATTGAATACCTACAACAAGGAAATCCTCCAACATGGAGCCATCTGGACAAGCGACACCATAATCATCAAAGCCAGTCAACGAGCCGTCGAGGGTGTTTATCATGGAGCTTCACAGCTATGGAAGTCCTACTCTGAATTAGCCGAAATTATGACTGGTGTAAGAAATTGTACCACTTCGGATTTAATGACCATTTTGGGTGATATCAACAATTCCATTGACGAGATAGACGNCAGCATCAGACGTTCCTACACGGAGTTATGGGCATATATGACTGTCCGGATGGGNTTTTGGAAAAAAGAAATATTCATGGCAANAAGCATCAAGGATATTGCCAACGATGCTTTGGGGCGTTGGCTTGGTAACTCCATCCAAGCATTTGAATGTCTGGAGCAACATCGCTCATTNCAACATGCCCCCTTAGGCGGTGGCGGNATCATCGGNGGCAGAAGCTGGCATTAAACATAAAAGAATACCTATCATGCAAAGAAATAGAATCATC
>NZ_JRPQ01000266.1 GCF_000762405.1 Hoylesella timonensis S9-PR14 | reverse complement strand
GGGAGCGCAATATTTACTGAAGTATTGATTGAAGCAATACTCCAGCTCTCCGAAATGTTGATTTTTATTTGCCATACAATGNAGTTTTAGATACCCAATAACTGTTTACGTGCCTGCTCGATGGCTTTGTGACAAACGTTCATCTGCTTTGGATAGAAACGTGCGAGCCAATCATCCAATAAAATTTCATCATTGATGAATTTCACAGCTAACTGACGAGTGATCTCTATTGCTCTCTCTCCTCTTTCCCTGCCATTNAACCACGCTTTTGTCCAACAGCGTGTCCCTGTTGTGTCGAAATAGACGGATGCTTCTCGACTGATGTCATAACTGTGAATATCAATTTCAAGATTTTCCAAAGGATCGAGTNTCAAGCCGTTTTCGGCAGCTTCTTCAGAAAGTTTTTTTTTTGAGATTCATCCCAAGATTGGGGATATATTCCTTGACGGACTGCCAGAAATCCAAGAAAATCCTCGATTAGGATTTCCTGAATTTTCTCTATCAATGGAGCACTGCGCTCGGACAGNCCTAAGGGATTACCTAAATTGGGCATTNTTTCATAAAAATAATTTTTATCTGCTGCTTTTGAAAGNATATTCCTCAATGACGCTTCCATCTTTTTAGGAGGNATATAGGTTTTCGTTCGAAGCTCATTCATGTAGGTAGGAAGCCAGCGGAGCATNAGNGTCATGATCTCATTCTGNCTATCGTCATACTTGGTGGAAATTTTCCTGTCACCCAAAGCCTCGGTAGTAGGCTGGCGGGTGATACCCATGGCAGCCAGCTGCTGTATGTTTGCCCAAATCATGGCAATGAAATTTTCAGGATCAAGNACTTTTCCGTTAAACCGCACTTCCATGTGTAGAAAATCACCAGCACGGGCNATTTCCTGNCCNGCCTTTACNTCNGTNCCGTAAGGAGTGTAGGCTTCGGAAACGTTTCCATANGTAACTTCGTATTTNCCGTACCTNGANACAATATAGTTCTCGTGAACGGAATCATGTCCAGCTCCAATAATCATACCGCTTGCAATGGCATATAACGGTTTGTCCTTGACGGCATAATCAACACCTTGGTGCTGAAATCTTTCTCCCGTCTTGGGATGGGTTTGCTCTCCATAAGGAAGGATAACCTTCAGTTCTTCTTTCTCNCCCAAGGNAAAAGGCATCATGAAGCCNCTTGCCGACTCCAAGAGCATGTCCTTATAATCTTTTGCATCCATATACTATACTTGTTAGATTTAATATATCATATTCCACGGGAGCGGCGTACCACTGGTTCTTCCGACACAGGCAAATCAACTTGTCCCCGATGTTGTTCCGCCATCAAGTCTGGAACGACAGCATATCTCGGTAGCTGCTGCACGGACTGACCTTCCGATTGACGATGATTAATGTTGCGCAGAGTCATGCCGCCCAACATCATACTGGCCATTTTACCAAGCCAACCAAANGGACCAAACATCATGTAGGACGANAGTGCGAGGGACGCTAAATTCATCTTTGATACATTTCCNCCCGTAAGTTCACTGGCAACAGAATGCACACCGTTCATCATTGTGCCAGCAACGCCTCCTTGCTGTTGTTGTAATGCTGGTGTCATACCTTGTCCCATCATTTGNCTTGTTGACGGATATTGAGGAGTTGTAGGATCATAATACCCCCCGTTATTGTTGGAAACCATTCCGTTACCCGAGAAATAATGCCCAATCTGCTCCTTGCCTGTCTCATAGAGGTCAGCCCCTTCTCCAAAGACGGAAGCAACGCCACCTTTTATGCCTTGATACAGCCCTGCTGCTTCACCTGCAGCAGAACCNATGCCAGAATTTAATTTACCATAAGTACCATTGCCGAAAAGAACATCCGTGAGATTGGCGACCATGCTGACTTCATTGCCTTGATCGTCTACTTTCTTTCCTAATGTCGTTTCACCGAGAACACCAACGAGACCTTTTTGTGCGGCATCATCGCCACCTATGGATTTCATTACGTCTGGCAACAGCGTTCGTCCAGTTACCTGACGATAGGCAACTGAAGATAGAATAAGACTTGCAATAGGATGATTAGCAGAGTATCTGGCGTACTGACCAGCCCAACCTGCAGTCTTATTGATGACTTTACCGCCCTCTCTCCAGCCTGTCTTGGCTACTGTCTTGAGCGATTCCTTATTGATAAGAGCTGCTCTTTTGGCTGTTTCTTCTGCAACTTGTTCAGCCGCTTTTGCGGAATGAGCAATGCCATGGCCAGAGGCCTTGGTTCCGTCAATGATGACACGCCCTGCCTTTGGGGCGGCCTTGGCTCCCAAATGCTCGGCAGTCTTAAAACCTGACTTGGANTTAGACAGACTTTTCTCCCAATTTTTGAAGCCGGACTCTACCTTAGTGACCTTTCCCCCCATGGATTCTATCCATTTGGTATAGCTGGCCTTGCTGGCATAACGCCCTTCCTTCATGACAGAATTNGCCAATGCTTTGCCGACTGTTTTCTCTGCACTTTCAGCGGATTTCGCTGCTAATTTGACACCTACCTTTTC
>NZ_JRPQ01000265.1 GCF_000762405.1 Hoylesella timonensis S9-PR14 | reverse complement strand
GGGAGCGCAATATTTACTGAAGTATTGATTGAAGCAATACTCCAGCTCTCCGAAATGTTGATTTTTATTTGCCATACAATGNAGTTTTAGATACCCAATAACTGTTTACGTGCCTGCTCGATGGCTTTGTGACAAACGTTCATCTGCTTTGGATAGAAACGTGCGAGCCAATCATCCAATAAAATTTCATCATTGATGAATTTCACAGCTAACTGACGAGTGATCTCTATTGCTCTCTCTCCTCTTTCCCTGCCATTNAACCACGCTTTTGTCCAACAGCGTGTCCCTGTTGTGTCGAAATAGACGGATGCTTCTCGACTGATGTCATAACTGTGAATATCAATTTCAAGATTTTCCAAAGGATCGAGTNTCAAGCCGTTTTCGGCAGCTTCTTCAGAAAGTTTTTTTTTTGAGATTCATCCCAAGATTGGGGATATATTCCTTGACGGACTGCCAGAAATCCAAGAAAATCCTCGATTAGGATTTCCTGAATTTTCTCTATCAATGGAGCACTGCGCTCGGACAGNCCTAAGGGATTACCTAAATTGGGCATTNTTTCATAAAAATAATTTTTATCTGCTGCTTTTGAAAGNATATTCCTCAATGACGCTTCCATCTTTTTAGGAGGNATATAGGTTTTCGTTCGAAGCTCATTCATGTAGGTAGGAAGCCAGCGGAGCATNAGNGTCATGATCTCATTCTGNCTATCGTCATACTTGGTGGAAATTTTCCTGTCACCCAAAGCCTCGGTAGTAGGCTGGCGGGTGATACCCATGGCAGCCAGCTGCTGTATGTTTGCCCAAATCATGGCAATGAAATTTTCAGGATCAAGNACTTTTCCGTTAAACCGCACTTCCATGTGTAGAAAATCACCAGCACGGGCNATTTCCTGNCCNGCCTTTACNTCNGTNCCGTAAGGAGTGTAGGCTTCGGAAACGTTTCCATANGTAACTTCGTATTTNCCGTACCTNGANACAATATAGTTCTCGTGAACGGAATCATGTCCAGCTCCAATAATCATACCGCTTGCAATGGCATATAACGGTTTGTCCTTGACGGCATAATCAACACCTTGGTGCTGAAATCTTTCTCCCGTCTTGGGATGGGTTTGCTCTCCATAAGGAAGGATAACCTTCAGTTCTTCTTTCTCNCCCAAGGNAAAAGGCATCATGAAGCCNCTTGCCGACTCCAAGAGCATGTCCTTATAATCTTTTGCATCCATATACTATACTTGTTAGATTTAATATGTCATATTCCACGGGAGCGACGTACCACTGGTTCTTCCGATACAGGCAAATCAACTTGTCCCCGATGTTGTTCCGCCATCAAGTCTGGAGCGACAGCATACCTTGGTAGCTGCTGCATTGGCTGACCTTCCGATTGACGATGATTAATGTTGCGCAGAGTCATACCGCCCAACATCATACTGGCCATTTTACCAAGCCAACCAAANGGACCAAACATCATGTAGGACGANAGTGCGAGGGACGCTAAATTCATCTTTGATACATTTCCNCCCGTAAGTTCACTGGCAACAGAATGCACACCGTTCATCATTGTGCCAGCAACGCCTCCTTGCTGTTGTTGTAATGCTGGTGTCATACCTTGTCCCATCATTTGNCTTGTTGACGGATATTGAGGAGTTGTAGGATCATAATACCCCCCGTTATTGTTGGAAACCATTCCGTTACCCGAGAAATAATGCCCAATCTGCTCCTTGCCTGTCTCATAGAGGTCAGCCCCTTCTCCAAAGACGGAAGCAACGCCACCTTTTATGCCTTGATACAGCCCTGCTGCTTCACCTGCAGCAGAACCNATGCCAGAATTTAATTTACCATAAGTACCATTGCCGAAAAGAACATCCGTGAGATTGGCGACCATGCTGACTTCATTGCCTTGATCGTCTACTTTCTTTCCTAATGTCGTTTCACCGAGAACACCAACGAGACCTTTTTGTGCGGCATCATCGCCACCTATGGATTTCATTACGTCTGGCAACAGCGTTCGTCCAGTTACCTGACGATAGGCAACTGAAGATAGAATAAGACTTGCAATAGGATGATTAGCAGAGTATCTGGCGTACTGACCAGCC
The DNA here is from genome assembly GCF_000762405.1 of Hoylesella timonensis S9-PR14. Taxonomy (GTDB): domain Bacteria; phylum Bacteroidota; class Bacteroidia; order Bacteroidales; family Bacteroidaceae; genus Prevotella; species Prevotella timonensis_A. The sequence goes on along the minus strand of NZ_JRPQ01000265.1, from coordinate 440 downwards.
CAACCTGCAGTCTTATTGATGACTTTACCGCCCTCTCTCCAGCCTGTCTTGGCTACTGTCTTGAGCGATTCCTTATTGATAAGAGCTGCTCTTTTGGCTGTTTCTTCTGCAACTTGTTCAGCCGCTTTTGCGGAATGAGCAATGCCATGGCCAGAGGCCTTGGTTCCGTCAATGATGACACGCCCTGCCTTTGGGGCGGCCTTGGCTCCCAAATGCTCGGCAGTCTTAAAACCTGACTTGGANTTAGACAGACTTTTCTCCCAATTTTTGAAGCCGGACTCTACCTTAGTGACCTTTCCCCCCATGGATTCTATCCATTTGGTATAGCTGGCCTTGCTGGCATAACGCCCTTCCTTCATGACAGAATTNGCCAATGCTTTGCCGACTGTTTTCTCTGCACTTTCAGCGGATTTCGCTGCTAATTTGACACCTACCTTTTC
>NZ_JRPQ01000264.1 GCF_000762405.1 Hoylesella timonensis S9-PR14 | reverse complement strand
TGGCAACTCTTTGGTTGATGATTCTACCTTAATATATTCTTCGTCATGGCAACAACATAATTTTTGTAGCAACGCATCGAATAGTGCTGCATCGTTGGGACACGCCTCGAATAGTCAAAAGTTTATTCTTTGTGGCAACGCCCTGGGTGATGATACTTCGTTAATATATTCTTCGTCATGGCAACAATGCAAATTTCGTGGCAGCGCATCGAATAGCGCTGCGTCGTTGGCACACGCCTCGAAGAGGCAAAAGCCCACAGCCCAAGGTAACACCTTGGGTAAACATGCGTGCGTTGGCTTGCGCCCTGTAAGGGCAAAAGCACTACATATCAAAGCATTACGCATGCTTTTGTCCTTACAGGACGTCCNCACNCCNTTCAACATTACCNGGGGTGTTACCCCAGGCTGTATGCTATTGCCCCTTCGGGGCGCACATCACATGGAACATTAAACGCACATCACAATTTATAATATTAATATCAAATGCAACATTTATCGCAATTCAAATTTATTATACGAACATAACACATATCGTTCACCTCAAATCAAATTTATGATGNCAACGTTACCTACAACATTCGACGATAATAATACATCGCTCATTTACACCTCGAAGAGGCTAAAGCTTAATTTTTGTGGCAACTCTTTGGTTGATGATTCTACCTTAATATATTCTTCGTCATGGCAACAA
>NZ_JRPQ01000263.1 GCF_000762405.1 Hoylesella timonensis S9-PR14 | reverse complement strand
CCGTTCTGCTTTCCATCGTTATCGGTGCAGTTTACCTTATCTCGAAGATAGTTACGCCGCAAGTCGTAACCGCCGTTTCGATTATTCTCGGTTTCCTGATACTACGCTTCATTGTTAAAGTTATTCTGCAAGTAACCTTTACAATCCTGCGTTGGCTGTTCTGGCTTGCCGTCATCTTGGCAATCCTGCTCTGTGTACTCTAAGGCACAAGGAAAGATATTCTTCGATTCATTCTTCTTTATGGGTGGTTATCTCGNTTGAGGTAGCCACCTTTTTCNTTTTCCATACNGGCGTTGCACTTTCGCTTCTNAANTCCATCTATTCCACTTTGATGTGCCATAAGTCGGTGCTGATTTCTTTTTATTCGCAAAGGTAGTAAGGGCTACNGCNTGNACAAGGTCTGTGCCTTTGGTTTGTACGGAAAATCTCCACACCTACATTTCATTNCGGGTAGTATTTTCCTGCAAAACCTTGTGCCGGCTGCGCCCCCTACCTTGTTCTTGCTACAAAAAGGAATCAGCATACTCCGATCTTTGNACGCATAAAAAAAATGTC
>NZ_JRPQ01000262.1 GCF_000762405.1 Hoylesella timonensis S9-PR14 | reverse complement strand
CCGTTCTGCTTTCCATCGTTATCGGTGCAGTTTACCTTATCTCGAAGATAGTTACACCGCAAGTCGTAACCGCCGTTTCGATTATTCTCGGTTTCCTAATACTACGCTTCATTGTCAGAGTTATTCTGCAAGTAACCTTTACAATCCTGCGTTGGCTGTTCTGGATTGCCGTCATCTTGGCAATCCTGCTTTGTGTGCTCTAAGGCACAAGGAAAGATATTCTTCGATTCATTCTTCTTTATGGGTGGTTATCTCGNTTGAGGTAGCCACCTTTTTCNTTTTCCATACNGGCGTTGCACTTTCGCTTCTNAANTCCATCTATTCCACTTTGATGTGCCATAAGTCGGTGCTGATTTCTTTTTATTCGCAAAGGTAGTAAGGGCTACNGCNTGNACAAGGTCTGTGCCTTTGGTTTGTACGGAAAATCTCCACACCTACATTTCATTNCGGGTAGTATTTTCCTGCAAAACCTTGTGCCGGCTGCGCCCCCTACCTTGTTCTTGCTACAAAAAGGAATCAGCATACTCCGATCTTTGNACGCATAAAAAAAATGTC
>NZ_JRPQ01000261.1 GCF_000762405.1 Hoylesella timonensis S9-PR14 | reverse complement strand
AAACGGCACATCATTGACACCTATCCCTTCATCAACCATTCCATTCGTTGGGAAGCGGGTACTCCACGTTACATCACGAGGGAGGAGGTAAGCCGTATCGCAGCCTTGGGAGAAGACGAACTGCAAGGCTATGAAAAAGTGTCGAGGGACATGTTCCTTTTCTCCTGCCTGACGGGACTTTCCTATACCGACGTGTATCACTTGACGGAGCAGCACATCTTTCACGAAGCGGGAATGACTTGGATACGCAAGCCGAGAATNAAGACGGGCAACGTNTGCCACATCCCCCTACTTCCCGAAGCCACTGCCATTATCGAGCGTTATCGGGGCATTCACACGAGGGCTTTCCGACACGAACCGCCCAAGGGGTATCTGCTGCCCATACCCGGATGCGACACGGTAAACATACACCTCAAAAAGATAGCACGGCTTTGCGGTATTCAGAAAACGCTGACCTATCACATGGCACGGCATACCTTCGCATCTCAGATGACACTGTCGGAGGGCGTGTCCATTGAGAGCGTTTCCAAAATGCTCGGACACAGTCAAATCAAAACCACGCAAGTGTATGCGGAGACTTCTCCCGAGCGTGTCTTTCTGGACATAGAGAAAATACTTCCACAACTCGCACATTATCAACTGACCAACTAAAACCGCAGAACAATGAAAAGTACATTTGCCATACTATTCTACATAGATAGAAGCAAGACCAATGAAGACGGACTATGCGTAATCCGCTGTCGTATCACCTGTAACGGCACATCCTCTTCGTTTTCCACACAGCTACAATCCGTTCCCGACGAGTGGCTTGCCCGAAAAGGGCGCATCAAGGCGACAGCAGGTAATTCAAGCGGCATCAATCTGCAACTGAACTCAATCGAAGAGTGCTTGCATTCACTCTATGAACGTACATTAAGGGAAGAAAACTATATCACGGCGGAATACCTCAAGGAGCGTTATATGCAGCAAAGTCGCCCTATGCCAACACTTACGGAGTTATACCAAACCGTCTGTAAAGAAAAGGAGGATTTGCAGGGCAGAACACTAAGCAAGGCGACCGTCAGGGCTTTTAAGGACAGCTACAAGAGTTTTGTTCATTTCCTGCAAGTAAGGGACAGGGCAGACTGTATGCCCACAGAGGTGGACAAGACTTTCCTTGAGGACTATCGCCTTTTCATGCTTCGGGACTTGGGAAACAAGGAAAGCAGTGTCGGCAACCGCCTACGCCACTTGCATCAGGTCATTCGCAAGGTATTGCAGGAGCGATACGTTCGTGAAGACCCTTTTGAACTCATAGACATAGAAACGCCTACCTACGAGCGCAATGCACTTACGGCGGACGACCTGCAAAAACTCTTAGCTTACCGTCCGCACCGCTCGACAGACAACCATTGCAGACTTATTTTCCTCCTGGGATGTTTTACGGGGCTGGCATTCTCCGATTTGAAGAAACTCAGAATGGATGATGTCTATACGCTCAGTGATGGACGCAGATATATCTCCCTCTGCCGAACAAAGACACAGAACAGAAGTATTGTCCCGTTGCTGCCCGTTGCCGAGAAAATACTCGCCATTGTGAGCCACGAACGAAGGGAGGGGCTTTTCTTTCGAGAGTTTCCCAGCAACAGTAATTTCAATAGAACTATTCAGGAGATATGTATTAAGGCAGGACTGCCACCGCATACCCAAGCGACCTCACACACCGCACGGCACACCTTTGCCACGACCATCTGTCTGGAGAACGGACTTCCGATAGAGACGGTGAGCAAGATGCTGGGGCATCGCTTTATCTCCACGACCGAGATTTATGCACGGGTGACCAAGAGCAAGATTGCCAAGGAAATGCAACCCCTGATGGGTAGTGAGCATACAAGGGTACTGCGTAAAGCCTTACGGCTGTGTCCGTCAAGAACACCGAAAAAGTCAAGTCCCATAATTGGGCTGTAACAGCCGTAATGAATGAATCAAAAAAGAAGTCTAACTTTTTAACAAGAAGAACAATGAAACAGAAGAACAAAAAGGAAGTTTCCTTCTTCCGATTGAAGTTGGAAAGCTATATGAGTGAACATCACCCCGAGCGATTGGGAGACAAGGAGTTTATCACGGCAAGAGCCGATATGGCACTGACCGCCTACTGCGATGCCGTGGCGCAAGGTTTTAATCATTTAGAAGCAGAAAGAATAGCAAGTGAAGTGCTTTTCAGTGGACTGCATTTCTCAAAGTACGATACCCTTGTTTCTGTCTTGGAGGACGAGTTTGAGAGGGAACTTCCTGCACCGCTCCCCGAGAGGCTTTCGCTTTTATTGTTGGCGAACAAGGCTGTTCAAGCCACATTCGCTGGGTATGAACTGACGGACGCATTTGCCGCAAGCGGACAATACGACCGTCTTTACACCGAACTGACAGGCACAATAGTGCTGCTCATCGAGAGCAACAACCTGCCAACGGTCAAACAGACGGAGGAAGCAAGCCCGAAGGCGTTGTAGGCAAAGGCGCACGCAAAGTTCCTGATGCCGTTTCTTATCGTGCAAAGGTACAACGGCAGCCTGTCTGCCCTGAAAGGTCAAGTCCTGTGGATGGAGAGAAGAATCTCCACCGCAGGATTTTTCTTTTTCAAGGCAGTACTACAATTCTCAATATCCGTGCGGTCGTATTCATCTCTCCCAACCTTGCAGGGCAAGGCTGCCGTAGAGAGATAGGCACGACAAGAATACGGCATACTCAGGCTCTTTGGACGCAAAAGCGAATTGTAGAAACAATAGTTAGAACTAACGATTGTCTTAACAATCTTATTATATGACAAGCCATTTTTTGTACAACTTATTGTCTGTACAATTTGTTGTCTGTACAATTTGTTGTCTGTACAATTTGTTGTCATAACAATTTGTTGTCAAGACTATCTGTTGTCAAGACTATCTGTTGTCAAGACTATCTGTTGTCAAAACAAACTATCGTCAAAACAAACTATTGATAGTTCGACATCTCGATTTGTCGAACTATCGAACTGTCGATAGACCAACAAATATGCAATAAAAGGAAAGAACTGGCACCTCATCTCATTACCGCAATAACGCTGAGGGATTTCCTCGTGGTCTTTTCTCTTGTTTTCCTGACATTTCCCTGCTTTTCCTCATCCCTTGTAGCGATGCTCTTGACCACTTACTTTTGCACCCGATAAGTACGGCAACGGGCAGCGTAACAGCTCGTTTGCCGAGTAACAATAACGTAATCAAAACAAAATTAAGGCAATGAAACTCATTATCATCGACCGCAAAGTGTGGGAGCGACACCGCTCCGAGTTTGCAGACTTTATCCACCGAGTGAAAAAACTCATCGGCAATCCTCCCGAGGCCGAGCAATGGCTCAACAACGAAGCCGTGTGCAAGCGTTTGGGTATCAGCAAGCGTACCCTGCAATCATACCGAGATACGGGGAAAATCCCTTTCTCAATGATTGGACACAAGTGTTATTACAAACAGACCGACATCAGCGAAATGCTGAATGAAGTCAAAAAATGAATGAATTATGGCAGAGAATGAAATCATTACGCGGGAAGACCCTCAGATGCAGTTGTTTTCACAACTGATGGAAGGCACTTTGAAGAAGTTGGAGCGGTATTGTGCCACAGCTCGTCCGATGTTAGATGGCGAGGTTTACCTTTCGAGCGAGGAAGTGTGCAGGCAATTACGGCTCAGCACACGCACGCTCCAAGAGTACAGAAACTCAGGAACGCTTCCTTTCTACAAAATCGGAGGGAAGATACTCTACAAGCAGAGCGACATACAAGCCATGCTTGAAAAACACTATAACCCGATACCCAAGAAATTATGGCAAGAATAGATGAAAAAAGGAAACAACGCTTGGAACAAGCCATTAGAGATATGGGAAATTATGGCGTTAAGCTCCGCAAGCCCGAAGAGTTACCCGATTTTGACCAGCCCTCCGATTATGAAGAGGAAAAGAGAAGGTTTGAGCCTGTTGATAAAGTTGAGGAACAAAATGACAAGGAGAGTAACGAGGATTTTTCTCAACCGTCCTATCAAGAAACAGCGTTGTCGCCAACAGAAAGGGCTACTTCTACCGAAGAATTTCATCAAAGAATGGGAAAAACAAAGGACAGAAAGCAATTATCCGAGTTTCAGGGGAAATATCTCCAGCCCTTTCGCAACAGCCACC
>NZ_JRPQ01000260.1 GCF_000762405.1 Hoylesella timonensis S9-PR14 | reverse complement strand
AAACGGCACATCATTGACACCTATCCCTTCATCAACCATTCCATTCGTTGGGAAGTGGGTACTCCACGTTACATCACAAGGGAGGAGGTAGGTCTTATCGCAGCCTTGGGAGAAGATAAATTGCAAGGCTATGAAAAAGTGTCGAGGGATATGTTCCTTTTCTCCTGCCTGACGGGGCTTTCCTATACCGACGTGTATCACTTGACGGAGCAGCACGTCTTTCACGAAGCGGGAATGACTTGGATACGCAAGCCGAGAATNAAGACGGGCAACGTNTGCCACATCCCCCTACTTCCCGAAGCCACTGCCATTATCGAGCGTTATCGGGGCATTCACACGAGGGCTTTCCGACACGAACCGCCCAAGGGGTATCTGCTGCCCATACCCGGATGCGACACGGTAAACATACACCTCAAAAAGATAGCACGGCTTTGCGGTATTCAGAAAACGCTGACCTATCACATGGCACGGCATACCTTCGCATCTCAGATGACACTGTCGGAGGGCGTGTCCATTGAGAGCGTTTCCAAAATGCTCGGACACAGTCAAATCAAAACCACGCAAGTGTATGCGGAGACTTCTCCCGAGCGTGTCTTTCTGGACATAGAGAAAATACTTCCACAACTCGCACATTATCAACTGACCAACTAAAACCGCAGAACAATGAAAAGTACATTTGCCATACTATTCTACATAGATAGAAGCAAGACCAATGAAGACGGACTATGCGTAATCCGCTGTCGTATCACCTGTAACGGCACATCCTCTTCGTTTTCCACACAGCTACAATCCGTTCCCGACGAGTGGCTTGCCCGAAAAGGGCGCATCAAGGCGACAGCAGGTAATTCAAGCGGCATCAATCTGCAACTGAACTCAATCGAAGAGTGCTTGCATTCACTCTATGAACGTACATTAAGGGAAGAAAACTATATCACGGCGGAATACCTCAAGGAGCGTTATATGCAGCAAAGTCGCCCTATGCCAACACTTACGGAGTTATACCAAACCGTCTGTAAAGAAAAGGAGGATTTGCAGGGCAGAACACTAAGCAAGGCGACCGTCAGGGCTTTTAAGGACAGCTACAAGAGTTTTGTTCATTTCCTGCAAGTAAGGGACAGGGCAGACTGTATGCCCACAGAGGTGGACAAGACTTTCCTTGAGGACTATCGCCTTTTCATGCTTCGGGACTTGGGAAACAAGGAAAGCAGTGTCGGCAACCGCCTACGCCACTTGCATCAGGTCATTCGCAAGGTATTGCAGGAGCGATACGTTCGTGAAGACCCTTTTGAACTCATAGACATAGAAACGCCTACCTACGAGCGCAATGCACTTACGGCGGACGACCTGCAAAAACTCTTAGCTTACCGTCCGCACCGCTCGACAGACAACCATTGCAGACTTATTTTCCTCCTGGGATGTTTTACGGGGCTGGCATTCTCCGATTTGAAGAAACTCAGAATGGATGATGTCTATACGCTCAGTGATGGACGCAGATATATCTCCCTCTGCCGAACAAAGACACAGAACAGAAGTATTGTCCCGTTGCTGCCCGTTGCCGAGAAAATACTCGCCATTGTGAGCCACGAACGAAGGGAGGGGCTTTTCTTTCGAGAGTTTCCCAGCAACAGTAATTTCAATAGAACTATTCAGGAGATATGTATTAAGGCAGGACTGCCACCGCATACCCAAGCGACCTCACACACCGCACGGCACACCTTTGCCACGACCATCTGTCTGGAGAACGGACTTCCGATAGAGACGGTGAGCAAGATGCTGGGGCATCGCTTTATCTCCACGACCGAGATTTATGCACGGGTGACCAAGAGCAAGATTGCCAAGGAAATGCAACCCCTGATGGGTAGTGAGCATACAAGGGTACTGCGTAAAGCCTTACGGCTGTGTCCGTCAAGAACACCGAAAAAGTCAAGTCCCATAATTGGGCTGTAACAGCCGTAATGAATGAATCAAAAAAGAAGTCTAACTTTTTAACAAGAAGAACAATGAAACAGAAGAACAAAAAGGAAGTTTCCTTCTTCCGATTGAAGTTGGAAAGCTATATGAGTGAACATCACCCCGAGCGATTGGGAGACAAGGAGTTTATCACGGCAAGAGCCGATATGGCACTGACCGCCTACTGCGATGCCGTGGCGCAAGGTTTTAATCATTTAGAAGCAGAAAGAATAGCAAGTGAAGTGCTTTTCAGTGGACTGCATTTCTCAAAGTACGATACCCTTGTTTCTGTCTTGGAGGACGAGTTTGAGAGGGAACTTCCTGCACCGCTCCCCGAGAGGCTTTCGCTTTTATTGTTGGCGAACAAGGCTGTTCAAGCCACATTCGCTGGGTATGAACTGACGGACGCATTTGCCGCAAGCGGACAATACGACCGTCTTTACACCGAACTGACAGGCACAATAGTGCTGCTCATCGAGAGCAACAACCTGCCAACGGTCAAACAGACGGAGGAAGCAAGCCCGAAGGCGTTGTAGGCAAAGGCGCACGCAAAGTTCCTGATGCCGTTTCTTATCGTGCAAAGGTACAACGGCAGCCTGTCTGCCCTGAAAGGTCAAGTCCTGTGGATGGAGAGAAGAATCTCCACCGCAGGATTTTTCTTTTTCAAGGCAGTACTACAATTCTCAATATCCGTGCGGTCGTATTCATCTCTCCCAACCTTGCAGGGCAAGGCTGCCGTAGAGAGATAGGCACGACAAGAATACGGCATACTCAGGCTCTTTGGACGCAAAAGCGAATTGTAGAAACAATAGTTAGAACTAACGATTGTCTTAACAATCTTATTATATGACAAGCCATTTTTTGTACAACTTATTGTCTGTACAATTTGTTGTCTGTACAATTTGTTGTCTGTACAATTTGTTGTCATAACAATTTGTTGTCAAGACTATCTGTTGTCAAGACTATCTGTTGTCAAGACTATCTGTTGTCAAAACAAACTATCGTCAAAACAAACTATTGATAGTTCGACATCTCGATTTGTCGAACTATCGAACTGTCGATAGACCAACAAATATGCAATAAAAGGAAAGAACTGGCACCTCATCTCATTACCGCAATAACGCTGAGGGATTTCCTCGTGGTCTTTTCTCTTGTTTTCCTGACATTTCCCTGCTTTTCCTCATCCCTTGTAGCGATGCTCTTGACCACTTACTTTTGCACCCGATAAGTACGGCAACGGGCAGCGTAACAGCTCGTTTGCCGAGTAACAATAACGTAATCAAAACAAAATTAAGGCAATGAAACTCATTATCATCGACCGCAAAGTGTGGGAGCGACACCGCTCCGAGTTTGCAGACTTTATCCACCGAGTGAAAAAACTCATCGGCAATCCTCCCGAGGCCGAGCAATGGCTCAACAACGAAGCCGTGTGCAAGCGTTTGGGTATCAGCAAGCGTACCCTGCAATCATACCGAGATACGGGGAAAATCCCTTTCTCAATGATTGGACACAAGTGTTATTACAAACAGACCGACATCAGCGAAATGCTGAATGAAGTCAAAAAATGAATGAATTATGGCAGAGAATGAAATCATTACGCGGGAAGACCCTCAGATGCAGTTGTTTTCACAACTGATGGAAGGCACTTTGAAGAAGTTGGAGCGGTATTGTGCCACAGCTCGTCCGATGTTAGATGGCGAGGTTTACCTTTCGAGCGAGGAAGTGTGCAGGCAATTACGGCTCAGCACACGCACGCTCCAAGAGTACAGAAACTCAGGAACGCTTCCTTTCTACAAAATCGGAGGGAAGATACTCTACAAGCAGAGCGACATACAAGCCATGCTTGAAAAACACTATAACCCGATACCCAAGAAATTATGGCAAGAATAGATGAAAAAAGGAAACAACGCTTGGAACAAGCCATTAGAGATATGGGAAATTATGGCGTTAAGCTCCGCAAGCCCGAAGAGTTACCCGATTTTGACCAGCCCTCCGATTATGAAGAGGAAAAGAGAAGGTTTGAGCCTGTTGATAAAGTTGAGGAACAAAATGACAAGGAGAGTAACGAGGATTTTTCTCAACCGTCCTATCAAGAAACAGCGTTGTCGCCAACAGAAAGGGCTACTTCTACCGAAGAATTTCATCAAAGAATGGGAAAAACAAAGGACAGAAAGCAATTATCCGAGTTTCAGGGGAAATATCTCCAGCCCTTTCGCAACAGCCACC
>NZ_JRPQ01000259.1 GCF_000762405.1 Hoylesella timonensis S9-PR14 | reverse complement strand
GGATGATAGTTTTTTTTATGGTGTCATAATCCAATCTTATTGGGTGAACGTGACCACCATCGGCAATGGCAGCATCAATAAAGTAACGAACATCCCACCATTTTTTTACTGTATTTTTGGACATGTTGATTGATCTTGCACAGGTTTTAATTCCTCCGCCACCATGAAGGTATCTCCAAAGTGTAATCTTCACGGCTTCATCAGAGCTTTTTAGAGTGGTAAGTAAATTATTATCTTCTTTCCACTTATTATAAAGATCCATTGATGAAAAGCCGTTTCCTTTATTTTGTACTGTGTTGTGGTGCATATTTGTATCTTTCGAGGATCNGTTGAAAAATCCTCCAATTTTGTCCCACNCTTCTTNTGGCAAATCNCCATCNTCAGGTTCATCACCGTATCGCAATTCGTTGACAAANTGTTCAGCTCCGTCTTCATCACCTTCTTGNAAGCCCAATACTTGGCACCATTCTTTATAGNTATTCACCATTTCCTGACCGTGCATTGTGATACACTGCAGGTTTGTTATTTCCTCACGGTCGAGTTTATCAATTAACTCATTTATTATTTTTGCCATATTGTAAATTTATAAGATTATCTGTGNATGCCTCTGTTCTTCTGTTCCGCTTTCTGTGAGTTTTCATCTCCTAAATGATAGAATTCCCTTTGCATATCTTCCGTATATTCCTCTTCGGGAACATAATTTTTGAAGGAGTTGTCAGACTCTTTTACCCAACATCCGTATATACCGAAATTATATGTAGGCATCTCACGAGAAACAACACTGTCGTATTCNTCCCTATCACCACTGACGACTTTGATACATCCGTCAGCAAGGAAATCAAGTCCGAAGGTGAATTTTCCTTCCTGCTTGTCTACCGATATAATATTCCCAGTACACATCTGCGCCACNTGTTCATTGGTGAGTTCCAGCTCATTTTGCAGTGATGCCAAATTATCCTCCATCAAGGAAACTGGGATATAGAAGACCCTGTTCGTCTTATCGTCAAGTTGTACGAANCATTGCTCCTTTCCTGGCATTTTAGTTATGATAACTTTACCACTTCGGAGCGTATTCTGTTCCTCGGGNGTAAAGTCCTCCAAGTCTGCCATTTCGCTTCTTGGNGCNATCATTATATCTACGGCATCATTTCTTTTTTCAAGTTTTATGCGGGCTTGAATTGATCTTCGTACACCATCACCCAAGTCTACGCTGATAGGTAAGATAGGAGTCCATTGACCTCCAAGCATCTTTTTCATCACTATTTCAGGAAGGTCATCCACCATTTCTTGAGTCAATCCGAGACTTGCAAATTTCTCGTACGGAATCTCATTCTCNTCAAAAGTTGTTTTCATAAATTCATTGATTTTTGTTTTTGCAAAGATANTTTGTTACTTGAAAAGTCTGCCTTCCAAAATAATAAACCTTTTATATTAACATTTTCAAAACGATTTTAGGCTGATTTGTGGGGTTTTCAGTTTTTGAAATGTTAATATAAGACTTCCTTTTTTTTTGAGCCAGCTATTAAACTGGTTTATTTTACTTTTGTAAGCATAAAAAAGGAGACGATGGTTATATTTCTTAGACATATTTTCCTTGCAGTNTTGAGCGCATCTTGTCTCTTTGTCCTTGCACAAAAGNAGACTGTNGATAACAGCCTTCAAGACTATTGGATAGACAAATACTTCAGTGTAAGTTTTCCTTTGCAAAGNATCGAGGTAAATTCTGCTTTCGGNATNCGCAAAGATCCGTTTACTGGTAAGACAAAGGANCATTGCGGTTTGGACTTAAAGGCACGCTATGAAAATGTACTTGCCATGTTTGATGGTTATGTCATGAACACTGGCTATGATTCTGGTAGCGGCAATTACATTATCATGNAGCACGGTGACTACNCNGTGAGCTACTGTCACTTATCTCAAATTTGGGTGAAGAAAGGAGANCGAATCTATGCAGGTGACCCTGTTGGTGTCAGCGGTTCTTCNGGTCGATCGACAGGCGCACANCTCCATATCACCAGNAGGTTAAGAGGAAATTTAGAAGACCCNTACAACCTCCTGACCTATATCCGGGATGTAAAGTTGCAATGTATCACAGCACTTCACGTCAANGANAAAGACATTCTCACTCCTGATGATTTTTTCAAGAAGTATGCGCATGCCGCCATGAGACAGCAGCAGAAATACGGCATCCCNTCTTCTGTCATCCTCGCNCAGATGGCACTTGAAAGCCGTTGGGGGAAAAGCAGTCTTGCCCAAGCAGGATTCAA
>NZ_JRPQ01000258.1 GCF_000762405.1 Hoylesella timonensis S9-PR14 | reverse complement strand
GGATGATAGTTTTTTTTATGGTGTCATAATCCAATCTTATTGGGTGAACGTGACCGCCGTCAGCAAGGGCAGCATCAATAAAGTAACGGATATTCCACCATTTTTTTACTGTATTTTTGGACACGTTGATAGATCTTGCACAGGTTTTAATTCCTCCGTCAACATGAAGGTATCTCCAAAGTGTAATCTTCACTGCTTCATCAGAGTTTTTTAGAGTGGTAAGTAAATTATTATCTTCTTTCCACTTATTATAAAGATCCGTTGATGAAAAGCCGTTTCCTTTATTTTGTACTGTGTTGTGGTGCATATTTGTATCTTTCGAGGATCNGTTGAAAAATCCTCCAATTTTGTCCCACNCTTCTTNTGGCAAATCNCCATCNTCAGGTTCATCACCGTATCGCAATTCGTTGACAAANTGTTCAGCTCCGTCTTCATCACCTTCTTGNAAGCCCAATACTTGGCACCATTCTTTATAGNTATTCACCATTTCCTGACCGTGCATTGTGATACACTGCAGGTTTGTTATTTCCTCACGGTCGAGTTTATCAATTAACTCATTTATTATTTTTGCCATATTGTAAATTTATAAGATTATCTGTGNATGCCTCTGTTCTTCTGTTCCGCTTTCTGTGAGTTTTCATCTCCTAAATGATAGAATTCCCTTTGCATATCTTCCGTATATTCCTCTTCGGGAACATAATTTTTGAAGGAGTTGTCAGACTCTTTTACCCAACATCCGTATATACCGAAATTATATGTAGGCATCTCACGAGAAACAACACTGTCGTATTCNTCCCTATCACCACTGACGACTTTGATACATCCGTCAGCAAGGAAATCAAGTCCGAAGGTGAATTTTCCTTCCTGCTTGTCTACCGATATAATATTCCCAGTACACATCTGCGCCACNTGTTCATTGGTGAGTTCCAGCTCATTTTGCAGTGATGCCAAATTATCCTCCATCAAGGAAACTGGGATATAGAAGACCCTGTTCGTCTTATCGTCAAGTTGTACGAANCATTGCTCCTTTCCTGGCATTTTAGTTATGATAACTTTACCACTTCGGAGCGTATTCTGTTCCTCGGGNGTAAAGTCCTCCAAGTCTGCCATTTCGCTTCTTGGNGCNATCATTATATCTACGGCATCATTTCTTTTTTCAAGTTTTATGCGGGCTTGAATTGATCTTCGTACACCATCACCCAAGTCTACGCTGATAGGTAAGATAGGAGTCCATTGACCTCCAAGCATCTTTTTCATCACTATTTCAGGAAGGTCATCCACCATTTCTTGAGTCAATCCGAGACTTGCAAATTTCTCGTACGGAATCTCATTCTCNTCAAAAGTTGTTTTCATAAATTCATTGATTTTTGTTTTTGCAAAGATANTTTGTTACTTGAAAAGTCTGCCTTCCAAAATAATAAACCTTTTATATTAACATTTTCAAAACGATTTTAGGCTGATTTGTGGGGTTTTCAGTTTTTGAAATGTTAATATAAGACTTCCTTTTTTTTTGAGCCAGCTATTAAACTGGTTTATTTTACTTTTGTAAGCATAAAAAAGGAGACGATGGTTATATTTCTTAGACATATTTTCCTTGCAGTNTTGAGCGCATCTTGTCTCTTTGTCCTTGCACAAAAGNAGACTGTNGATAACAGCCTTCAAGACTATTGGATAGACAAATACTTCAGTGTAAGTTTTCCTTTGCAAAGNATCGAGGTAAATTCTGCTTTCGGNATNCGCAAAGATCCGTTTACTGGTAAGACAAAGGANCATTGCGGTTTGGACTTAAAGGCACGCTATGAAAATGTACTTGCCATGTTTGATGGTTATGTCATGAACACTGGCTATGATTCTGGTAGCGGCAATTACATTATCATGNAGCACGGTGACTACNCNGTGAGCTACTGTCACTTATCTCAAATTTGGGTGAAGAAAGGAGANCGAATCTATGCAGGTGACCCTGTTGGTGTCAGCGGTTCTTCNGGTCGATCGACAGGCGCACANCTCCATATCACCAGNAGGTTAAGAGGAAATTTAGAAGACCCNTACAACCTCCTGACCTATATCCGGGATGTAAAGTTGCAATGTATCACAGCACTTCACGTCAANGANAAAGACATTCTCACTCCTGATGATTTTTTCAAGAAGTATGCGCATGCCGCCATGAGACAGCAGCAGAAATACGGCATCCCNTCTTCTGTCATCCTCGCNCAGATGGCACTTGAAAGCCGTTGGGGGAAAAGCAGTCTTGCCCAAGCAGGATTCAA
>NZ_JRPQ01000257.1 GCF_000762405.1 Hoylesella timonensis S9-PR14 | reverse complement strand
TATTTTCAGGACAGCCATATACGTATCGCTCCTTTTAGAGTTCTTCATGTATGCCCTGGATCCTATCGCCCTACATGGGTTAGGTGGAATCGTCAACACTTTCCATCACCGACTTGGTGTATTATCCATGTATCAGTTCCTGCCATATTCGAAGATGGTTACGCTCATGTTGGTAATCATCACTTGCATAGGTACCAAGAACAAGAAGCAAATAGAGTTCGATGCTCGAAAAATGGTATTCTACCCCCTTGCCTTCGGGCTTGTCCTTGTAGCGGCATCGGTATTTGTCTATAACTTCGACTGGCACGTCAGGTTATGGATTTTGAAATCCAACATGTGGATCTATATCGTTCTGTCTGTCGTAGGAACGGTACTCGTCCATGTTGCTCTTGACAACGTGTCGAAGTATTTCAGGGACGGTATGCTCAAGGATCCGTTCAATTTTGAGAACGAAAGTTTTAAACAAACAACGAACCTTGTAGAAAACAAGTATTCCGTCAACATTCCCATGCGTTACTATTATAAGGGAAAGTTCAGGAAAGGATGGATCAATATTGTCAATCCATTCCGTGGTACATGGGTTGTCGGCACTCCTGGTTCTGGTAAGACGTTCTCTGTCATCGAACCGTACATCCGCCAACATTCGAAAAAAGGTTTTGCAATGGTGGTCTACGACTACAAGTTTCCGACTCTTGCCCAAAAGCTATATTACCATTATAGAATAAACCAATTACAAGGAAACCTACCCAAGGATTGCAACTTCAACATCATCAACTTTGTCAATATAGAATATAGCGCACGTGTCAATCCTATTCAGCAGAAATACATAACAAATTTGGCAGCTGCACAAGAAACAGCAGAGACACTAATAGAGTCACTTCAAAAAGGGCAGAAAGCCTCTGGAGGTGGTTCTGACCAATTCTTTCAGACTTCCGCAACCAACTTTCTTGCAGCCTGTATTTTCTTTTTTGTAAACTACAATAAAAAACCTTTCGATGAGAATGGAAATGAACTTTTCCCAGAGTATGGTGAGGATAATGAAACTCATCATAAGCGTTTGACAGGAAGAGTCTTCCGAGACAAAAAACATATAGGTAACAAGGATTACCAAGTGCAGCCGTCTTATTGGAAAGGACAGTATTCTGATATGCCACATGTACTCGCATTACTAAATCACTCCTATGATGAGATCTTTGAAGTGTTGACAACCAACCCCGAAGTTTATCCTCTACTGGGTCCTTTCATGACAGCCTATGAAAATGGAGCCATGGAACAGCTCGAAGGTATGATAGGAACGCTACGTGTACAGACTTCCCGTTTGGCTACCCATGAGTCATACTGGGTGTTCAGTGGGGATGACTTCGACCTGAAGGTATCTGATCCAAGACATCCGAGTTACCTGCTCATTGCCAATGACCCAGAAATGGAAAGCATTAACGGTGCATTGAATGCCTTGATTCTGAACCGTCTTGTTACCCGTGTCAACAGTGGAATGGGAAAGAATGTCCCAGTAAGTATCATCGTTGATGAGCTGCCGACTCTATATTTCCACAAAATAGACCGCCTGATAGGAACAGCCAGAAGCAACAAGGTCGCCGTCACGTTAGGCTTCCAGGAACTTCCACAGCTCGAGGCAGATTATGGCAAGGTGGGAAAGGATAAGATTATAACCACCGTAGGTAATGTTGTTTCCGGTTCTGCTCGAGCAAAAGAGACGCTCGACTGGTTGTCAGGCGATATTTTCGGCAAGGTAGTACAGCTCAAAAAGGGCATTACCATTGACAGGGACAGGACATCCATCAATCTCAATGAGAACATGGACAGCCTGTTGCCAGCATCAAAAATAGCCGATATGAGACCAGGATGGTTATGTGGCCAGACAGCTGGCGATTTTGTCGTCACGAAAACTGGCAGGCGGGACTCTATGGATATTCAAACTGCCGAAGAATTCAAGACAACCAAGTTCTTTTGCAAGACCTCTTTTGACATGGAGCAGATTAAGGCAGAAGAAAACGATTATGAAAATTATCCCATTCCGAAATTCTATCACTTCGATTCTGAAGACTCAAAGGCACGCATCCTACAAGCCAACTTTGATCGGATTAAGAATGAAGTAAAAGAGATGATAAAGATTATCCAGACGGAGTTCAAAAAGGAGGGAGGCTCTCAAACGACACATAAAAAGAGTAACAGAACACCGCCCAAACAATGATGGCTTCTTTCTTTTTCAACAGAATGATTAAGGGTCACTTGGATGATAAAGTCCTAAATGACCCTTAATTAATTTTATCTTCTGAAATGGCGACGGGGTTTCTGTTCTTCTTCCTCTTCCTCTTCTTCCATAGATAACTTGTAATTATCGATTTCCTGTTGAAGATTCCTGGCATGTTCTTTGAACATAAAATCTTGGAACGGCAAACATGAATCTTTCTCTCTTGATTCAACCAACGCTTCGATGTATTCGGCTTTGTCCTCTTTCAAAACCTTACTGGGAACCAGCCCAAACTCATTCTGAATATGATTCATTATCAACCTCGACATCCTGCCATTACCGTCTACCCATGGATGAATCGTCACGAGCTTCAGATGTGCGTCAAAGCTCAACTGGTATTGCTCGTATATATCTGGATTTTTTAATAATTGTTCCCGTCTTTCGTTCATTTCCTCACAGAAATCTTTTAGTCTCTGTGGTACTTTCAGGTGGTTCATATATGATTTTCCACCTGCCCCAGCTGTTACGTTTACCAG
>NZ_JRPQ01000256.1 GCF_000762405.1 Hoylesella timonensis S9-PR14 | reverse complement strand
GGGACTTGGATGGGAGAAAAATCCGCTTACAAAGTGGCAACGAGGGCTTCTTATGCAAAAGGATTGATTTCAAGCACGATGGCAGATGCCGGCTTCAATTATTGGTTTTCTTCCAAAGTTAATCTTGACACCGCCAAGAAACAATANAGCCAAGCGGTTTTCGGCAATGAGACCACATTAGGAAAGTATCAAAAAGGAGCCTTGGCATACAGAAAAACAGGTACTGAATNTATTNCCAATGTTAATGANGGTTTGGGAAANAAAATCAAGGTTGCTACGATTCGTCCCCATGTGAGTAACGCCGTTACAAAAAAAGAAGCAGTACAGCTCTTGTCNTCGGCAAAAGGGAGTTCAGGAAAACTCCTGAAAACNATCACTGCNGGATTAAGTCGTCAGGCTATGCCTTATAACAGTCATGCGCCCATACCAGCATGGATGCTGAATAAGACAGCCAANCAATGCCGTGCTTTTGCNACCTCGTTCTTTTCCATTGCTAAGCAGATGTCTGTACAAGGATTGCATGTNTGGAATGTGAANGGCAAAAATATGACACTTACACAAGTAGCCCAGCGTGCCAATGATTATGCCAGAGCTGCCGTTCAAATCGACAAGACTAATGCGGATAAAAAAGCNGCAAGAGTAATGGCATCCAGTNGGAATCACCCCGAGCCAAAGCAGTCGAGAACAAATAATGATGAAATCACAGCACATGCTTCTGGTNGCTCCGTCTCACAGCCCGTTATTTCAAGCNCAAGTACTCCTTNCGCTCAATTAAACGCCAGTACATCCCAAGGTTTCTCCATGCCCTCGCAGCAAACATTAGATACTANGTCACAGGTNTCNCCTTCTTTCAATACGTCCCAAACGGCAGGATGGGGTAAATATTTANATCATGCAGGATTGAATGGGTTTAGTGATATAACCAAGAACTTAGGGTATGTTTTTGCGATGCTTCCTGATATGCTTATCGGTATGTTTACTGGCAGGACATCATCATTTACCGTAGGAAACAATATATTACCTTTGGCTGCCATTGCCGCAGGAATGTTTACAAGAAATCCGCTGTTAAGGCTTATGCTGATGGGATTTGGAGGTGCTAATCTTCTGAATAATGCTGGTCACGAGGTTTTAGAAGCACACACACCTAAAGCTATTCCAAGAAATTACAAGCAATATGCAGATGAGCCTCTCAATCCAAGGCTGAACAATGTCTATATGAGAGGACGTTCCTTGATTGCGGACATAGACAATCGACCTGTTGTCATTAATATTTCCGACANTGTTGTTGACGCATATGAGAAAAAAGCCATACCTTTGAACACGTTAGCAAATGCGGTTTTAAGAAAGTATGATGAAAACAGTGAGAAAGCATCCAACACTTATGACCGTGAATTGGCTTCTTTAGAAAGTCAAGAAAAACAAAGAGCTTATGGAATAAAATAGTATTTATTTACATTAAATACTTGTTAGCGATCCCTGCTGGCGTAGATAGTTGCGTCGGTGGGGATTTTTGTATG
>NZ_JRPQ01000255.1 GCF_000762405.1 Hoylesella timonensis S9-PR14 | reverse complement strand
GGGACTTGGATGGGAGAAAAATCCGCTTACAAAGTGGCAACGAGGGCTTCTTATGCAAAAGGATTGATTTCAAGCACGATGGCAGATGCCGGCTTCAATTATTGGTTTTCTTCCAAAGTTAATCTTGACACCGCCAAGAAACAATANAGCCAAGCGGTTTTCGGCAATGAGACCACATTAGGAAAGTATCAAAAAGGAGCCTTGGCATACAGAAAAACAGGTACTGAATNTATTNCCAATGTTAATGANGGTTTGGGAAANAAAATCAAGGTTGCTACGATTCGTCCCCATGTGAGTAACGCCGTTACAAAAAAAGAAGCAGTACAGCTCTTGTCNTCGGCAAAAGGGAGTTCAGGAAAACTCCTGAAAACNATCACTGCNGGATTAAGTCGTCAGGCTATGCCTTATAACAGTCATGCGCCCATACCAGCATGGATGCTGAATAAGACAGCCAANCAATGCCGTGCTTTTGCNACCTCGTTCTTTTCCATTGCTAAGCAGATGTCTGTACAAGGATTGCATGTNTGGAATGTGAANGGCAAAAATATGACACTTACACAAGTAGCCCAGCGTGCCAATGATTATGCCAGAGCTGCCGTTCAAATCGACAAGACTAATGCGGATAAAAAAGCNGCAAGAGTAATGGCATCCAGTNGGAATCACCCCGAGCCAAAGCAGTCGAGAACAAATAATGATGAAATCACAGCACATGCTTCTGGTNGCTCCGTCTCACAGCCCGTTATTTCAAGCNCAAGTACTCCTTNCGCTCAATTAAACGCCAGTACATCCCAAGGTTTCTCCATGCCCTCGCAGCAAACATTAGATACTANGTCACAGGTNTCNCCTTCTTTCAATACGTCCCAAACGGCAGGATGGGGTAAATATTTANATCATGCAGGATTGAATGGGTTTAGTGATATAACCAAGAACTTAGGGTATGTTTTTGCGATGCTTCCTGATATGCTTATCGGTATGTTTACTGGCAGGACATCATCGTTTACCGTAGGAAACAATATATTACCTTTGACAGCCATTGCCGCAGGAATGTTTACAAGGAATCCACTGTTAAGGCTTATGCTGATGGGATTTGGAGGAGCTAATCTTCTGAATAATGCTGGTCACGAGGCTTTAGAAGCAAACGCACCTAAAGCTATTTCAAGAAATTACAAGCAATATGCTGATGAACCTCTCAATCCAAGGCTGAACAATGTCTATATGAGAGGACGTTCCTTGATTGCGGACATAGACAATCGACCTGTTGTCATTAATATTTCCGACANTGTTGTTGACGCATATGAGAAAAAAGCCATACCTTTGAACACGTTAGCAAATGCGGTTTTAAGAAAGTATGATGAAAACAGTGAGAAAGCATCCAACACTTATGACCGTGAATTGGCTTCTTTAGAAAGTCAAGAAAAACAAAGAGCTTATGGAATAAAATAGTATTTATTTACATTAAATACTTGTTAGCGATCCCTGCTGGCGTAGATAGTTGCGTCGGTGGGGATTTTTGTATG
>NZ_JRPQ01000254.1 GCF_000762405.1 Hoylesella timonensis S9-PR14 | reverse complement strand
TGTACTCTTGGAGCGTGCGTGTGCTGAGCCGTAATTGGCTGCAAACCTCCTCGCCTGTNAGGTAAACCTCTCCGCCCAACATCGGACGGGCTGTAGAACAATAACGCTCCAGTTTCTTCAAAGTACCCTCCATCAACTGTGCAAACATCTGCATTTGAGGGCCTTGCTGTGTAATGATTTCATTCTCTTCCATAGTTCATTCATTGTTTGAGTTCATTCATTGTTTGCATTCAGTAACTCTGCGATGTCGCTCTCCTTATAATAGCATTTATGCCCAATGATGGAGAAGGGTATTTTACCCNTGTCGCGATAGGATTGCAGGGTNCGTTTGCTGATGCCGAGCCTNCGGCATACGGCTTCATTGTCGAGCCATTCGTCCGTTTCGGGCGGATTGCCGATNAGNTGTTCNATACTGTGGATAAAGTCTGCAAATTCGGANCNGTGTNGCTCCCACGCTTTGCGGTCGATGATAATGAGTTTCATTNCCTTGATTTTNTTTTGATTACTTTATTGTTACTCGGCAAACAAACTNTTATGCAGTCCATTGCCGTACTTATNGAGTGCAAAAGTAAACCCTCGGAAGCACNGCTGCAAGAAATGAGGAAAAGCAGGGAAATAGA
>NZ_JRPQ01000253.1 GCF_000762405.1 Hoylesella timonensis S9-PR14 | reverse complement strand
TTTCGGAGAGCTGGAGTATTGCTTCAATCAATACTTCAGTAAATATTGCGCTCCCATCATCACCAAGGATTACAGATATTATCATCGTAAGCAGAACGAAGAGTTCCATAAGGCTTACAATCAGACACCAGCCATCATTGGTGCAGGCTCCGTTTTTCAGGGCATGATACGTGTACAAACTGCAAATGTGAGAGCTGCATCGGAAGGTAAGTGGAGTAAAAAGAATCTCGATGCTTTTATAAACGATGTCGTTAAGAAGATTGTTTCCGGCAAGAATTTCCAGAATGATTGGGGAAACTTAATTGATAGATACAGGGAATCCCTGATTGCCAAGTTGGGAACAAAAGGCTATCTTCACGTTGCTGAACAATTGGGGAAAACCGAAGGTCAGAAATTTATAGACCCAGCTATTCACTATGGTCAGTTACGCTTCATGGAGTTGCTCAAAGAACATTTGGCTCGGACAGACATGCCCAAGTCCTCCATGGAATACATTCTGAAGGAAGGAATAAACAATTCTATCTTTATGAGTTTAGGTAGCAGGTTTATGCGTGGTCGAGA
>NZ_JRPQ01000252.1 GCF_000762405.1 Hoylesella timonensis S9-PR14 | reverse complement strand
TTTCGGAGAGCTGGAGTATTGCTTCAATCAATACTTCAGTAAATATTGCGCTCCCGTCATCATCAAGGATTACAGATACTATCATCGTAAGCAGAACGAAGAGTTCTATAAGGCTTACAATAAGACACCAGCCATCATCGGTGCAGGCTCCGTTTTCCAAGGCATGATACGTATGCAAACTGCAAATGTAAGAGCTGCATCGGAGGGGAAGTGGAGTAAAAAGAATCTCGATGATTTTATAGATGGTGTCGTTAAGAAGATTATTTCTGGCAAGAATTTCCAGAATGATTGGGGAAACTTAATTGATAGATACAGGGAATCCCTGATTGCCAAGTTGGGAACAAAAGGCTATCTTCACGTTGCTGAACAATTGGGGAAAACCGAAGGTCAGAAATTTATAGACCCAGCTATTCACTATGGTCAGTTACGCTTCATGGAGTTGCTCAAAGAACATTTGGCTCGGACAGACATGCCCAAGTCCTCCATGGAATACATTCTGAAGGAAGGAATAAACAATTCTATCTTTATGAGTTTAGGTAGCAGGTTTATGCGTGGTCGAGA
>NZ_JRPQ01000251.1 GCF_000762405.1 Hoylesella timonensis S9-PR14 | reverse complement strand
TNGAGAANCCTGCAAAATGGAATATAAGTCCTTATATAGGTGCGGGACTTATAAGACACAATAACCTGAAGGAAAACTCCTTTGCCTTTTCATTCGGTATTTTTGGAAGTTACAATTTAACTGAACGTATCAGTTTGTCCGTTTCCTTTGACGGAATAACAGCCGGTCAGAATTTTGATGGATATGGAGAGAAGGAGCGTTTTGGTGACAACCTTCTTTCAGGGAGTATCGGTCTTACCGTAGGCATTGGTCATTTGGGCTGGAAAGCTAAGAANAAAAGATTGATNGCTGTAAATGATGAATNGTCACGGNTTCCNTTAACCTATCCACGCAACAATTACAGCGGTCTTAAATCCCTTCANGAAAGAATTGCNGCAGGNAATACAGATAGNACAAAAGAAACTGTTGATGANAACATTGCCATGTTTGATGCTCCTATTTTGTTTTTCTTCAAACGCAATACCACGCAACTTGTCGACAGNCAACAGTTAGTNAATATTCCAGAGATTGCCGCTGCCGTTAAGGAGTATAACTTGGACGTACGTATTGTCGGTGCTGCNGACAGCAAGACTGGTTCACCAAGGCANAACAGAAGATTGGCCATCAAACGCTGCCGTTATATTGCCAAACTGTTACTAAACGCTGGAGTGCCTAAGTCGAGAATGACGGGAGCAAGCAGAGGTGGTATCAATCTTTACAAGCCTTATACTGCCAACCGTCACACCTGTGTTATCCTTTATAGACAAAAATAAGAAGTACTAAAACAAAAGAATATGGCTATTTTAAGAAAAAACATCAACTATGGCGTTACAGATATATCACAGCGTCTTCAAGACACTCTCAACGCCAACGGTATGCAAGCGCACATCGCCATGACACAGACAGGTGACTATGAGCTTGTCACTTTGTCGCATAATTCATCAGAGCCAAGACGCTATCCTCTCAACCAGCAGCAGGTTGAGAACCTGATGAACAGTGGGACAAATGCCTGGGATAAGAAAGCCTACAATACTTTTGTTGACATCGTTAAGGAGGATTATTACATTCCTGGATCGTTTGTTGCTGCTCGCAATGCTAACAGCCCTATCAACATGGGACTTGACGGACACCGTCTTGCTCATGGAGAATATGGTTACAGAGAACCACATTTCTTCTTCCCCTTTGAAGGACCGAGATACGGACGTTTTGACAATATTATAGATGGCTTGATAGGACTTGTCCACGGTGGACGTATCAGGCGTATAGATGACAGACCCTTCTATGCCAGCAGCGCACCTGTTGTTATAGACCGTCCTGACGGACGTTTGCGTCCCGGAGAGATGAAAACTGGTGCCTATGGTTTCTATGACAAAGGTGTGAAGCAGAAACAGGACGTTCTTCAGTCCATGAGTATCAGTGAACAGCAGAAGCCCAAGGTTGAAAGACCGAAGGGACAGGCTGTACCCCTTGACTCCATCAGTTCGCCAGTTTATATGTCAGCCCAGAAATTCCAACAAGTATTGTCTTCACACGGAGTTGTCATAGACGAAAAAAATAACTTGCTGACCATCAAGTCCGCCTCCGTTCCTACCAATCTCGAATATAAGTTAAATCTTGATGAGACTAAGAAACTTATGAATGAGAAATTTAAGTACAGCGATAAGAAGGGCGTACACAACAAGGACGGTGTGTCCGTGAATGAACGCCTCGCCATATTAAATGCCGTCATAGGGAAAGACTTTGCCGACAGGATAACCATAGAGATGCTGAACAGCAAGGATTATGTAGACATCAAACTGAAGCCAGAAGTGGAGAAAGAATTAGGGGTTCATCAGGAGGTAGCCAATCAATATATGGCATCCAAACTTGATATCATAGATATGAAAGACATGCGTGAGGACTACCGAAGCGGCTTTATAGACAGCTGGAACTCTATCGGTGTCGTTGATGGGCGTGTCCTTAATCCAAATGAAGGTTTTTATCTTCCAGTAAAGGACGGACGTGCTGTTTCTGTCGGTGAGATTCAAGTGTCACCTGTCAATGATGGCAAGGGAGCAACCACGTTTCGTATGACCGCCGTAATCAACAATCAAGTCATGGCACATGACATATCCAAAGAGGACTACATTAAGTTCATCAACTATAATGACGAGTACCGTCTGAAGCTGTTCGACAAAGTATTTGATGAAGTAAAGATAAAGAGTTCTTCCAATGGTACTTTGGAGGACCCTGTGCGTTCTGGAAGGATTGAAGAAGCCAACGGTGTTGCCGTATTGGGCGGTCGTTACAACCTTGTTAATGACAACATCACTGCCGCCATTATGGGAGCAATGGCTTACAAGGANAANATTTCCGGCGAGTATATGCTGAATATGCGTGAGAGTAAAGATATTGGCATGTGGTCATACAAAATCACCGAAGAGCAGTATCTTGCTTTCAAGAATGCGGATGATGNGGGAAAGGCGAAACTACTTTCCACCATCATTCCNATAACTGATGAGAAAAAACAACCCCTGTCAGTCGTCAAGGAAGTTCAGTTGCCTCTTTCTACTACAGAGAAACGCACATCTTCCTATTCCGAGAATGTTGATATAAAAGATTCGNTGGAAACCGAGGTAGAAAAGAAGTACAANGAACGTATGGCAGATGCNCTGAACAGAACGATTTTCAAAGATACGGAACATATCAAAGCCACAGCCCTATCAGAGTCGGATGAAAAAATCGTTTCCAAGAGCGAAAGGATTTTGGTAGCTGAAGGCAAGAGCCAACCCACATTGACTGAATTGCGTCAAAGCGTAAGGATTGCCCTTAACGGAGAGGCTAACGTAAACGGTGAGTCCTTGGAGAATCTGAAACCAAACAAGGAATGGGTCAGGAGCGGTGGACATGGAAGGGCAACCGAAGTCGGAGATATAGCCGTGGAGCGTCTGCGTGACGCAGAAGGAAAGATAATAGAAGGGAAGTACAAGATGACCGCCGTCATAGACGGCAATGTCTTTTCCCACGAGATTACTCAAAAAGATTTTGATAAGTTCCGTGCCATCAATGACACCCAGCGAATGAANCTCTTCGATAAGATTTTCCCAGAAGTGGAGATGAAGACAAAAGCGGGACACGGCTTTAACTTGGGAGCTGCTATCCTTGCTGCCGTCTCNGTGGGAATGGATGTTGTTGGTTCTGTTATGGCAGAGCCACGTTTCCGTCCTGAAATTTATGCNAGCCGAAACGTATTTTCCAAGCCCGGCGTTGTTTCTCCCGAAGCGGTTTCTGCGGCTCTTTACGAGTCAGAGAATGAGCAGCTTAGAAGAGGTCCATCTGAAGGCAGAGGTATGGGTATTTAACCACTCACAATATTCGCTATATGCTCAATCATGAATTTATGCCTTTCCAAACGGTAACAATTCGTCCCCACTGGGGGCAGTTCTGTATCAATGAGCTGCCTGGGATATTGCTNTGCCTGGCAAGTTTTTGGATAAGCAAATTTATGGAGTTTCGTTTCCATGAGTTTTTCATATGGCCAGCATTGTTTCTTGNTTTCTATCTGTTTTTCCAAGTGGTTTATATGGCAAGGATCGAATATGTCCTGACAGGGGAACAGTTAATCACTCTNCATGGNTTGTTTTCGCANTCAACGGACTATATCGAGCTTTATCGTGTTGTCGACTATCGGCAGCATCAGTCGTTGCCCCAGCAACTGTTTGGACTGAAGACCATCACCATCTATTCTGGAGACAGAAACAATCCACAGCTGGATATGATNGGTATTAAGGCAAGGATGAATATTGTCGATGAGATACGTCAACGAGTCGAATTTAACAAGAAAAGAAAGGGTATTTATGAAATTACAAACAGGCTTTAAGCGCATTTCAATTTTTATGTTTCTTCTTTTAGGAGCTATAACAGCATCAGGACANGGACTAACGCAATCCAATCCGCTTGAATACGCAGCTATTGCTGGAGGTGAGGAACGTCTTGCCAGTCAGATAAAGAAACAGTCAAGAGCTATGGCAGCCCTTGCCATAGAGCAGGCAGCCATGACACGTGCCAATACCAAGATGAAAGAATGGGAAAGTAAATACAATTCTTATTTGAAGACTGTGTCAGGTTATGCTTCAGCCATAAAAGCCGCCACTACGCTCTATGCGGATGGATTACAGACGCTTACCGCACTATGGGAAGTCCACACAGCTTGCAGAATCAATCCGCAAGGTATAGCTGCTTCTGTGTCGATGAATAATCTCTATATGGAAACGGCAGCGGAGTTTATCCGTACATACAGGATTTTGAAAAACATACTTGCCAAGGGAGGAGAAGGCAACATGCTCAACGGAGCAGAAAGGACACAGCTCGTGTGGAACTTGAATGATAATTTAGAGCGGTTGAACAGAAAGCTCCGTAGGCTTTCGGTGAGTATAACCGTACACTCTTTTGATGACGTGTGGAACAGAGCAATTAGCGGAAAAATCAACAAGAGCAATAAAATGTTGGCCGAAGATTCATCCAAGCGAATGCGCAGAGCCATCAGTAATGTTGCTAAATTCTATAAATACAGACAAACACATAAGCCATGGGGACAATAAAGAGCGTTTATTTCAAGTTCATNGGCATCGTTGTAGCTATTCTTTTTACACCAAGCCTATTTGCGCAGAGTGGCCCTGATCCTGTCAGGGCGACAATGTTTTATAATTATGCCAAACAAGCGAAAAAGGCTTTAATGGCACAGGATGCCTTGTTGTGTGCGAACCTCACGGGGCATAAATATCTGAACGAAGAAGTTGCTGCTACAACAAACTTCCAACGACAGTTCAATAATTATTTGAACCAGTTTGATGACATCCTGACTGTGGCTGCTAACATCTATGGTATTTACATGGAGGTGGATGAAGCACGGAAGAATCTCAAGGTTGTCCAAGGGATAGTCGTGCGACAGCCTGCTAACGTTTTGGCGGTTGCCCTATCAAGGTCAAAGAATAAAATTTACACNGATCTTATTGAAGAAGGNTTGAAACTCGCAGCCGATGTNAAGCAGGTNCTTCCACTNAAGAAGAACAAGGACAAAAATGCAAAGATGACACAATNCGAACGGCTCAAAGTGATGGATAANATACGTGTNAATTTGCGGACACTCAACCGGAAGCTCCGAACATTAAGCCGTTTGGTTCATTACACTACAATAATGGACTCATGGTACGACCTAAAAGGTACAGGAAAGGAATACCAGCCACGTAAAATGGCAGCTGTAACAAAGGACTGCCTACAGACTTGGAAGAAACATGCACAAAGCGTAAAATATTAAAAACAATGGAAGAAAGCAAAGAAATACAAGGCACATATAGTATTTTCAGGACAGCCATATACGTATCGCTCCTTTTAGAGTTCTTCATGTATGCC
>NZ_JRPQ01000250.1 GCF_000762405.1 Hoylesella timonensis S9-PR14 | reverse complement strand
TCGAGAAACCTGCAAAATGGAATATAAGTCCTTATATAGGTGCGGGACTTATAAGGCACAATAACCTGAAGGAAAACTCCTTTGCTTTTTCATACGGTATTTTGGGAAGTTACAATTTAACTGAACGTATCAGTTTGTCCGCTTCCTTTGACGGAATAACAGCCAGCCAGAATTTTGATGGATATGGCGAGAAGGGGCGTTTTGGTGACAACCTTCTTTCAGGGAGTATCGGGCTTACCATAGGCATTGGTCATTTGGGCTGGAAAGCTAAGAANAAAAGATTGATNGCTGTAAATGATGAATNGTCACGGNTTCCNTTAACCTATCCACGCAACAATTACAGCGGTCTTAAATCCCTTCANGAAAGAATTGCNGCAGGNAATACAGATAGNACAAAAGAAACTGTTGATGANAACATTGCCATGTTTGATGCTCCTATTTTGTTTTTCTTCAAACGCAATACCACGCAACTTGTCGACAGNCAACAGTTAGTNAATATTCCAGAGATTGCCGCTGCCGTTAAGGAGTATAACTTGGACGTACGTATTGTCGGTGCTGCNGACAGCAAGACTGGTTCACCAAGGCANAACAGAAGATTGGCCATCAAACGCTGCCGTTATATTGCCAAACTGTTACTAAACGCTGGAGTGCCTAAGTCGAGAATGACGGGAGCAAGCAGAGGTGGTATCAATCTTTACAAGCCTTATACTGCCAACCGTCACACCTGTGTTATCCTTTATAGACAAAAATAAGAAGTACTAAAACAAAAGAATATGGCTATTTTAAGAAAAAACATCAACTATGGCGTTACAGATATATCACAGCGTCTTCAA
Source organism: Hoylesella timonensis S9-PR14 (assembly GCF_000762405.1). Lineage (GTDB taxonomy): Bacteria > Bacteroidota > Bacteroidia > Bacteroidales > Bacteroidaceae > Prevotella > Prevotella timonensis_A. The sequence goes on along the minus strand of NZ_JRPQ01000250.1, from coordinate 4,537 downwards.
GACACTCTCAACGCCAACGGTATGCAAGCGCACATCGCCATGACACAGACAGGTGACTATGAGCTTGTCACTTTGTCGCATAATTCATCAGAGCCAAGACGCTATCCTCTCAACCAGCAGCAGGTTGAGAACCTGATGAACAGTGGGACAAATGCCTGGGATAAGAAAGCCTACAATACTTTTGTTGACATCGTTAAGGAGGATTATTACATTCCTGGATCGTTTGTTGCTGCTCGCAATGCTAACAGCCCTATCAACATGGGACTTGACGGACACCGTCTTGCTCATGGAGAATATGGTTACAGAGAACCACATTTCTTCTTCCCCTTTGAAGGACCGAGATACGGACGTTTTGACAATATTATAGATGGCTTGATAGGACTTGTCCACGGTGGACGTATCAGGCGTATAGATGACAGACCCTTCTATGCCAGCAGCGCACCTGTTGTTATAGACCGTCCTGACGGACGTTTGCGTCCCGGAGAGATGAAAACTGGTGCCTATGGTTTCTATGACAAAGGTGTGAAGCAGAAACAGGACGTTCTTCAGTCCATGAGTATCAGTGAACAGCAGAAGCCCAAGGTTGAAAGACCGAAGGGACAGGCTGTACCCCTTGACTCCATCAGTTCGCCAGTTTATATGTCAGCCCAGAAATTCCAACAAGTATTGTCTTCACACGGAGTTGTCATAGACGAAAAAAATAACTTGCTGACCATCAAGTCCGCCTCCGTTCCTACCAATCTCGAATATAAGTTAAATCTTGATGAGACTAAGAAACTTATGAATGAGAAATTTAAGTACAGCGATAAGAAGGGCGTACACAACAAGGACGGTGTGTCCGTGAATGAACGCCTCGCCATATTAAATGCCGTCATAGGGAAAGACTTTGCCGACAGGATAACCATAGAGATGCTGAACAGCAAGGATTATGTAGACATCAAACTGAAGCCAGAAGTGGAGAAAGAATTAGGGGTTCATCAGGAGGTAGCCAATCAATATATGGCATCCAAACTTGATATCATAGATATGAAAGACATGCGTGAGGACTACCGAAGCGGCTTTATAGACAGCTGGAACTCTATCGGTGTCGTTGATGGGCGTGTCCTTAATCCAAATGAAGGTTTTTATCTTCCAGTAAAGGACGGACGTGCTGTTTCTGTCGGTGAGATTCAAGTGTCACCTGTCAATGATGGCAAGGGAGCAACCACGTTTCGTATGACCGCCGTAATCAACAATCAAGTCATGGCACATGACATATCCAAAGAGGACTACATTAAGTTCATCAACTATAATGACGAGTACCGTCTGAAGCTGTTCGACAAAGTATTTGATGAAGTAAAGATAAAGAGTTCTTCCAATGGTACTTTGGAGGACCCTGTGCGTTCTGGAAGGATTGAAGAAGCCAACGGTGTTGCCGTATTGGGCGGTCGTTACAACCTTGTTAATGACAACATCACTGCCGCCATTATGGGAGCAATGGCTTACAAGGANAANATTTCCGGCGAGTATATGCTGAATATGCGTGAGAGTAAAGATATTGGCATGTGGTCATACAAAATCACCGAAGAGCAGTATCTTGCTTTCAAGAATGCGGATGATGNGGGAAAGGCGAAACTACTTTCCACCATCATTCCNATAACTGATGAGAAAAAACAACCCCTGTCAGTCGTCAAGGAAGTTCAGTTGCCTCTTTCTACTACAGAGAAACGCACATCTTCCTATTCCGAGAATGTTGATATAAAAGATTCGNTGGAAACCGAGGTAGAAAAGAAGTACAANGAACGTATGGCAGATGCNCTGAACAGAACGATTTTCAAAGATACGGAACATATCAAAGCCACAGCCCTATCAGAGTCGGATGAAAAAATCGTTTCCAAGAGCGAAAGGATTTTGGTAGCTGAAGGCAAGAGCCAACCCACATTGACTGAATTGCGTCAAAGCGTAAGGATTGCCCTTAACGGAGAGGCTAACGTAAACGGTGAGTCCTTGGAGAATCTGAAACCAAACAAGGAATGGGTCAGGAGCGGTGGACATGGAAGGGCAACCGAAGTCGGAGATATAGCCGTGGAGCGTCTGCGTGACGCAGAAGGAAAGATAATAGAAGGGAAGTACAAGATGACCGCCGTCATAGACGGCAATGTCTTTTCCCACGAGATTACTCAAAAAGATTTTGATAAGTTCCGTGCCATCAATGACACCCAGCGAATGAANCTCTTCGATAAGATTTTCCCAGAAGTGGAGATGAAGACAAAAGCGGGACACGGCTTTAACTTGGGAGCTGCTATCCTTGCTGCCGTCTCNGTGGGAATGGATGTTGTTGGTTCTGTTATGGCAGAGCCACGTTTCCGTCCTGAAATTTATGCNAGCCGAAACGTATTTTCCAAGCCCGGCGTTGTTTCTCCCGAAGCGGTTTCTGCGGCTCTTTACGAGTCAGAGAATGAGCAGCTTAGAAGAGGTCCATCTGAAGGCAGAGGTATGGGTATTTAACCACTCACAATATTCGCTATATGCTCAATCATGAATTTATGCCTTTCCAAACGGTAACAATTCGTCCCCACTGGGGGCAGTTCTGTATCAATGAGCTGCCTGGGATATTGCTNTGCCTGGCAAGTTTTTGGATAAGCAAATTTATGGAGTTTCGTTTCCATGAGTTTTTCATATGGCCAGCATTGTTTCTTGNTTTCTATCTGTTTTTCCAAGTGGTTTATATGGCAAGGATCGAATATGTCCTGACAGGGGAACAGTTAATCACTCTNCATGGNTTGTTTTCGCANTCAACGGACTATATCGAGCTTTATCGTGTTGTCGACTATCGGCAGCATCAGTCGTTGCCCCAGCAACTGTTTGGACTGAAGACCATCACCATCTATTCTGGAGACAGAAACAATCCACAGCTGGATATGATNGGTATTAAGGCAAGGATGAATATTGTCGATGAGATACGTCAACGAGTCGAATTTAACAAGAAAAGAAAGGGTATTTATGAAATTACAAACAGGCTTTAAGCGCATTTCAATTTTTATGTTTCTTCTTTTAGGAGCTATAACAGCATCAGGACANGGACTAACGCAATCCAATCCGCTTGAATACGCAGCTATTGCTGGAGGTGAGGAACGTCTTGCCAGTCAGATAAAGAAACAGTCAAGAGCTATGGCAGCCCTTGCCATAGAGCAGGCAGCCATGACACGTGCCAATACCAAGATGAAAGAATGGGAAAGTAAATACAATTCTTATTTGAAGACTGTGTCAGGTTATGCTTCAGCCATAAAAGCCGCCACTACGCTCTATGCGGATGGATTACAGACGCTTACCGCACTATGGGAAGTCCACACAGCTTGCAGAATCAATCCGCAAGGTATAGCTGCTTCTGTGTCGATGAATAATCTCTATATGGAAACGGCAGCGGAGTTTATCCGTACATACAGGATTTTGAAAAACATACTTGCCAAGGGAGGAGAAGGCAACATGCTCAACGGAGCAGAAAGGACACAGCTCGTGTGGAACTTGAATGATAATTTAGAGCGGTTGAACAGAAAGCTCCGTAGGCTTTCGGTGAGTATAACCGTACACTCTTTTGATGACGTGTGGAACAGAGCAATTAGCGGAAAAATCAACAAGAGCAATAAAATGTTGGCCGAAGATTCATCCAAGCGAATGCGCAGAGCCATCAGTAATGTTGCTAAATTCTATAAATACAGACAAACACATAAGCCATGGGGACAATAAAGAGCGTTTATTTCAAGTTCATNGGCATCGTTGTAGCTATTCTTTTTACACCAAGCCTATTTGCGCAGAGTGGCCCTGATCCTGTCAGGGCGACAATGTTTTATAATTATGCCAAACAAGCGAAAAAGGCTTTAATGGCACAGGATGCCTTGTTGTGTGCGAACCTCACGGGGCATAAATATCTGAACGAAGAAGTTGCTGCTACAACAAACTTCCAACGACAGTTCAATAATTATTTGAACCAGTTTGATGACATCCTGACTGTGGCTGCTAACATCTATGGTATTTACATGGAGGTGGATGAAGCACGGAAGAATCTCAAGGTTGTCCAAGGGATAGTCGTGCGACAGCCTGCTAACGTTTTGGCGGTTGCCCTATCAAGGTCAAAGAATAAAATTTACACNGATCTTATTGAAGAAGGNTTGAAACTCGCAGCCGATGTNAAGCAGGTNCTTCCACTNAAGAAGAACAAGGACAAAAATGCAAAGATGACACAATNCGAACGGCTCAAAGTGATGGATAANATACGTGTNAATTTGCGGACACTCAACCGGAAGCTCCGAACATTAAGCCGTTTGGTTCATTACACTACAATAATGGACTCATGGTACGACCTAAAAGGTACAGGAAAGGAATACCAGCCACGTAAAATGGCAGCTGTAACAAAGGACTGCCTACAGACTTGGAAGAAACATGCACAAAGCGTAAAATATTAAAAACAATGGAAGAAAGCAAAGAAATACAAGGCACATATAGTATTTTCAGGACAGCCATATACGTATCGCTCCTTTTAGAGTTCTTCATGTATGCC
>NZ_JRPQ01000249.1 GCF_000762405.1 Hoylesella timonensis S9-PR14 | reverse complement strand
TTCATAATCTTTAATCCTTTAAATTCGTTAATCTCGCCCCTTTTCCGTATCTTTGGGCGCGTTTCCTAATGGAACACGTTGCAAAGATACAGTTTTCTGTAATACGGACAAAGTTTTTAGGTAATTATTTTTCAATATTCTGTATATGGGAGATAAAAAAGAGGTCTCAAGCAGATTTATAGAGGCCTATGAAAGGCTTTTGAGTGATGGCTTGGTAACCAGTAAGAAAGAGTTTGCATCCAGTGTAGGCGTCAGCCCATCCATGGTAACCGAGATTTCTAAGGGAAGGAGCAGTGTTGGAACTTCAGCAATACAGAATATTGTACTTCTTTATGGGATTTCAGGGGAATGGCTTCTCACAGGCACAGGGAATATGCTTAAATCTGACCTCGACAAGCCAATAGAAGCCCATAAGAGGTCTGCCGAACCTCCCAAATCCTCCAATAAGCGGAGGGGCATCCCTCTTATTCCCATAGATGCCGTGGCAGGTTTCCCATCCGCCGACAATGATGGCGTATATATGGAAGACTGCGAACACTACTCAATCCCGGAGTTTGAGGCGAAGGGGGCAAACTTTCTCATCCGGGTTTCAGGCGACTCCATGCACCCCCTCTATGAGAATGGCGACATCATCGCTTGCCGTAAAATTTCCGACATACTCTTCTTCCAATGGGGTGGCATCTACGTCCTCGACACCAGTCAGGGTGCCCTCGTCAAACGAGTGGAGGAAGCAGAAGACGATCAAGAATCCATCCTCTGTATTTCCGAAAACCCACGCTTCAAGCCATTCCACCTTCCTAAGTCCGACATCCGCTCTCTCAGTACGATCATCGGCCTTGTTCGCTTGGTATAACTTCGCCTTCCTTCTGTATCATAAATAATTAAAATTTTATACAATGAAAAAATATCTATTACTATTAGCTTTTATGTTTCTAACTTCGACTAATTCTATTGCACAAAAATTTGAATGTATGGACTTTGTTTCTAAACAAGCAAAATGGAATGCAATAAAAAAAAGTAGCAATAAGAAATGGGCAAAAGAGGCTATAAAACATTTTCCACTTAATTTGGATGGAGACATTTATTATAAGTATAATGTGGCTAATAATTGCAATATGACCACTAAAGAAATGACGAAGATAAGTTATGGCTTCTTAAAATCGATTCTTAATTTAGAAAAAGGTGCAGAAATAAAGATAGACACGATTAATAATATTTGCTACGGTGAAGGGAAATGGGCAAATGTGGGGCAAGTCACAGGACTTTATAATGCAACTATTATACATGCTGAATTAAAAATAAGGATAAAGGTATATAAAGATTCTCTAACTTTTGAAACAAAAGTACCTCATTATATTTTGGGTGCATTTGATTTATTCAAAAAAGGGACAGAATCAAATTTAATATCTCCTAAAGCTGTGTTCCCGTCAAATCTTAATGGTGATCATAAAGAATCTTATTCACAGGCATTTATTAACTGCAATGCATACTCCTACAATACAATGTCATCCTTTTTATCTTACTTGAATAAACATAATGATGATAAAAGCATTGACACTTGGTAATAATCACCCAATAATGTCCAATTTTAGTTATTCGCACAAACCTATATAACACTTTTATTGTACAGGTTATAATTCGGTCACTTCAACGTTCTCCCACAGCCCCCCATCTCCCCCCCCCATGCCCCCCTTTCGGGGGCTTCCCCCTCTTTTTAGTTTCCTTATAACGAATAAGTGCCTGATTTCTCGTTATATAATAAGGTGAAACTTCAAAACATGGTGGCATTTAGGGGGGGGGCTATCGGTACTAAAAACGCACTTATCTTTGAAAAAACAGTATCTTCACCCCCTTGTATCGTACCCCCTCAAAACCCTATTTTGAATAACCACTTTAATATAAATGAATAACCACTTTGAATAACCGGTTGAATAAGCACCCCCCTAAAATCACCCACAGAGCACGAAAAAAAGGGTGATAAAACCACGCTGATTTTACCACCCTTTCAAACGGCGTTTTAAGGCTGTTCTAAGCCCCCTCTTTATTAGTCTTTATACGTTACCCCTGAACCGCCCGAAATAAGCGTAGATTGCTTTATAATAGCCTGTTTCGTGATAATAGTGCCGTTCCCAGATAGCCCGGCATGGAGCAAATAATTGCGTGTGGCGCCCACCTGTTTAGGCGTAAACACTGTATAAACGGCTGATATGCTACTGAAATACCAGTCCTTTCGCTTCGTTCCTTCTAATCCGTGTATCAAATGTACATGTATAACCTTTGCCATAATCCATATTTTTACGATGCAAATATACCAAATAATATCTATATGGAATAAAATAGCATTTTGTTTTTTTTGAAAAAGCAATAAAAAAGAGCGGAATACCCACCCTCAGTTCTGTCCGGTTTGGCTCAATGTAAACCAGTCGTAACTGTATGTAAACGTTTAGCCCCTCTTTTAAGCCTCAACAAGCACCAGATGTAAACCAAAATTAAACCAATGTAAACGTTTCGTTTTAGAGGCTCATATTTTATCTAAACGCATAACTCTTTGAAATATAAAACAATAAGCCGTTTTTATCCTCAATTCATTTTATACGCTTCGTTCTGTGCCCCATAAGAAACGATGAAAGGAAAAGAACAGCTAAAAGTGGTAACTAAAACGGTGTTTTCTCTTTCATTATCAATGTTTTGCATCGCTCAAAGTTCCTCTGGGAAGTATAATTTTGTAAGCAAAAAAACAATGGAAAAAGAAAAAATCAAGCTGCTTTTCTACCTCAAAAGAGGTACGCAGGACAAAAACGGAAAAAGTCCCATCATGGGACGCATCAGTATCGGTCGCTCAATGGTTCAGTTCAGTTGCAAATGTGCCTGTACGCCAAAAATTTGGGATAGTCGTAAACAGCGACTTGTAGGAAAGAGTTCCGAAGCCGTATCAGTGAACAGGGAACTTGACCGACTGCAAGTAAGTGTCTATCAAGTTTATGAATCGCTTTCGGGCAAGTTGAACAACACTGTCACGGCAAGGAAGATAAGGGAACTTGTATTCGGGTTAAACAGCGAGTCGCAGGGGCTGCTTCATCATGCGGATGAGTATATTGACCGCTTCCGTGAGCGAGTTGGCATAGATCGCAGCGAAAGAAGACTGAAATGTCTGCTGCTCTTCCGCAAGCATCTGTCTGAATTTCTGAGATGCCGCTACCATGTGGACGATATCCCCGTGCAAAAAGCCGATACAGCCCTTATCAAGGACTTGGAGGAGTATTTTGCCAAAGAAAAGGGTTTTAAACTCAACACTTCGGCTGGTTATCTTACTATGCTGGCATCCCTGCTCAAAGACCTGCACAAACGGCACATCATAGACACCTATCCTTTTATCGGTCATTCCATCCGCTGGGACGTTGGAACACCCCGATACATTACAAGGGAGGAAGTAAACAAGATTGCGGCATTAACCGATAACGAACTGCAAGGCTACGAGCAGGTGTCGAGGGATATGTTTCTCTTTTCGTGCTATACAGGGCTTTCCTACACGGATGTGTACCACCTCACGGCAGAGCATATCATCCACGAGTCTGATATGGATTGGATACGCAAGCCGAGAGTGAAGACGGGCAATGTATGCCACATTCCATTATTACCCGAAGCATCCGCCATCATTGAGCGGTACAAGGGCATTCATACGAGGGCGTTCCGCCACGAACCCCCAAAAGGGTATCTGCTGCCCATACCAGGCTGTGACACATTGAACATACACCTCAAAAAGATAGCACGACTTTGCGGTATTCAGAAAACGCTGACCTATCACATGGCAAGGCATACCTTCGCATCGCAGATGACGCTTTCAGAAGGCGTNTCCATCGAAAGCGTATCGAAAATGCTCGGACACAGCCAAATAAAGACCACACAGGTGTATGCAGAGACTTCTCCNGAGCGTGTCTTTCGGGATGTGGAGAAGATTCTCCCTCTCATCGCACAATATCGTTTAATCAACTAAAAGTNCAAGAACAATGAAAAGTACATTTTCAATTCTATTCTATATAGACAGAAGCAAGACAAGCGAAAGGAATGAATGCATTATCCGCTGCCGTATCACCTGCAATGGTGCGTCTTCTTCATTCTCAACAGGTTTGTACACCTCNCCNGATGATTGGCAANCAAAGAAAGGGCGCATAAAAGTGGTGGCAAACAGAGCGAATGCCGTCAATCTGCAACTGAACTCAATAGAAGAACGACTTCACGCACTCTATGAACTCACGTTAAGAGAAGAGAACTACATTACGGCTGAATACCTCAAAGAGCAGTACCAGCACCAAAACAAGCCCACCCCAACACTCATTGAGATTTACCAATCCGTCTGTGAAAGCAGGGAGGCATTGCAGGGCAAGACGATAGGAAAGGCTACCGTTAGGGCTTTCAGGGACAGTAGGAAGAATTTTGCACTTTTTCTAAAAACAAGGGGAAACGGGGACTGTCTTCCTAAAGAGGCAGACAAGGACCTCATAGAACATTACCGCCTATTTATGCTGCGGGACTTGGGAAACAAGGAAAGCACTGTTTCCAATCGTCTGCGCCACCTGCATCAAGTCATCCGAAAAGCACTGCAAGAGCGATATATCCGTGAAGACCCTTTTGAGCAGATAGACATTGAAACGCCCACCTACGAGCGCAATGCCCTCACTTCTGACGATTTACACAAACTTCTCTCATATCGCCCACACCGCTCGGTGGACAACCATTGCAGGCTCATCTTCCTCTTGGGCTGTTTCACGGGGCTGGCATTCTCAGACTTGAAGAAACTCCGAATGGNCGATGTTTATACATTCGGGGATGGGCGTAGGTACATATCGCTCTGTCGCACAAAGACACAGAACAGGAGCATTGTTCCTTTATTGCCCATTGCCGAAGAGATACTCACCATTGNCAGNGACGGACGAAAGGAGGGTTTGCTCTTTCGTGAGTTCCCCACGAATAGCCATTTCAACCGCAAGATAAGGGACATNATCATCAAGGCNGGACTCCCANCTCATACCGAAGCCACTTCGCATACGGCACGGCANACCTTTGCCACGACCATCTGTTTGGAGAACGGTTTGCCGATAGAAACCGTCAGTAAGAT
>NZ_JRPQ01000248.1 GCF_000762405.1 Hoylesella timonensis S9-PR14 | reverse complement strand
TTCATAATCTTTAATCCTTTAAATTCGTTAATCTCGCCCCTTTTCCGTATCTTTGGGCGCGTTTCCTAATGGAACACGTTGCAAAGATACAGTTTTCTGTAATACGGACAAAGTTTTTAGGTAATTATTTTTCAATATTCTGTATATGGGAGATAAAAAAGAGGTCTCAAGCAGATTTATAGAGGCCTATGAAAGGCTTTTGAGTGATGGCTTGGTAACCAGTAAGAAAGAGTTTGCATCCAGTGTAGGCGTCAGCCCATCCATGGTAACCGAGATTTCTAAGGGAAGGAGCAGTGTTGGAACTTCAGCAATACAGAATATTGTACTTCTTTATGGGATTTCAGGGGAATGGCTTCTCACAGGCACAGGGAATATGCTTAAATCTGACCTCGACAAGCCAATAGAAGCCCATAAGAGGTCTGCCGAACCTCCCAAATCCTCCAATAAGCGGAGGGGCATCCCTCTTATTCCCATAGATGCCGTGGCAGGTTTCCCATCCGCCGACAATGATGGCGTATATATGGAAGACTGCGAACACTACTCAATCCCGGAGTTTGAGGCGAAGGGGGCAAACTTTCTCATCCGGGTTTCAGGCGACTCCATGCACCCCCTCTATGAGAATGGCGACATCATCGCTTGCCGTAAAATTTCCGACATACTCTTCTTCCAATGGGGTGGCATCTACGTCCTCGACACCAGTCAGGGTGCCCTCGTCAAACGAGTGGAGGAAGCAGAAGACGATCAAGAATCCATCCTCTGTATTTCCGAAAACCCACGCTTCAAGCCATTCCACCTTCCTAAGTCCGACATCCGCTCTCTCAGTACGATCATCGGCCTTGTTCGCTTGGTATAACTTCGCCTTCCTTCTGTATCATAAATAATTAAAATTTTATACAATGAAAAAATATCTATTACTATTAGCTTTTATGTTTCTAACTTCGACTAATTCTATTGCACAAAAATTTGAATGTATGGACTTTGTTTCTAAACAAGCAAAATGGAATGCAATAAAAAAAAGTAGCAATAAGAAATGGGCAAAAGAGGCTATAAAACATTTTCCACTTAATTTGGATGGAGACATTTATTATAAGTATAATGTGGCTAATAATTGCAATATGACCACTAAAGAAATGACGAAGATAAGTTATGGCTTCTTAAAATCGATTCTTAATTTAGAAAAAGGTGCAGAAATAAAGATAGACACGATTAATAATATTTGCTACGGTGAAGGGAAATGGGCAAATGTGGGGCAAGTCACAGGACTTTATAATGCAACTATTATACATGCTGAATTAAAAATAAGGATAAAGGTATATAAAGATTCTCTAACTTTTGAAACAAAAGTACCTCATTATATTTTGGGTGCATTTGATTTATTCAAAAAAGGGACAGAATCAAATTTAATATCTCCTAAAGCTGTGTTCCCGTCAAATCTTAATGGTGATCATAAAGAATCTTATTCACAGGCATTTATTAACTGCAATGCATACTCCTACAATACAATGTCATCCTTTTTATCTTACTTGAATAAACATAATGATGATAAAAGCATTGACACTTGGTAATAATCACCCAATAATGTCCAATTTTAGTTATTCGCACAAACCTATATAACACTTTTATTGTACAGGTTATAATTCGGTCACTTCAACGTTCTCCCACAGCCCCCCATCTCCCCCCCCCATGCCCCCCTTTCGGGGGCTTCCCCCTCTTTTTAGTTTCCTTATAACGAATAAGTGCCTGATTTCTCGTTATATAATAAGGTGAAACTTCAAAACATGGTGGCATTTAGGGGGGGGGCTATCGGTACTAAAAACGCACTTATCTTTGAAAAAACAGTATCTTCACCCCCTTGTATCGTACCCCCTCAAAACCCTATTTTGAATAACCACTTTAATATAAATGAATAACCACTTTGAATAACCGGTTGAATAAGCACCCCCCTAAAATCACCCACAGAGCACGAAAAAAAGGGTGATAAAACCACGCTGATTTTACCACCCTTTCAAACGGCGTTTTAAGGCTGTTCTAAGCCCCCTCTTTATTAGTCTTTATACGTTACCCCTGAACCGCCCGAAATAAGCGTAGATTGCTTTATAATAGCCTGTTTCGTGATAATAGTGCCGTTCCCAGATAGCCCGGCATGGAGCAAATAATTGCGTGTGGCGCCCACCTGTTTAGGCGTAAACACTGTATAAACGGCTGATATGCTACTGAAATACCAGTCCTTTCGCTTCGTTCCTTCTAATCCGTGTATCAAATGTACATGTATAACCTTTGCCATAATCCATATTTTTACGATGCAAATATACCAAATAATATCTATATGGAATAAAATAGCATTTTGTTTTTTTTGAAAAAGCAATAAAAAAGAGCGGAATACCCACCCTCAGTTCTGTCCGGTTTGGCTCAATGTAAACCAGTCGTAACTGTATGTAAACGTTTAGCCCCTCTTTTAAGCCTCAACAAGCACCAGATGTAAACCAAAATTAAACCAATGTAAACGTTTCGTTTTAGAGGCTCATATTTTATCTAAACGCATAACTCTTTGAAATATAAAACAATAAGCCGTTTTTATCCTCAATTCATTTTATACGCTTCGTTCTGTGCCCCATAAGAAACGATGAAAGGAAAAGAACAGCTAAAAGTGGTAACTAAAACGGTGTTTTCTCTTTCATTATCAATGTTTTGCATCGCTCAAAGTTCCTCTGGGAAGTATAATTTTGTAAGCAAAAAAACAATGGAAAAAGAAAAAATCAAGCTGCTTTTCTACCTCAAAAGAGGTACGCAGGACAAAAACGGAAAAAGTCCCATCATGGGACGCATCAGTATCGGTCGCTCAATGGTTCAGTTCAGTTGCAAATGTGCCTGTACGCCAAAAATTTGGGATAGTCGTAAACAGCGACTTGTAGGAAAGAGTTCCGAAGCCGTATCAGTGAACAGGGAACTTGACCGACTGCAAGTAAGTGTCTATCAAGTTTATGAATCGCTTTCGGGCAAGTTGAACAACACTGTCACGGCAAGGAAGATAAGGGAACTTGTATTCGGGTTAAACAGCGAGTCGCAGGGGCTGCTTCATCATGCGGATGAGTATATTGACCGCTTCCGTGAGCGAGTTGGCATAGATCGCAGCGAAAGAAGACTGAAATGTCTGCTGCTCTTCCGCAAGCATCTGTCTGAATTTCTGAGATGCCGCTACCATGTGGACGATATCCCCGTGCAAAAAGCCGATACAGCCCTTATCAAGGACTTGGAGGAGTATTTTGCCAAAGAAAAGGGTTTTAAACTCAACACTTCGGCTGGTTATCTTACTATGCTGGCATCCCTGCTCAAAGACCTGCACAAACGGCACATCATAGACACCTATCCTTTTATCGGTCATTCCATCCGCTGGGACGTTGGAACACCCCGATACATTACAAGGGAGGAAGTAAACAAGATTGCGGCATTAACCGATAACGAACTGCAAGGCTACGAGCAGGTGTCGAGGGATATGTTTCTCTTTTCGTGCTATACAGGGCTTTCCTACACGGATGTGTACCACCTCACGGCAGAGCATATCATCCACGAGTCTGATATGGATTGGATACGCAAGCCGAGAGTGAAGACGGGCAATGTATGCCACATTCCATTATTACCCGAAGCATCCGCCATCATTGAGCGGTACAAGGGCATTCATACGAGGGCGTTCCGCCACGAACCCCCAAAAGGGTATCTGCTGCCCATACCAGGCTGTGACACATTGAACATACACCTCAAAAAGATAGCACGACTTTGCGGTATTCAGAAAACGCTGACCTATCACATGGCAAGGCATACCTTCGCATCGCAGATGACGCTTTCAGAAGGCGTNTCCATCGAAAGCGTATCGAAAATGCTCGGACACAGCCAAATAAAGACCACACAGGTGTATGCAGAGACTTCTCCNGAGCGTGTCTTTCGGGATGTGGAGAAGATTCTCCCTCTCATCGCACAATATCGTTTAATCAACTAAAAGTNCAAGAACAATGAAAAGTACATTTTCAATTCTATTCTATATAGACAGAAGCAAGACAAGCGAAAGGAATGAATGCATTATCCGCTGCCGTATCACCTGCAATGGTGCGTCTTCTTCATTCTCAACAGGTTTGTACACCTCNCCNGATGATTGGCAANCAAAGAAAGGGCGCATAAAAGTGGTGGCAAACAGAGCGCATGCCGTCAATCTGCAACTGAACTCAATAGAAGACCGACTTCACGCACTCTATGAACTCACGTTAAGAGAAGAGAACTACATTACGGCAGAATATCTCAAAGAGCAGTTCCAGCACCAAAACAAGCCCACCCCGACACTCATAGAGATTTACCAATCCGTCTGTGAAAGCAAGGAGGCATTGCAGGGCAAGACGATAGGAAAGGCTACCGTTAGGGCTTTCAGGGACAGTAGGAAGAATTTTGCACTTTTTCTAAAAACAAGGGAAAATGAGGACTGTCTTCCCAAAGAGGCAGACAAGGACCTCATAGAAAGCTACCGCCTGTTTATGCTACGGGACTTGGGAAACAAGGAAAGCACTGTTTCCAACCGTCTGCGCCACCTGCATCAAGTCATCCGAAAAGCATTGCAAGAGCGATATATCCATGCAGACCCTTTTGAACTGATAGACATTGAAACGCCCACCTACGAGCGCAATGCCCTCACTTCTGACGATTTACACAAACTTCTCTCATATCGCCCACACCGCTCGGTGGACAACCATTGCAGGCTCATCTTCCTCTTGGGCTGTTTCACGGGGCTGGCATTCTCAGACTTGAAGAAACTCCGAATGGNCGATGTTTATACATTCGGGGATGGGCGTAGGTACATATCGCTCTGTCGCACAAAGACACAGAACAGGAGCATTGTTCCTTTATTGCCCATTGCCGAAGAGATACTCACCATTGNCAGNGACGGACGAAAGGAGGGTTTGCTCTTTCGTGAGTTCCCCACGAATAGCCATTTCAACCGCAAGATAAGGGACATNATCATCAAGGCNGGACTCCCANCTCATACCGAAGCCACTTCGCATACGGCACGGCANACCTTTGCCACGACCATCTGTTTGGAGAACGGTTTGCCGATAGAAACCGTCAGTAAGAT
>NZ_JRPQ01000247.1 GCF_000762405.1 Hoylesella timonensis S9-PR14 | reverse complement strand
TTCAACGCCCGACTTGTCCTTAATGAAGATTACACCACTTCTTTTGAATTTGAAAGCCGGAAAGGAAAATCAAGAGGGAGATAATCCCGACAGAAATAAAGAGGAACAGAATTGGTCGGGAGGTAATATACTTTATATCTTCCGACTTTTTTCCTCCTCCTTAATTAAAAAAGAAACACTATGGCATATAATAAGAAAAACGTCCTTGAAGCCAACACGGAAGCCATCCGTGTTGTGCTTCGCTTGGAAAAAGAACGCCGCGAAGCCACCGAAGCAGAGAAAAGTATCTTACGGAACTATCAGGGCTTCGGTGGCTTGAAATGCGTACTGAACCGATGTGACAGCCCCGACGACCTCCGTTATTGGAGCAAGTCGGAGCAACAGCTCTTCGAGCCTACGCAAAGGCTCAAACAGATGATTTACCGTGATGCCGTCGATGCCAATACCGCCAAGCGGTACTGGGAGAGCATCAAGGCAAGCGTACTGACCTCTTTCTATACCGATACCCGTATCGTTGCCGCCATTTCCGATGCGCTTACTTCTGTAGATGTACCCATACGTCGCTGCTTGGACCCTTCGGCAGGCATGGGAGCCTTTACCGAGACTTTTGCTAAAAGGGTTGGAATGGTCGATGCAATGGAAAAAGATTTGCTCACTGCCCGTATCTCACAATCCATTCATCCTTATGGGCAAGGCAACATCATTGTCCGCCAAGAACCCTTTGAAGCCATCGGAGAGTTGGAAGATAAGGAAAAATACGACCTTATTACAAGTAACATTCCTTTCGGGGATTTTATGGTCTATGACCGTGAGTACAGCAAGGGCAAGGACATTCTTAAACGTGAGTCCACACGTGCCATCCACAATTACTTCTTCGTGAAAGGTCTGGACTGCATCAAGGAAGGTGGCTTACTGGCATTCATCACCTCGCAGGGTGTATTGGACAGTCCCCGCAATGAAGCCATACGTCGTTATCTGATGCAGAACAGCCGNCTNATCTCNGCTNTNCGNCTGCCATCNGGTATGTTTTCAGACAATGCAGGAACAGACGTAGGCAGTGACCTCATCGTCCTNCAGAAGCAGACNGGTAAAGAAATCANCGAGGGGATTGANCAGCAGTTNGTAGAAACTNTTTCCGTTCCCAAAGAAGAAGGCTCTTCTGTCGTCTTCAAGCACAACTCACTTTTNGCAGGAGATTGGAAAGACATTGCNCACCGNANCATNGCCACNGAGCGCATNATGGGTACAGACCCCTACGGCAAGCCTNCATGGGAGTATCGCTTCGATGGCAGCATTGATGATATGNCGNAGAGTATCAGGACACAGCTCTCCTTGGAAGTTGAGCAACGCTTTGANCGAAAACTCTATGAAACAGGCATACCTATGACGGAGGAGGAACGGCAGAAAGAAGCCGA
>NZ_JRPQ01000246.1 GCF_000762405.1 Hoylesella timonensis S9-PR14 | reverse complement strand
TTCAACGCCCGACTTGTCCTTAATGAAGATTACACCACTTCTTTTGAATTTGAAAACAGGAAAGGAAAACAACGAGGGAAATAATCCTGGCAGACACGGAGAGTAAAAGATAAGGTTGGGAGGTAATATTTTTTTTTATCTTCCGACCTTTTTCCTCCTTAATTAAAAAGAAAAAACTATGGCATACAATAAGAAAAACGTCCTTGAAGCCAACACAGAAGCCATCCGTGTTGTGCTTCGCTTGGAAAAAGAACGCCGCGAAGCCACCGAAGCAGAGAAAAGTATCTTACGGAACTATCAGGGCTTCGGTGGCTTGAAATGCGTACTGAATCGATGTGACAGTCCCGATGACCTCCGCTATTGGAGCCAATCGGAACAACAACTTTTCGAGCCTACCCAAAGGCTCAAACAGATGATTTACCGTGATGCCATTGATGCCAATACTGCCAAGCGGTACTGGGAGAGCATCAAGGCAAGCGTGCTCACGTCTTTCTATACCGATACCCGCATCGTTTCTGCGATTGCGGAAGCACTCACCATTACCGATGTGGAGATAAGGCAATGCTTAGACCCTTCAACAGGTATGGGAGCTTTTGCCGAGATATTTGCTAAAAGGGCTGGTATGGTCGATGCAATGGAGAAGGACTTGCTCACGGCACGAATCAGCCAAGCCCTGCACCCTTATGGCAAAGGCAACATATTCGTTCGGAACGAACCTTTTGAAGCTATTGGAGAGATAGAAGACAAGGATAAATACGACCTTATTACAAGTAACATTCCTTTCGGGGATTTCATGGTCTATGACCGAGAGTACAGTAGAGGTAAGGATACACTAAAGCGCGAGTCCACACGTGCCATTCACAATTACTTCTTTGTAAAGGGATTGGACTGCATCAAGGAAGGTGGCTTGCTGGCATTCATCACCTCGCAGGGTGTATTGGACAGTCCCCGCAATGAAGCCATACGTCGTTATCTGATGCAGAACAGCCGNCTNATCTCNGCTNTNCGNCTGCCATCNGGTATGTTTTCAGACAATGCAGGAACAGACGTAGGCAGTGACCTCATCGTCCTNCAGAAGCAGACNGGTAAAGAAATCANCGAGGGGATTGANCAGCAGTTNGTAGAAACTNTTTCCGTTCCCAAAGAAGAAGGCTCTTCTGTCGTCTTCAAGCACAACTCACTTTTNGCAGGAGATTGGAAAGACATTGCNCACCGNANCATNGCCACNGAGCGCATNATGGGTACAGACCCCTACGGCAAGCCTNCATGGGAGTATCGCTTCGATGGCAGCATTGATGATATGNCGNAGAGTATCAGGACACAGCTCTCCTTGGAAGTTGAGCAACGCTTTGANCGAAAACTCTATGAAACAGGCATACCTATGACGGAGGAGGAACGGCAGAAAGAAGCCGA
>NZ_JRPQ01000245.1 GCF_000762405.1 Hoylesella timonensis S9-PR14 | reverse complement strand
TATATGCAATCATGGCAACAGGTTTCTCACCTGCATTGTCTGCTTCTTCACAAGTTGAGTAAATATTGCCAGCATCGGATATCACCCAACCAAGTTTAGGCTCTTGGAGTGTTGTATTTTGGTCAGGGTAGCCAATGAAGTCATCCGTAATGGTAATCTTGTATTTGTATCTTTTTCCTGCTTTCAAATCAGCTTTGAAAGGAAAATAAGTAACGCCATAACTATTGTAGTCGCCAACAACATATTGACCTGTGCTGTGGTCATAAATTTTACATTTNANCCATACATAGGAATAAACGTTTTGTGCGTCATTCTCATCAATAGCCTTATTAATGTCTGCAATTCTAANGCCTGACTTNGGATTCCACGGTTGATGATTCAACGGAACTAAAAAAATGTCTTTGCTGGCATTAAGATATGATTTATCTGCTTTTTCAAAGTTGTCTATATCAAATGAATATTCGCCAAGTCCTAAATNATCCCTTGCCATGCGTGTTTGAACCGCCCCATTTCCCAGCATTGTAAACTCTGCTTCATGATACACCCCCTTTAAGCCGATTTGCTTGATGTCCNTGATTTCAAGATTGTTTGACATATTGGAAATTCCAAACTTGATTTGTGAAAGGAGGTGATGGAATTGTANTTTTACGGTACCATGATTTGCTTGTTTATATTCATCTGATTCGAAAGCTGCCATATAATCCTCGTTTCCNCCCGAATATACACCAAGGCTTACCTCGTNGTTGCTCCATACATCTATTTCCGGTCTGCTTCCAAAATTATTGGGAGAGTTGACCGCAACAAAATGCAGGGNTTCATTTTCTAACCATCTCTTTCTCTNATTCTNGTCTTTATATGAGAATATGCCATTACCTTGATTGACTATTTCTACATTATCCATATATGGNTCTTCTTCTCCTGGGTCGTCAAGGAACGCATACACATAAAAGTTTTTCAANTTCTTGACATAGTTTTGNGAGTCAAACGCTGTACGCGTATGAGTTTNANTGTTCTCTGCAACAGAAAAGTTGATAAAGTCAGAAGGAGATGCTACATTGGATGCAACTTGTTCTTC
>NZ_JRPQ01000244.1 GCF_000762405.1 Hoylesella timonensis S9-PR14 | reverse complement strand
GGTCGAAGAAACGAAAAATCCTTAAAGGTTGAGAATCGGGATGCCCAGAATAAATGATAAAATTATGACAAATTAGGCAAGTAAAAGCAATTTCTTGACAAAAACAATATTTTTTAAATTGTTATATATATCTTTACACACAAAATTGATAAAACATTAAACAAAATTGTTTCACACAAAAAAAACTGTCATATGAAAAGACTAAATTTATTTCACTTATTTATTCTTTGTGTAGCTGTATTCTGCTTAACAGCTTGCGAGAAAGAAGACTGGAATGACACGAAAGAAACAACAAAGCCAGTGACTGCCAAACTGATTGTAACTTACACAGGAGATACAACCAAGTTTAGTTCTAAAAGTTATGTTTATGCCATTGATGCACATAAACTATCTCGTTATAGTATGTTTGTTGACAACAAAGAAAACTTTCATACTGGATTAAATTGGGCAATGCAAGGTAATGAACTGCCTACATTGAATAAAATCTATTTGCCTTCTACTGTATTGGATCAAAAACAAAAATTGATTAGTAGAACATACTATACGTTTGCAGATATTGCCTGCTTTGGGTACTATGAAGATTTTAGTCAAACTGTTACAAAGCCAAACTACAGAAAAGAGGAAAGCGGCGATATAAATGTAAATATTAAAGCTTTTATCAAAGATAAATTGGTACGTGAAGTAACTTATAAAATCAACTTAAAAGAACCAAAAGCATGGATAATTTTCTACAGCGACAAATCTTTTGCTGATAAAAGACATGAAGGGGACGGACTTCACAATGAAAATGACGACAATATCCATTTTAATGTTGTAGTTGATAAATAGTTAATATTTTGTAGAAAAAAAATATAGGGACATAGATTATTGATACTATGCCCCTATATTTATAGTTAGGTTACCTAACTCCTATTCATCCATAGGAAAGTCAAAGTTCTTAGCACTATTTGGTCCGATTTCTTCATCTTTCCAGTCATCAACATCTATGTTAATTTTTGGATCCTTACCTGGAGAAGTAGCTGCCAATATGGGTTCACCCACTTCAAAAATAGTAATTTTAGGTGATATATATTTCTTTTTCATCTTATGTATATTTTCTTTTCCTATCATTTTACTTGTTAGACATCAGAATTTAAAAACAGGACGTACTATGCATCCTACTCGTGCCGTCGATTGTTTCGACCATTGCCAGTATTGCTTCACTCTGGAATTATAAACCCATACCATCGAGGAATTTGAATTTTCAGATGGATTCAGCCAGTACCGATCATACTCGACATCGTGTCCCCAGTCCCATGTATAAAAATAATCATAAGCGAGGTGTTGTTCTCCGGAAATCCCCCCCCCTCCTGGATACGTTTCGGTCGATGCCAACAATTTATCAAGATCACCGTAATCCCATTGCTGATTTTTGTAATGTGGCTGCCCATCATATTGAGTACCGCCACAAGCATCAAATATCAAATCAAATTCTCTGAACCCTGGTACATACCATTGAGTCCATGAAGGTGCTTCACCTAAACGCTTATTTTGTGAAAGCCATGTACTTATATTTTCCAAATCCGAGTAGGTAAATAATAAATAAGTGTCCTCTTTCCGCAACCATCTCAATGAAATGGCAAGTCCATGCTTACTGTAAGGTGCTGGACCATCACCATTCTCGTTTATATATGCAATCATGGCAACGGGATGTTCGCCAGCTTCAACAGCATCCTCACTATAGCGGTAAATATTACCTGCATCGGATATTACCCAACCCAGTTTAGGTTCTTGTAATTTAGGTTTTTGGTCTGGATAACCAATAAAGTCATCCGTTAGAGTAATCGTGTATTTGTATCTTTTTCCTGCTTTCAAATCAGCTTTGAAAGGAAAATAAGTAATGCCATAACTATTGTAGTCGCCAACAACATATTGACCTGTGCTGTGGTCATAAATTTTACATTTNANCCATACATAGGAATAAACGTTTTGTGCGTCATTCTCATCAATAGCCTTATTAATGTCTGCAATTCTAANGCCTGACTTNGGATTCCACGGTTGATGATTCAACGGAACTAAAAAAATGTCTTTGCTGGCATTAAGATATGATTTATCTGCTTTTTCAAAGTTGTCTATATCAAATGAATATTCGCCAAGTCCTAAATNATCCCTTGCCATGCGTGTTTGAACCGCCCCATTTCCCAGCATTGTAAACTCTGCTTCATGATACACCCCCTTTAAGCCGATTTGCTTGATGTCCNTGATTTCAAGATTGTTTGACATATTGGAAATTCCAAACTTGATTTGTGAAAGGAGGTGATGGAATTGTANTTTTACGGTACCATGATTTGCTTGTTTATATTCATCTGATTCGAAAGCTGCCATATAATCCTCGTTTCCNCCCGAATATACACCAAGGCTTACCTCGTNGTTGCTCCATACATCTATTTCCGGTCTGCTTCCAAAATTATTGGGAGAGTTGACCGCAACAAAATGCAGGGNTTCATTTTCTAACCATCTCTTTCTCTNATTCTNGTCTTTATATGAGAATATGCCATTACCTTGATTGACTATTTCTACATTATCCATATATGGNTCTTCTTCTCCTGGGTCGTCAAGGAACGCATACACATAAAAGTTTTTCAANTTCTTGACATAGTTTTGNGAGTCAAACGCTGTACGCGTATGAGTTTNANTGTTCTCTGCAACAGAAAAGTTGATAAAGTCAGAAGGAGATGCTACATTGGATGCAACTTGTTCTTC
>NZ_JRPQ01000243.1 GCF_000762405.1 Hoylesella timonensis S9-PR14 | reverse complement strand
CTCGCTCGTTTCCAAATCGTTCACCTTTTATTATTCTTATTTATGCTTTCCTTTTGTAATCAGCCGATTACATTCGCTTCTATTACTTTTATGCGGAGATTTGCGATTTTCGCACGGCAAAGGACATCGGTATCGACCGTCCCGAGAAAAACGAGATACTGCACAACATACCGCCCACGCCAGAGCAGGAAGTATTTATCGGCAAACTGATGGAGTTCGCCAAGACGGGCAATGCCACACTCTTGGGACGTGCACCACTGAGTGAGAGTGAGGAAAAGGCAAAGATGCTCATTGCAACTGACTACGCCCGCAAAAGGTTCAAGAAACTTGTATCTTTCAGATAATCAATAGAGCAGGAAAGAGTGTAGGGCAAAAGGGTTACGAGTTGGAAACGAGCAAGTTTCTTTTCCTATCTTCATTCTGCAGTGCTTCAAAGATCACGCTGTTCTATGTTGCAAAGATAATGATTCTCTTATGAAAATCAGTAGGAATTAGCCGTGTTGTCAAGGCTGACGTTTTTGGGGAATGGGTTCATAGCTTCATAGATAGTAGCTCTGATGGTTTCAGGGAGGCGTTGGTACGAAACTGAGTGATCAGCCTTTTGCCACTCTTTTCCTTCATTTTGTCGACAAAGAAGTGAACGATTTTAGACCAATAGTGTCCTAAACGTTTTTACCGCAAATGTCAAGGGGCGATTGACCCGCTTGACAGCGATCTCACACCCTTCGCCCGCCAAAAACGTTTAGGACACTATTGGGATGAACCATATCTTTTATGGTTCAACATTGCAGATTCTCTGTTGTGAGATGTGATTTATGACCTATCTCCTTATGAATTCGGACAGCAAAGAACAGTGTCATTAAAGTTGCAAAGACGTCGGCAATAGGCTGTGCATAAAGCACTCCATTTAGTTCCCAATACGATGGAAGCAGCAATATTATAGGGATAAAAAACAAACCTTGCCGTCCGATGTTTAGCAGAAGACTTTGCCTTGCTCTTCCGATTGCCATATATAGTGTGGAATACACAAATTGGAATCCGAAAGTGAAGAACATAATCGTATTGGCTCTAAGTGCAATTCTTGCTATTTCCTGCATTGTTTCGTCTTTACCGAAACAACTGATGATAGGAGAGGTAAAAATGACTATAAGAATACTCCAGAGCACACAAAACGAGGTTGTGAGTATCAGAGAACAGCACACCGCTTCCCTTAATCTTTGAAAATTGCCTGCCCCGTAGTTATAGCCTGCCATAGGTTGGAGTCCTTTTACAAATCCGAAGACCACGTTTGTTCCCAATGTGACGATTTTCAGGACGATACCCACAGCCGCAACAGCCTCTGCCCCATATTTCACAGTGGCTTTCTGCAACAAACTGATGGAAAGGGTCTGGAGCAGTTGCAAAAAGAGCATAGAGATACCAATCTTAATGATGTCTGCGTATATTCTTATCGTGGGAGCGAACAAGGCAAGAGATACTTTTACCTCTGCTTTCGTAAGGAAACGGATGTAAATAGCTGTCGTGACGATTCTTGAAAGAATAGTTGCCCATGCAGCACCTTCCACACCCCAATTGAAAGTGTAGATAAACAAGGGGTCTAATGCAACATTAACGATAGAGCCGATGATCATTGCCGACGCAGAAGTCTTCGACGCACCTTGTGAAACAATGATATTGGACATGGACACATTCAATGTTCCTATGACACAACTGATGATAAAAAGCCTGCCGTAGGATTCTGCCAAACTCATCATCTCCTCGTTTGCTCCCATGAAAAGTAGGATGTCCGGCAGGAACGCATTGCACACAAGGGCAATGAGAGATGACAACATCACAGAGGTAATCACTGAGACGGAAGCGACCTGACTTGCCTTGACAACCTGTTTCGCTCCCAACAGACGGGATATATACACTCCGCCTCCGACACCGAACATCAGTCCTATCCCAAGAAATAACAACGATATAGGGAAAACAACCGATACCGCGGCGACAGGAAGAGTTCCAAGACGTGCAACCCAAAAAGTATCTACCACATTGTATATTGCCATAATCAGCATTGCGATGACAATAGGTATCCCCAATTTTGTCAGGGCTTTCATCATACTTCCTTCTCGCAAAATATTTACAGCGTTGTTCATCCTTATAATCCGTATCTTTTCAAGTGAATAAAGTTCGCTGCAAAGGTACGGTGGAGTACAGGCTGTCACAATAGACGGACAATGGTAATGATAGCACTATTCGTGGTAAGTCCTCCTAAAGAGCGTGGGAGAAACGCCTGCAACCTTGGTAAACAGCCGTGTGAAGTAGGAGTAATCGTTAAAGCCTAAACTATGTGCAATCTCTTTGATGGAATCTGTAGTATAGACCAATTGACGTTTAGCCAACAAAATAATCTCGTTTTGGATATGGTGGCTCACACTTGTCCCTAGAACAGAATTTACAGCTTCATTCAGGTAGGCAACGGTAATGTTCAGCCACCCGGCATAGAATGATGGCGAACGGTTGCTTCGGATATTGCTTTCCAACAAATCCCGAAATTCCCATACTATTTCCTTGTGTCTGGTCACTGTCCCCTGCAATTTGGATTGAGCTATCGTTACATTTACAATGTTCTCCACGACTAACCCTACAATGACGGTGGTCAGTCGCTGAACGACTGCTTTGGCAGAAGGATTTTCCATACCACTCAGCTTGCAGTTAAGAAGTGATAACAATAGTTTTTGTTCCGATATGTTGGATAGTTGTATTTGAGGGCGACCGTATCTCTCAAGCGTTCGTTTTTCCTCCTTATCCACCAATACTGAGTCGATAACCAGAAATTTTGCAGAAAGATTGGAAGCGTCGATGATACGATGCACCTGCCCGGGTAGAATGATAGCCAGACTTCCTTTCCCGAAAGTGTATTCCTCGAAATCAATATTCAGACAGCATTGCCCACCCTCTATGAAGCCAAAGAAATAATAATCGTCGGTATGAGAAAAAGCGTATTTTTCCGAAGATGCCGATGTCCGAGAGATGACAGTCTTCAGATAGACTCCGAAATCTGAGAGTTGTGAACTTCTATGGATGGGTAACCGAGACATATATCTTTTGGGTATTTGTTTTTTTGATTATCAAACTCACAAAGTTAATCATAATAATGCAGAATAATGAATTATAAAGTATCTTTTAACTCGAACTACACATCAATACGATTAAAAAGCAATAGTGTCCTAAACGTTTTGCAGGGTAAAGAGAAAAGGGTAGGTTTGTAATTGGAAACAAAGCACAGCTAGTGAAAGCTGTCACAAACCACCCTTTTCAATGGCAAATATAACACTATTCGCACAAGTAATCCGACTCATACCTCGAGAAATCATCCAACGATTAGTCAAGAAGCATGACACAGACAAGCATGCAAAGGGCTTTAACTCGTGGAGCCATTTGGTGACTATGATCTTCAGCCAATTCTCGGGTAGCGTGTCGCTACGTCAAATCTTAGAGGGGCTACAATCTGCTACGGGCAATCTCAATCATCTAGGTCTATCACGAGCTCCCTCCAAATCCAACATCAGTTACCAAAACGCCAATAGGACTTCTCAGTTCTTCCAAGATGTCTTTTATGCCCTCTTCCAATATTTGGGACAGCACAGGGGTTGTTTTCATCGTCAGAGGAAGAGACAACATCCAATTTGAGTCAATAAGGGAGAGAGATTTGCCTAATACGACGTCTCAAGAGATACTGAAAGATGAAGAGGTGAGACTGACAGGCGTAGAGACAGCGAGCAAGTACCCTAAGAAGATTCGTAGGATAGGCATCTACCATGTTCAAGGAGGTTACACGATTGACTTGTATACCAATGACTTTAAGCACGCAGCCAGCACTATTGCAGCACTATATCGCTCACGTTGGAAGATTGAGATCTTCTTTAGAAACCTCAAGCAAAACCTGCACATCAAAAGCTTTCTAGGAACCTCTCAAAACGCTGTCGAGATTCAGATTTGGACGGCTCTGATTACGATTCTCCTACTTCAATATCTCAAGCGAATAGCAAAACGCCCCTGGTGTCTCTCCAATTTAACAGCGTCATTGAGACTCAACACTTTCATCAATATCGACCTCTTTCAGTGGATAAATGAGCCGTTTTCACTGCCTCCGGACGAGCCCGAAATAGCATAGGGGGGGATACCCCCGTTTTTACCGCAAATGTCAAGGGGCGATTGACCCGTTTGACAGCTATCTCACACCCTTCGCCCGCCAAAAACGTTTAGGACACTATTGCAATCAAACAATATTCTCAAAAGAGATAAAGTACAGGTAAACAACGCAACTGTTGTAAGAATTGCTAGAAGCGTTTTATTACCGATTACACATATAAAGCCTATACTCCTAACATTGACAACCGTCCAAAAAGGGATTGAATATTTGCAGTACGGAACGAATATCGGGTGTTATTATTTATTAGTATTTATTTTCACCTTCTATTCTTAAGGGATTTTGTTAGCAGCGCAGCTTGCTGTTGCAGTCTGATGAGAACTTGGGAATAGGTTTCAAGTTTGCCGAGCATTCGTTGAGCAGTGGCAACAGAATGATAAGTATTGAGGGCTTTCACGGCTTCATTGTACAGCACGCCTATCTTATTCATCATGGCGACGATTTCGGAGAGTTTATCCAAGTAAGGCTTCTTTGAAGGATCTTCCGTGATGACCTTAAAGGCTTCACCCAAAAGTCTTGCTCGGACAAAGTCGCTCTTCGTCTTTGCTCCCGATTTTTGATAGAGCCTGATAAGTGTTTGCTGGTCTTCGGAATTAGGTATCCTGATGTGCCATCTGTCCCATCGTGGATAGGTGGAACATCTGCCATCGGGCTTCTTTTGTTTCGTCATTTTCATTGCATCCTAATCACGACTTTGGAGTGATTTACCCCCCTTCGGGGCAAGGGTCTTTGTGGTACAAATGGCAATTTGTGGTACAAAGACACACC
>NZ_JRPQ01000242.1 GCF_000762405.1 Hoylesella timonensis S9-PR14 | reverse complement strand
AGATGGCACTTGAAAGCCGTTGGGGGAAAAGCAGTCTTGCCCAAGCAGGATTCAACTACTTCGGTATCAAAGCCAATAAAGATTGGCTGGAAAGTGGACTGCCATATAGCCTCCATGATGATGATCGTCCCAACGAAAAGTTTTGCAATTTCGCTTCTCCAGAAACCAGCATGGAATATCATTCAAGACTATTGTTAAGCGAACGTTACAAGCGGTGCAGAAAATATAGCTCTAAAGATTTTCATAACTGGCTTGTTTCCATTAAAGCCGCTGGGTATGCCACGGCAAGAGATTATGTACAAAGATGCGAGCGTATTATCATGAAACATAAGCTCTATCTCTATGATGCAGCGGCCGAGAGACTGTAATAGAATATAAATATAAGCAAAGAATAAAATATATGATGAACAAGTATCTCATTTTGTTGTCAGTCCTTACACTTGTAGGTCACGACACCCATGCACAAGTAGTGTACGGTAATAATGAACAAATCTATGTAAAATCCCAGTACGANGTTTCNGCNAACTATGNGAGTTCTTCCGCAACCCTGNCNAATCCGATAGACAGCCATGTGAAATATGANCTGTCAGGATTNGGAGACAATTGGTTTGTCTCCGCTCATGGTGGTTTTATATCATTTTTGGGTAATCCTGTCTCACACACGGATTTTTACGGNAGNACCAAGTTCGGTTTGCATTTTNCTATAGGTAAATGGCACTCGCCATACTTCGGCACGAGAATCGCTTATCAAGGNATTAGNTTNGTNGANAGCCAACGAACATCCCAGCCTTTTAGCAGCTNTCATGCCGATCTCCTNCTGAATATATCCTCATTCTTCCGNCCCTCCTTNGAGAANCCTGCAAAATGGAATATAAGTCCTTATATAGGTGCGGGACTTATAAG
>NZ_JRPQ01000241.1 GCF_000762405.1 Hoylesella timonensis S9-PR14 | reverse complement strand
AGATGGCACTTGAAAGCCGTTGGGGGAAAAGCAGTCTTGCCCAAGCAGGATTCAATTACTTCGGTATCAAAGCCAATAAAGATTGGCTGGACAGTGGACTGCCGTATAGCCTCCATGATGATGACCGTCCCAACGAGAAGTTTTGCAATTTCGCTTCTCCAGAAGCCAGCATGGAATATCATTCAAGACTATTGTTAAGCGAACGTTACAAGCGATGCAGAAAATACAGTTCTAAAGATTTTCATAACTGGCTTGTTTCCATTAAAGCTGCTGGGTATGCCACAGCAAGAGATTATGTACAAAGATGCGAGCGCATTATCATGAAACATAAGCTCTACCTCTATGATGCAGCGGCCGAGAGATTGTAATAGAATATAAATATAAGCAAAGAATAAAATATATGATGAACAAGAATCTCCTTTTGTTGTCAGTCCTTACACTTGTAGGTCACGACACCCATGCACAAGTAGTGTACGGTAATAATGAACAAATCTATGTAAAATCCCAGTACGANGTTTCNGCNAACTATGNGAGTTCTTCCGCAACCCTGNCNAATCCGATAGACAGCCATGTGAAATATGANCTGTCAGGATTNGGAGACAATTGGTTTGTCTCCGCTCATGGTGGTTTTATATCATTTTTGGGTAATCCTGTCTCACACACGGATTTTTACGGNAGNACCAAGTTCGGTTTGCATTTTNCTATAGGTAAATGGCACTCGCCATACTTCGGCACGAGAATCGCTTATCAAGGNATTAGNTTNGTNGANAGCCAACGAACATCCCAGCCTTTTAGCAGCTNTCATGCCGATCTCCTNCTGAATATATCCTCATTCTTCCGNCCCTCCTTNGAGAANCCTGCAAAATGGAATATAAGTCCTTATATAGGTGCGGGACTTATAAG
>NZ_JRPQ01000240.1 GCF_000762405.1 Hoylesella timonensis S9-PR14 | reverse complement strand
TTGCCACGACCATCTGTTTGGAGAACGGTTTGCCGATAGAAACCGTCAGTAAGATACTCGGACACCGTTTCATTTCCACCACCGAACTTTACGCAAAGGTCAGCAAGAGTAAGATTGCCCGTGAGATGCAGCCACTCATGGGCAGCAATACCACAAGGGAACTGCGAAAGGCTTTGCGTGTTTGTCCGCCAAGAAAGCCAAGCGGAGGACAAGTAACTTGTCCTTTGACCGCAAAGCAACCATCATTGAACATCAACGCTAAATAAAATTAAAAATGAAAGAGAACAAAAAGCTGGAACTTTCTTACTTTCGATTGAAATTAAGAAGTTACATGAGTGAGCATCACCCTGAGAAGTTGCAAGATACAGAGTTTATCACCACACGAGCAGACATGGCTCTCACAGCTTACTGCGATGCCGTGGCGCAAGGTTTCACGCACCCCGAAGCCGAAAGTATGGCAAGCGAGGTTTTGTATCAAGGCTTGCACTTTTCCAAGTATGATACGCTTGTATCCGTGTTGGAAAACGAGTTTGAAAGGGAACTGCCTGCACCGCTCCCAGAGAAACTCGTACCNATACTGTTGTCGAACAAGGCTATTCAAGCCACATTCGACAANTTCGGTTTGACGGACACATTTGCTTCTGACGANCAATACGNCCGTCTTTACACCGAACTCACAGGCACGNTAGTGNTGCTCANCNAGAGCANTCATNTGCCAATAATCGGTCAGACGNAGGGNTAAGCCCAAAGGCGTTGTAAGCAAAGGCACACGCAAAGNCCCTGANGCCGTTTCTTATCGTGCAAAGGTNCAACGGNAGCCTNTCTGCCCNGACAAGGTCAAGTNCTGCGGATGGAGAGAAGAATCTCCACCGCAGGANTTTTCNTTTTCAANTNGGTNTNGCNATTTNCAATATTCGTGCGGTCGTATTCATCTCTCCCAACCTTGCAGGGCAGGGCTGCCNTAAGAGAGTATAGGCACGACAAGAATACGGCATACTCAGGCTCTTTGGACGCAAGGCGTAACA
>NZ_JRPQ01000239.1 GCF_000762405.1 Hoylesella timonensis S9-PR14 | reverse complement strand
ATATCGAAGGTAATAGTGCGAGTTGAACTATTGTCAATAGCACCGATAATCTCTTTAGAGGAAAATCCTTCTTTTAACAAATCTAGTACGGTCTGGTTGGTAACGGTTTCATTCTGTGCATGTAGACCAATGGACATTAGCATCAGATACGTAAGAAATAATACTTTTTTCATTGTTGACTTTGTTTTTTTATAATTGTAGAAATCTTTAATAACCACGTAAATATTCAATTCTGGCATCAATTAAAACTATAAGCAAATATGAGATTCAGATAGCAAGGGATTTGTTTATTTGTAATCAATTTTTAATGTTTGTTCATTTAAGGATAGTTGAACTTTTGGAGTAACTTCCTCATAGGTTGTATTCTCCTTAACTAATTTATTCAGTTCCTCAAATGAAACCTTTCGTCTAACAATCCACTTACCCACATTGGTTCTTGGTTCAAGCATCTCCCATCCCTGTACTTCCAAATATGCGAGACCTTCCATCATATTTCTAACTACAACTGCTTTACCTTCTTTATTTTTCATGATACTTGGTCGTTGTTGTCCGTTTTCTCCTGGTGACATAAGAATAACGAAGCACTGCTCTCCTGTAACCTTATCTGCCCATCGCACTTCAATAGAAGCATAAAGATAGTA
>NZ_JRPQ01000238.1 GCF_000762405.1 Hoylesella timonensis S9-PR14 | reverse complement strand
CGACCTGCCTTTAGCAATGTTTCCACACGGCTGTCTGTAAGCAATGNAGGAATAANCTGGGTAGGCACGATGCCATAGAAATTATCCTTAAAACCATTTCTGCGAAGTATGTCTGTAACCTTGAACTTCGGATATATCGGTGAGTAGGCAATATGCTGATAGGCTTCATTATCGTTGCGGATTGCCATAGGACTATAATAGGAAAAGNTATCAACATAGTGTCCCAATACCCTCTGTATGGCAACCACAGCTTTTCGTCCCTGCATATTCCACCAATATTGCCCAATCTCAATGATTGAAGTTTGTGCTTTGTAACCTTTCTCCATACCCACAATAAGTAGGAACATACGTAATACTTGAAACTCTCCACAAGTGGTAAGTAAGGTGAAATACTGCTTCTGCTGCAACTTGCGTTGGAAAGTTTCCTTTACCTGCAACTTTGCCCTGCAATGAGGGCAAGTGCAAGTTTCTCTATGTTTGTTCATTACCCAACTATGCCCACAATCCATACAAGTGGTACGACCTTTTGGCAAGCGGTAGGCGAAGTGGTCAATACACTCACGGAATGCCCACTTGCTTTGTGTCGTGGTTATCGGGCGAAGATGCTTGCTTTGTTCCAAAACTGCCTTTTCAAATTTGTTTCTCGGTTTCATAGGCTTAAAAATCAAATAATGATGGTTGTACTTGGGTTGTCGCGTTCTCAGTCTTTTTCACTCGTGCGTTACGGCTCTGTAACTTGGCAAGTTCCTCACGCTGATATTGCTTAATGGCTTCCTGCCTTGCTTCGGCTTTTTCTTCCTCCGTTAGTTCCACCATGTGATTGACCATTACTTGGCAATTGGTAGGCTTGCCAATCTCTATATCGTCCTCATCATAGTAGTGAACAGCCATAGAGAAAATTTCATCATCATCAAAGCCGTTACAACCGCTTTTCTGCACTTCATTAAGAATATAGGTGATACACTCCTCGATATTCTTGTTTGGCTTCAACAAGTTAGAGGCAAATAATGGGTCTGTCATAGCACGCTGATTAAGATACTCGGCTATTGCTCTCGTAAAATGTTCTGTTCCTTTCATAGTCGTTTAATGTTTGGGGATTTCTACTATTTGATTGACACTACCATACAAATAGGCTCTTAGGCTGGTGCGGTCGGGTGCGTAATACTCTGCCCAATGTCCGTATTGATTGAC
>NZ_JRPQ01000237.1 GCF_000762405.1 Hoylesella timonensis S9-PR14 | reverse complement strand
AGACCGTAGTGTCGTATGTGCGAGGAATGAAATACCTCGGCTACTCCTTTTATGTGATGAAAGGTAAATGCCAACTCACGGTGCATCCTAAGTCCAAAGCCAAGATGAAGTCAAAGCTAAAAGAATTGACAAGTCGCAGTAATGGATGGGGATACGCCAAGAGAAAGCAAAAAACTGAAAGAATACATACAAGGTTGGGTCGGTTATTATCACCTTGCCAATATGAAACGTTTCTTGCTTGAAACAGACGAATGGTTAAGACGTAGAATACGCATGTGTATATGGAAGGCTTGGAAGAAAGTCAGGACAAAAGTGGCAAACCTCATTAGATGTGGTATTAATAAATACAAAGCATACGAATGGGGTAATACTCGTAAGGGTTATTGGCATATAGCTAATAGTCCTATTTTAGCAACTGCAATATGTAACAACAATCTACGCTCAGCAGGGTATGCAAATTTAATGGGGTCGTATCTCGAATGGCACCCAAAATAGGAACCGCCGTATGCGGAACCGCATGTACGGTGGTGTGAGAGGTCGGTGAACACGAAAGTAGGAAATAAACACCTATGATTAGTGTTTACCTCCTACTCGATTCTTTCAAATGCTTCTTCAATTCACCCTGCTCCTGCAAAATACGTTTCTGTTCCATCAGTAACTCGGATTGTCGTTGTAGGGCTTGTTCGTAATTGATAACCTTCTGCTCTAACTGATGGATGGCTTGGGGATTGCGATGCGAGATAAACATACTGTCAAGATGAGCAAAGTCTGAGACGGTGGCTTTGCCTTGCATACGCAGATAGCGGTAACGCAACTCGTAGTCAGAGGCGGTTTGAAGTTCATGAGCACCCATGGAGAAAAACCAACAACTCACCATGACTAAACCGCAAACAAGACCTAGTAAAATTCGCTCGGCTAAACGTACACTAGCAAAGAGCGAGTAGTTCTTAAACACCACTGGCTTTTGTTGCTCGCTGATAAGTTTTTGTAAGGCTTCAAACTTTGGGTCGAGTTTCTTGAACGACTCTTCTAATGCCGCCAAAACAAAAAGTTGGTGCTCTTTGATTTTGGCTTGCGTTTCTTGGGATAGTTGGAGGTGTACAGCTTTGGGCACTTGGGTGTTATCTTGAGGCTTCGTATTTTGTTGCTCAACCAAAGCAGTACGAAGTTCTGCCTGTGACTTCTTGATGGTTTTGCATTCTTGTTTGAGTTCTTCGAGGATGTCGAGAATGGGGGCTGTTTCATTATTCATACTGATATAAATTTGATGTGATTAAATTCTACGTTTGCGATTAGCTCTATTGCGAAGTTTCTTTTGAAAACGTATTTCGTCTACATCTACACCAGCATTAGACGTTGGCAGTGTGAAACTTTCGACGAATGCTTCGGATAGTTCTGTAAGAAAATTACTCGATCCTTCAGAAACCTCCTTAGACACTAGTACAAGTTGTTCATACTGTTGCTGCTGATTATTTTGATTGAGCGTTTCATTAAGTCGAGCAAAGGAGTATGAGCGGTCTATCTTCGACTCACTAAAACTACATCCGTCTTTTACAAAGATGATTCCTTGGATACCATCGGTATTGCCTTTCGTCTTGAAACGAGTGGTAATACCTTGTTGCCCTAGACCAGCAACAAAAACTTTCCAATTTTTCGATTGGGGTAACACTGCCTTGATGGCATCGAATATCTCATACTTCAATTTATCTTCCCCCCGCAATCGAGGGCGATTCACCTTTTGTTTTCCTTCCCCAATAGTCAAGCCATAACGTTCAGTCAATTCTCTGCAAATCTTTGTGGAGCGATATTTCTCGTTGCGGTCGGTGATGGTCTTGCCATCGTTGCCAATGCGGTTGATGCAAATATGCAAGTGCGGATGCTGGCGGTCACTGTGCCTTACAATCAGGCTCTGTGTATCGGCATAGCCCATTTTCTCTAAATACTCATCGGCAATCTTCACCATCATAGCATCCGTTAATCTTTCGGCGTCATTTGCAGAAAATGAGAGGATGGTATGACAAACTGCTTTTTGTACATTTGGACGCATAGATAGCAGAGTCAACCAGCAAGTGCAAAATTATAAAACGTATTTGAAGAATTCACACTT
>NZ_JRPQ01000236.1 GCF_000762405.1 Hoylesella timonensis S9-PR14 | reverse complement strand
GTCTGCTGATGGGCGGTGTATGGATGAGCCGACTGCTCAAAAATAACTTGATGGATGATGTATTTAATACGGAGAATGAGAGTTTTATGCAAGAAACCCGATTGATGGAAAATGAATACTCGGTAAACCTTCCTACACGCTTCTATTATAAGAAAAGGTGGAACAAGGGTTGGATTAACGTAGTCAATCCCTTCCGTGCCTCAATGGTACTCGGCACACCGGGTTCGGGTAAGTCGTATGCTATCGTAAACAACTACATCAAGCAGCAGATTGAAAAAGGCTTTGCGATGTATATCTATGACTACAAGTTCCCCGACTTGTCGGAGATAGCCTACAATCACTTGCTTCATCATTTGGACGCCTACAAAGTAAAGCCGCAGTTCTATGTGATAAACTTCGACGACCCACGCAAGTCGCATCGTTGCAACCCCATCAATCCGAATTTCATGACGGATATATCGGATGCCTATGAGAGTGCCTACACCATCATGCTCAATCTGAACCGTTCGTGGATACAAAAGCAGGGGGATTTCTTTGTGGAGTCGCCGATTATCTTGCTGGCTGCCATCATTTGGTTTCTCAAAATCTATGAGAACGGAAAGTATTGCACATTCCCCCATGCTATAGAGTTCCTGAACCGTCCCTATGCGCAAATATTTCCGATACTCACTTCCTACGATGAACTTGCCAATTATCTTTCTCCTTTCATGGACGCTTGGGAAGGTGGAGCGCAGGACCAGTTGCAGGGACAGATCGCCAGTGCCAAGATACCGCTATCACGTATGATTTCACCTGCCCTCTATTGGGTGATGACAGGCGATGATTTCTCGCTTGACATCAACAACCCCAATGAACCGAAGATTCTTGTTGTGGGGAACAATCCCGACCGTCAGAATATCTATTCGGCGGCACTTGGACTTTATAACAGTCGTATTGTGAAGCTTATAAACAAGAAGAAGCAACTCAAATCGTCAGTTATCATTGACGAGTTGCCGACGATTTACTTTCGTGGCCTGGATAATCTTATTGCCACAGCCCGAAGCAACAAGGTAGCGGTATGTTTGGGCTTTCAAGATTTCTCGCAACTTACCCGTGACTATGGAGATAAGGAAAGCAAGGTGATACAAAACACCGTGGGTAATGTGCTCAGTGGTCAAGTTGTGGGCGAAACTGCCAAAACACTCTCCGAGCGTTTCGGTAAGGTGCTCCAGCAACGCCAGTCCATGACCATCAACCGCAATGATAAATCTACATCTATCTCCACGCAAATGGACAGCCTTATCCCTGCATCGAAAATCAGTAACCTTACGCAAGGAATGTTTGTGGGGGCAGTGTCAGACAACTTTGACGAACGCATCGACCAGAAGATTTTTCATGCAGAGATTGTGGTGGACAGTGCCAAGGTATCAGCAGAAATGAAAGCATATCAGCCTATACCAGTGATAGTGGACTTCAAAAATAAAGTTGGCTCCGATAATCTCAAAGAGACTATCGAAGCCAACTATCGTAAAGTGAAACAAGAGATACTATCACTTGTTGATTCAGAGATTCAAAAGATTAAAAACGATCCCATGCTTAGTAATCTTATTAAAGGATAATATTCAGTAATAGCTATAAAATATAGCACTAATAATAACAGCTGGTTATTAATGTTGTAGGTATATAAGAAGCAATAGTCAGCGAGACACCCAATTGCCAACAGAGTCTTAGGACATAATGTGTAGGGACTTGCGAATGCTCATCACCACACACCTGCTATTCATTACTACTTATGGGTAAGACATCAATTACATCAAATGCTACAAAGTATAAACTACCAGCTACAATTCCCGCAAAAAGCTAGTTTCCGTTGATTCTTGTTACGATCTTCCACAATAAGAATGCCTTTCACATTATAGAATTCACTATCACCTTTGCTTTGTGTATGGTTGATTGTCACTTTTAAAGTAAACCTTTTATTCTTGTACCAAAATACGTCTTTCCGATTGGATACAAGAGTAAACTCTTCTAGACGACGATTAATCACCATGTAGGCCGTGGTTGCAAGGTCATTCACCATTATGTAGCTTTTATTTCGCATTTTGTTTGGATACTTATAAAAGACACAACATCCACCATCTATCTCTGATGGAATAGAGGTGAAGCTTCCTATTTCAATACTGACATTTGATTTTACTTCTGCAAAAGATGTGAGTGAATATAGTATTGAAAAACAAGTAATTATAGATAACTTTAAAGTATTCATTTCTATCTGTTTTATAATTTCACTTTGGCATAGATATATGCACATGATCGTAATGCCCACCTCTAATTTTTCGAGCCCATGGAGCAGGAATTACTTTTCCTTTTACTACCTTATTTATAATAAATGGACCGTAATTTTCCAGATACCCGGGAGTATTCCGGATTAAGTTCTGTAAGTATCTTGCATAAGCATTTTGAGGTGAAACATGCTGACCATTTATATAGTTAATATCTATAGCTCTAGACCCATTTGCTACACTATGTGCTGACCGTGTTGCATTAGAAGGGTGATTAGACGTGCTTGATATATTTACGGAATAAATGCCATTCTGAGAGGCTGTATGCAGAATACTATTGAGATAGACACTTAGACTCAAAGCTATTGGGTGATCAGCTCCTCTGTCAAATGTTACACAAACATCCTCACTTCTAAAGGGGACTAGACCATTACTTTTGTGACCAATGACCTCGATTTCATCCAACTCTACTGTACCATCAGGGAGCACTTTGTATGGCTTATCGTCGCCCCCATCATGCGCCGCATGATTGAACAGTCCAATATTCATCCCCTGCATCGCTCCTTGCAGGAAATCACCTCCTGTGGCCCAGGCTGCCAAGCCACCCATGACAGTTGTGGATGCAACCATCAGTGCCGGATCCATATTCACGCCCTGAGCGAAGGAGCCAATGCCAGAGGCCGCTGCGCCCGAGACGAAAGCACTGGCAAAGTTTCCGCCATCCAAAGCAGAAACCACTCCGCTGGCCAGGCCATGCGCACCGGCACGCAACAGCTCGTTTCCAAGACCGCTCACTCCGCCGAAGGCAGCACCTATGCCATAGCTTGCTGCCGATGACAACAGGCTCAATGCCCCAGCCTTCCAGACGCTTTTTCCCTCAAACGCCGCCTGCATCATACTGCTGGCCATGTTGAATGCGGCGAAGGCTATTATGACGTCGTCAATACCAAAGAGGTTACCACTCGGATCCGTATACTTCAGCGGATTGTTCAGGCAATAGCTGTAACGGTTGAAGTTCTGGCTGTTGTCGGGCATCTGCACATAGTTGTCAGGACTGAAGAACCGGCCGAGAACGGGGTCGTACAACCGACCGTTCATGTTGATGATGTCGAACTCGCTGAGCATCTCGTGCCCCGTGTAGCCACGGTGCAACCCTATGGTATTGAGCGTCACCGTCTGCCTGCCCCACGCATCGTAGGAGGCATCGAAGACCTTCGTGCCATTCTCATCTATAACGGAAAGGATGCTCCCTAAATTGTCCGTGAAGGCAAGATAATTCCTCACCGTGCCGTTCTCACGGATGGCGATGGTGTTGCCGTCGAGGTAGTAGAACTCGCGCGTGACACCGTTCTCCGTTATCTTCTCGTATTCACCGGCATAGACCGTTGTCCTGACATCCGTGCCGTTCTTTGACAACGCTGAATACCATCTTTCCTGATCTGGGCCATAGACAAAGTCCATCCTGAGATTCTTTCCTGCATCTTCTATCAATTCAATTTTTCCAAAGTCATTGAAGGAAGTATTCAGTGCGTCGCCCGGTATCTGTCCGTCAGCGTTCTCCACCTCCGTCACGGCATGAGGACGGACATGCTCAGCGTAAGAGAAGTTGCCCACCCCCGTCTTGAAGAGGATGTTGCCGTTGGGGGCATAGCTTATCTTCATGGTTTCAGCCGCCCCGTTCTTCACGGAAACAAGCCTGTCGAGATCATCGTAAATGAAGGATTCCTGTGGACTGTTGTTTCTCTTGCGTGACAACAGGTTGTCGGTGGCACCGTCGTAGGTTTCATCGAAGCTCTCCAGGACGCTCGTACCGCGCATGATCTTCACATTGCTTTCATATCCCCGTGAATCGCGAGTCTGCATGGCAGTGAGTTTACCCATAAACGATGTACTGCTTACAAGGCCGTCAGCACTTTCAACCTTATAGATAACCTTGTCGCCTATGGCCGACTGTGCTTTGAAACCGTAATCGTCATAAAGGTATGATACTTCCAAGCCACCGGGGTATATGGTCTTGGCAAGCTGGTTGTTGCCGTTGTAGGAATATGAGAAACTATAGGAGCCATGTCCATCCACAGTTAGCTTTTCGCTAATGACACGTCCAAATTTGTCATGGGTATATTCAACAGAGTTATTGTCCACAGCCTGTTTTACCAACCTCAACTTCTCGTTGCCTGCAGTACCATAAGTATAAACTATGGTTTTCTGTCCGATTTGGGTAGATGCCAAACGGCCCAGGTTGTCATAGCTGTTGGTAGTCTTGATACCTCTTCCATCTGTCTGCGTCAGCAGGGTGCCGTCAGCGGCATACGTATAATTTGAAGTTCCCGCATCTGGGTCGGAGAGGGACAACTGATTGCCGGCAGCGTCGTAGGTCATGGTTACGGTGGAACCCTGTGTCGTTACACGGCTTGGCTTGCCTATGGAAGAATACCGGTATTCAACTTCGCTGACAGGATCGGTCGACTTGACAACATTTCCCCATGCATCTGTAGTCTTGGTATAGCTACGACCTGCAATGGTTGTTGTGACCGAACGGTTCCCGTATGAATATGACACAGACTTGCCGGAGCTCAGTACGTCCGATATGACCCTTCCTCGCTCGTCATAGGTGAGATTTTGAGTAATGGTCAATTTTCCCGTCTTGTTCTCGACACGTGAAACCTGCCCCTTGCCATTATAGGCCGTAGCTTTGGAAACAGACATACCCTTAGCACCAAACGTCTCCTGCAAGACCTCATGGCCTCCCTTGTCGTACCATATCGTCACAGAAGGCTTGCCCGTGGTAGACTCCTTTGTGTAATATTTCTTGTAATTACTGTTTCCCCAGCCTGTCTCATAGGTTGTCTGTGTGCCGTCAGCCTGCTCGGCGGTCAGTCTTCTTCCCCATCCGTCATAAGTATATCTGGTCGTCAGTATGTTGGAAGGTTCTGTAGCGTCGCTCTCTGTCAGCACATTGCCCCACAAGTCATAAGTAAAGGTATTGACAGTAGAAGCTGGGTTGGTAAAACTTTTAATGACGAAACGGCCAGATAAATCATAATCATTGAACTTTGTGATGGGTTTCACTCCATTGCCGGTTATAACCGATGACAGGACATTGCCATACACATCATAGGTCGATGTTGTCTTTAGTGCCATGCTGGTTCCGCTGTTCACGGTAGAGTACAACACGTTTCCCCTGTCATCATAACCATAGGTCGTAATCGATGTATAGGGGGTAGGATCATCCGCATGCTTCTGTGACATGGTCAGTGTGGTGGGAAGCCATACGCCAGCCTTGTTCTGATAGCCAGAATATGATACTTTCTTGTACATGTTATCCCCGTCATTCATTACGATCTCATCTGTAAGAACACCCTTAGACACGTCATAGTTGGAAATGGTTGTAACCGTATTGCCATCCAAATCTGTCATGTTCTTCTTGGACACATACGTAAAGTAATTCTTGCCGGACTTTGATACGGAATAGGTAGATACAACTGTGCCCGTATTCTTTCCGACCGAGCTTGAGGTCTTGATTTCCATTGGGAGCCAGAGACTCTCGTCCCATTTGGTAATGCTGTTTACTTCCTTTGTACCTAACGTTGTATTCTCATTGGTTACCGTATTGAAGCCAAGCATTCCCTTACCTGCGATATGCAGTCTCAGATCTTCATAGAAATATTTGGTCGTCTGGCTACCGACTGAGCCGTTGTCACTCGTCATCTTTGCCACAACAGACAGCGGCAGCGTGTAGGTGTTGACAGGATATGTGCTTTTGATGCTCTTTTTATAAACCGCAGGGCTTGTGGCACTTGCATACTGGATGTAACAGTTGTTGCCCATGCCATCCGTTATGCCTGTGATCTTCCCAACCTGCGACAGGTCATACCCTGACTTGTAGATATTGATTTTCTCACTGAACGTGTTGTTGGTACCGTTCAGCGCGCTGCCGTAATTTGCAAGTTCCGGATATCCGTCGCCGTCGAAGTCGCCAAGGAAGATGGAACTTTCATTTGCATCATCTTCCCGGTTCTTTGTATAGCTATAGACTGATTTCAGACCAGACCCTGTAGAATAGAGCCACCTGACTTGTGTGTTTGTATATTCATTCCTAAATTTAGGGAAACCACGATGTCTGTATCCGGCCTTGCAAACCATCACGTCAGTACGACCGTCATGATCTATATCGCAGGTCATCAGCGAGAATCTGCTGTCATCTTTGCAGGATGCATGGTCTGAAACTCCGATGTCTACCGACTTTGTATGAGTAAAAGTACCATTACCATTGTTGTGTGCTATCCAAAGACAGGATTCCCCCGACTTGTTGTAGACGAAGTCTGTTAATCCGTCACCGTCGAAGTCGCCTTGCTGAATCCTCCAATAATCACCAAAGTCGGTACCCAATTTCGTGTTGCTCTCCATAAATCTTGACTTGATGGCGTTCCCTCCGTTGTTGAAATAAATTTTATAACCACCATCATACAGCAGAATCAAGTCTGGCAGACCGTCATTGTTGAAGTCACCCACAAAGACTTTTCC
This sequence comes from Hoylesella timonensis S9-PR14, assembly GCF_000762405.1. Classification (GTDB taxonomy): domain Bacteria; phylum Bacteroidota; class Bacteroidia; order Bacteroidales; family Bacteroidaceae; genus Prevotella; species Prevotella timonensis_A. The sequence goes on along the minus strand of NZ_JRPQ01000236.1, from coordinate 8,116 downwards.
TATATCTTTGTTTATCCCCTGTGGCAGGGTAAGTCTCACGTCGGTACGGTCAAGCGTCGTCCCGCCGGCAAATTGTACGATGGTACATGGATAGTAATTGTCCTTTTTGCGTTGCTCCACACACACCACATCATCCTTGCCGTCTCCGTTAACATCAAAGGTAGCAAACAAAGGAGCCTTATCCGTAGACAAGAGATTCACGGCGAATGCGTGTATGCCTCCTGCTCTTCCTGCCACCACGTCGCTTCCCTGAACTATGTAGAAAACAGCCTGGTTCCAATAACCTGTTGCCGCATTCTGGAATGGGAACACCAAATCATTGTATCCATCTCCGTCAAAGTCCATGACCGATGCCCCTCCAAACATGGATTTGATGACATCCATGGATATACCGGAGGGCAGCGTATAAACCAGAGGAGAATCGTAGGTTACGCTTCCTGTAGATGAAAGTTTGCTTCTGCTAACATATACATAAGTATAGTAGTCCCAACTACCGCCACCAGGCCAGACGGCAGTTGTAACTTTCACAGGTGCTATCCTTATGATATCACTGACACCATCGCCATTGAGGTCTGCCGACAAGAACATTTTGCTGGTTTCTTCAACTATACTGCTACCATCTTTTGTCGGAACATCCAATTGGGTTGATTGGACATTATAATAGGGTAAGCTATACCAGGTAAATCTTACGGGAAGATATTTATCTCCCACTCCGTTCTCTTCATCTATTGTAACAAGTCGAGTCCACTTGCCAGTTGACTGGTCTGAATTATCATCATAACCAAATGTATATTTGCGGTATACGAAATTATTACATGTTGTTGTAATGGCAGAAAGACACATGTCTATCTTTCCCGGCTGGTCTTCAATGGTAAACGGTCTAGCGTTTTCTCCGAGTCCCCGATAGGTGAAACTCACTCGATTGACTATTCCACGACTCTTTGTTGAGTTAGTACCATAAGTGATGGTAATGGGTCTGATGCTAAGATTGCTGATTGCATACTCATAAGTGATGTAGTTGGCGTATTTGTCAGTTGCCCGGTTGACATACCATGAGGCGATGCGCGCACGGCCGCTTTTGTTTCTATATGTTACTTTTGAACTGGCTGAGTTGCCGTATTGATAGGTCATACCCGTGTTGGTAGTCACCTCAAACCATGTAGTTGCCTCGCTGGTGCCGTAATTTCCATGCACAACCACTTTTGTAAATGGGTCGCCCTCTACTGTATAGGTAGCTCCGTCTTGTCCTGAAGTACCCGATTGGAGTATCAGGCGCTTGCCGTCAAGTAACAAGTTATCCACCGCCGTATAGGTAACTCCACCCTGCCATCCGTCATGGAACAAATCGTATCCACCTCGGGTGATGGCGGAGATTCCCGTGATGCTGAATCCATACCCTGCCAGTCCGTATCCATTTAATTGACTATTGTATGATAACCCTATTTGCGGTGTCAGTGAGCCACCATGAGGAACTTCAAATTGCAAATTGTAGGTTGCAGCTCCAGAGCGACCGACAGAAAAGCTGCCAGCAAGGGTTCCGACAGAATAATCGGGTTCAGGATCCAATATAGGGTCGGGCTCTATAGGTTCAACTATTCTCGTTGAATCAACTACCGGCGTATCAAAATCTGGTCTCCTACTCGGGGCGAGCTGGACGTGCTTCGATGGCTGTGCAGACATGTTTTCTGCTGATACCGCATTTATACCAGTGCCTATGCCATGCAGGCTGTCACGCAGAATCGTATCCCGACTGACACTGAAACCAGATGTGACCGCGGCTTGTATACAGGTCGTCAAACAAAGCGACAGAAGGCAAAGAAAAAAACCTTTCAAGTGTGTTTTCATTATTTCTTAATAATTTTCCAGGTAGTCGATTGGTTGTTGATAGTAATTCTAAGCAAGTAGGTGCCGGCAGGCTGGTTGCTGATGTTGACATCAAAATTATATTGTTGCCTCTCATCCAACATGACTCTATCCCCTCGCATGGTATAGATGGCCAAGGAGCATTTGTCCGTATTCTTTATTCCAGAAATACTGACTTTCAAGATGCCGTCTGTAGGATTGGGGTATATCTTGACATCGTGTTCTTGAAGCATGTCAGAGAAAACCTGTCCTTCCGTTTCAAAGGTTTGCTGCTTCGCTTTCGAGGGTTGCATGATAATTTCCCGCTTGATACGATTGCCTGAGGCATCATAACTGTATCCAATTCTGTCTTGTGCAGAAGATACGACTGGCAACAAAGCCAAACAAAACAATAAGTGAAATTTTCTCATGTTCATTCTAATTATTATGTTAATAAATTTTTATCTTCCGAAATTATTATTTTGCCTATAGTAGCAAGTCTGGTGCAAATATATAAATAACTATTGTTTATAACAAGAAAAAGCAGTTTTTTTTTTTTTCAAAATTTGTATTTTCTTAGTATTTTCGCTATATTTGTGGCATTATTTACTATATATACATTGTTTATATGAATAAAAATATTATTTCATTAAAGGATTTCAAGATTACTCCAAACGAGAATGTTATCGAGCGTAGCCAAAATTTCCAAAGTTACATTGACCAAATGGAGCAGTTCGGCTGCAAAAGTTATTGGGTCATGGCAAGAACAGGAGTTGGAGCCAAGATGCAAATCGAAGGCTATGACGGTGAGGTTTCCGCATACATTTCTAATGATTACCTTGGTATGTCGCAAAGGACTGAGACCAAGGAGGCTGGTATAAATGCCGTCCTGAAATACGGTACAGGGGCAAGTGCCGCTCAAGCTATTGGAGGCTACTTGGACATTCATAAACAATTGGAGGAAGGCATAGCGAAGTTTGTAGGACAGGAAGATGCCATTCTTTTCTCATCCGGCTTTGGAGCCAATGCGGGACTGCTTCGTGCAATTTTAGGAAAGAATGACATTGCATATATTGATTCCTATATCCATACCAGTGCTGCTAGCGGACTGATTGGGACAAACGTAAAGCATATCGGACACAACGATACCGATTACCTTGACATGATCCTTAAACGTGAAAGAGGGAAATACCAGACCCGATTGGTCATCATTGATGGGGTCTATTCCCAGAATGGAGATTTATCAAAACTCCCAGAGTACATTGCGGTCTGCAAGAAACACGACTGTCTTCTTATGATGGATGACGCCCACGGCATTGGGGTTATGGGGGAAAACGGCAGGGGAACGGCAGAATATTATAATTGCTTGAGACAGGTCGATATTATCACAGGTACTTTCAGTAAATCCTTCGGGTGCGTCGGTGGTTTCGTTGCCGCGTCAGAAAAACTGATTCAGTATCTAAGATATTATGCTGACAGTAATGTCTTTTCCGCTGCAATGACTCCACAGGTAGCAGCATCTTCATTAAAGGCTTTGGAACTTATACAGACACGTCCTGAAATTCGAAAAAAGTTGTGGACTAATGTCAATTACCTGCGTAAACGACTGACAGAGGAAGGCTTTGATATAGGCTGCTCTGTATCAGCCATATTTCCTATTATGATAAGGGACAATAGAAAAGTATATGAAATAGCACGAGAATTGCAAAAAAGATGTATCTTTGTAAGCGGTATCACATACCCTGCGGTAAGAACCAAGGAAGCACGGCTTAGAGTCAGTGTGTTGGCTTCCCACGAAATAATACAGTTGGAGCAATTGGTAACCGCCCTTGTAGAAATCAGAAAATCAATACCTTTTTAGATGACAGAAGAAGGAAATAAACCCAAAAGATACAGAAGGACAAACGTCGATATACAGGCAGACATTATCAAGGCAGCAGAAAGTCTGATTAAGAAAAAAGGTTTTGCATCAATGCTGGTAACAGAACTTATCAAGAAAGCCAGAATCGAACCGCTTGTCTTTTATAACAGATATAATAATCTTAGTGAGTTTTATGATGAATTCGTTAAGAGGTATGACTATTGGTTTAAGGATGTGCTCACTGGTGTTCAATTTCCTACAGATTCAGAATTGGGCTATATCGGTATTTTCAAGGATGTACATAAGTCACTTCAGGACAAATCCGTAATGTTGGAATTACTGCGTTGGGAAATAGCAGAAGGAAATGAAACCACGGTTCGTACAGCTATGCTCAGGGAAATGCACACATTACCTCTTGCCAATTCCTATGAAGAGAAATTTAAAGATATTGACATATCAGCGATATCGGCATTGATTATAGGTGGCATATATTATCTCAATCTCCATCGCGACCGTTCAAAGTTTGCCGATATTGACTTGAATACGGAGCAAGGCAGTAAACGTATAGAAAAAGCCCTGGAGGAACTTGGACACATGGTATTCCACTGCCATGAAACAAATAATTATAAGCAAGCCGTTGCTGAAAGAATGAAAGAAAACGGTATCAGCGATGAAGTCATAAAAAAGTGTTTGGATTAAACCATACAGTTCAAAGAGATTCCCCACTTATCCAGCGTGATAATTGGGGAATTTTCTTATTATAGAAACTATATTCTAATAAAGTGATATTTTAGGCTTTACCATAAACTAAACATAATAGATTGTTTCCCATAAATTCCTTTTATTTCCCACTTTTCCCGAAAACTTTTATATCTCTTCATATACCTATAATTTAGCTGCTTGATAACAGTATTCATCATTAAAATTATCAAGCAATGGAATCAAACAGCAATGACAATTACGTGCTGGTCCTGGAAGACCGCACGGAAGTGAAAAATGAACAGGAAGTAGGCAAGCTTTCTGTTGTTTCCGGTGTTGACGACAAGGGAAACCTTAAAACCACAGAGGCAATCGCTGCCAATCAGGCAGCGTTCTTGAAATTCAACAACAAGGATGGACTTCTCAAAAACTTCATGACCAACTTCCTCAAACAGTTCAATAACCCGACTCACTTCGGACTGTACAAGGTCTTGGCGGACAATGTGGAGCTAGGTGTGGATAATCTCCGCACCATGCTACAAAGCCGAGAGAAGCCAGAAAGTAAACAGCAACTGGCAGAGATAGGAGTATCCTTTGAGGATTATTTGCCCCAACAGAAGAATGCCACCGCTATCGACCCCGAAAAGGTGGATTGGAAGATGCTCAACAATCTCGGTCTTTCCCGTGAGCGATTGGAGCAGAGTGGAGAATTGGAAAAGATGCTCAATTGGCAGAAGAGCAATCTCATCACAATTGCCGTACCTATCGGCGACACCACCATCTATACCGAAGCCCGCCTTGCGTTCCGTACGGACGATAATGGCAATATCGGTTTGGCAATTCATCCTTTGAGAAAAGAACCACAGCTTGACTTTCCCTATATGGGCTACAAGTTCTCTCCCGAAGAAAAGGAGCAACTCCTCACTACGGGTAATCTCGGCAAGACCATTGAGGTAACACCCAAGAATGGCGAACCTTTCTCTGCCTACGTATCTATCGATCCGCAGACGAATGAAATCATAGCCCTGCGTGCCGACCGTGTGAACATCCCTAAGGAAATCAAGGGTGTTACCCTTTCTGACGCTCAGTATAAAGACCTTGTGGAAGGCAAAGCTGTGAAAGTGGAAGGTATGACTGCCAAGAGCGGCAAGTCTTTCAACGCAACCTTGCAGGTCAATGCCGAGAAGAAAGGCATTGAATTTATCTTTGACAATAATCGTGGATTTAAGGAACGCCAGCAGCAGACACAGCAGCAGGGCGCACCCCACAAGCTCTGCGGACTGGAACTTTCTGAAAAACAGCGTGAAGCATTGGATAGCGGTCGCACACTCTATTTGAAGAACATGGTCGATAAGGAGGGCAAGTCCTTCAATGCCTACGTCCGTATGGACAAGGAGCAGAACCGCCCACGTTTTTACAAGTGGAATCCTGACAAGAAGCAGGATGCTGGCAAGGAAAAGGTCGTAGCTGTGGCAGAAGAACACAAGACGCAGGTAGCCGTGAACAACCACGGCAAGACGAACGAAGCCACCAAGAATGTGAAAGAGCCTCTCAAAACGGGACAGACACAACCTACTGCCGAGCAGAGGCAAAAGAAGGACGAAAACAAGCAGAAGAAGTCCCGTGGACGTAAGATGTAACCCCTAATTCTATTATCGACTATGACAACTTGTATTATCGCCGAGAAACCCTCGGTAGCCAGAGATATAGCCCGTATCGTTGGGGCAACGAACAAGCAGGACGGATATTTGGAAGGTAACAACTATTTTGTTACATGGGCAATGGGACACCTTATTACCCTTGCTATGCCTGAAGCCTACGGCTTTTCTGCCTACAAAGCTGAAGACCTGCCCATTCGTCCCAATCCTTTCCTGTTAGTTGTACGACAAGTGCGTAAGGACAAGGAGTATATATCCGATCCAGCAGCGCTTAAACAGCTCAAAGTGATACGCTCCTGCTTTGACAAAGCAGATCGTATCATCGTCGCTACTGATGCAGGACGGGAGGGTGAACTTATTTTCCGTTATATCTATCAACATCTTAGTTGTAGAAAGCCTTTCGACCGTCTTTGGATTTCATCATTGACGGACAAAGCCATTCGTGAAGGACTTTCCAATCTCAAACCGGGAAACAACTACGACAATCTATATTACTCCGCCAAGTCAAGAAGCGAAGCCGACTGGCTCGTGGGTATCAATGCCAGCCGTGCATTGTCCATCGTCCGCAAAGGCGGCTATTCCTTGGGACGGGTACAGACTCCAACCCTTGCTATGGTCTGCCGTCGGTACATAGAGAACCATGATTTTTCTTCCGTACCTTATTGGAAACTCTCCGCACTCATGGAGAAAGAGGGCATATCGCTGAAAGCCGTTGGCTGTAAAGACTATGAGAATGAAGCATTGGCACAGACTGCTCTTGCTTCGCTTCGCAGTCAGAGCCAGCTTAAAGTTGAATCGGTCGCAAGAAAGGTGGGACATACGTCACCACCACTCTTGTACGACCTTACTGCCTTGCAGAAGGAAACCAACAGACGCCACGGCTTTTCAGCAGACAAGACCCTCTCGATTGCCCAGAGCCTCTATGAGAAGAAAATCACGACCTATCCCCGCACAGGCAGCCGATACATCAGTGAGGATGTTTTCGAGGAAGTACCCGTCCTGCTGCGCAAGATAGGCATGCCACTATCAAATCCACTTAACCGCCATTCGGTAGACAATGCAAAGATAACTGACCACCACGCCATTATTCCTACAGGTGAAACTCCTTCAGGAATGTCGGCAGATGAAACAACTATCTATCAAATGGTGGTCAGTCGTTTCATCGAAGCATTTTCTCCCGATTCAGAGGAAGAGCGTATGCAGGTACGTTTCACGGACGGCACCAACTCTTTTGCTTGGAAGGCGTGCCGACAAATCTCCTTGGGTTGGAAAGCCGTGCAGAAAGGTAAAGAAGCGGAAGCTGAAAAGAAAGAAGGGGGTGAAGAACAGGTTTTGTCTTCATTGCCAAACCTGATAGAGGGAGAAAACTTGCCTGTACTTGATGCAGAAATCACCGAGGATAAGACCAAGCCAAAACCACTCTATACGGAAGCTACTTTACTTTCAGCAATGGAGAATGCTGGGAAAGAGGTCGAGGATGCAGAAAGCAAAAAAGCTATGGCAGAATGCGGTATAGGAACACCAGCTACCCGTGCCAACATCATTGAAACGTTGATACTGCGTGATTATATCCGAAGGGACAAGAAAGCAATTATACCTACGGAAAAAGGCTTAGCTGTTTATGAAATTGTCAAGGACAAGCGAATCGCCAATGCGGAGATGACAGGTAGTTGGGAACTGGCTCTTGCCGCTATCGAGGCTGGACAGATGCCGCCNGAAAAGTTTGCACAAGGCATCAACTCNTACGTTNGNACCATNTGNGAGGAACTNCTNTCNCTNGCNCCCAAACAGAAGTCTTATCCCACCTATCGCTGCCCCAAGTGTGGCACTGAGAGCGTGGGCATCTATGCCAAGGTTGCCAAATGCAGACATGAGGGCTGTGACTTTCATATCTTCCGTGAGGTTTGTGGCACGCTTCTCACNGAGGACNANATCCGGGATTTGCTAACCACAGGACGTACACCCATTCTCAAAGGATTNACCAGNAAGGCAGGNAAAAAGTTCAACGCCCGACTTGTCCTTAATGAAGATTACACCACTTCTTTTGAATTTGAAA
>NZ_JRPQ01000235.1 GCF_000762405.1 Hoylesella timonensis S9-PR14 | reverse complement strand
ACGGAAAAGGAACTTATTGGTGATAAGGTCGCCTACGCACGCTATTTCTTCCCGATGGGAGCTTACACGGCTTATCTTTTGGAGTACGACCCTAAGAGCCGNATNGGTTTCGGTGCTGTCACGATGGGCTACGGCTGGGAGTTGGGCAATATGTCGCTTGACGAGATGGAGGAAGTGAAGATTCATGGGCTGNGCATCGAGCGCGACCTGTACTTCNCNCCNAAGAAANTGCACGAGATAGCCGAACTGGAAGAAATCGTCAGGGGACAATATACCAAAGAAGAAGTGGTGACAGAGGAAATCAAGGAAAAGGCTGCACCCGAAGTTCAGACTTCGACAATGGAAGATAACCTTTCCACGGAANATNCCAAAGAGGAAGTNCAAGNTGAAAAANTNAGTGNGCAAGTNGATAAAACGGGCGGTGAGCAGACAGTACAGATACAAGAGGCAGGCTCTACTATTGAANAATCAGNCCCAGANGGNGTACCNGTGCTTANCCTTCACCGCCAATATGAGCAGGAAGTGAAAGAAATCCGCACCGATGTGGAAGCCCCACGGGAGATGAACGGGCAGACTGTCTATTTCGATGANGANCANCACCCCNTNATNGACNGTNTNGANGAGCGACAGGAAACGGAGCAGCCNTCACTGTTNGCNCCNGANGAATACANTCTNTGGACGCAGGAAGTAAAGCGCGTGAACGGCGAGATTAAGGAAGNCCCTAAACCACAGATACAGGCTTCCNAAGAACANAGGCTGACGGGAAATAAAGGAAGNAACGAGAATAAGGAGAAACAGCCAACAACTGCAACGCAGCACAGAACCAAGGGCAGAAGCAGCAAGAAAACTTCCTCTCAGTCATATAGTGAACCGTCTCTCTTTGATTTTATGAATGAAGCCGAAGAGCGTAAGCCACAGCCGATAGCGGAGGTGAAAAAAGAGTTTGATGCTTCCCCGCGCCCTTTTCTCTCTTCGCCGGACTCTCACCTGAGAGACGGCTCCATTGTCGTGCAGAAAGGGCAGGTCGGCTTTCTTTCTGACTTAAAGCGACATCCAACCTTTAATCCGATGGACTTGCCGTATGCCCAGCTTTCCCGACTAAAAAGCTATATCGAGATACGGGAGTGCTATCATCGTCTCTATGACTACGAGGCGGAGAACCATGCAGAAGACAAGGAGGATCGCAGCAGACTCAATCACTTGTATGATGACTATGTTGCACGCTGGGGCTACTTTAACCAGAAAGCGAACACCGACATCATCAAGATGGATGCTACAGGTGTGGAAATGCTCTTCTTGGAACGCTCCGAGAACGGCAGGTACGTCAAGGCGGACATCTTTGACCATC
>NZ_JRPQ01000234.1 GCF_000762405.1 Hoylesella timonensis S9-PR14 | reverse complement strand
ACGGAAAAGGAACTTATTGGTGATAAGGTCGCCTACGCACGCTATTTCTTCCCGATGGGAGCTTACACGGCTTATCTTTTGGAGTACGACCCTAAGAGCCGNATNGGTTTCGGTGCTGTCACGATGGGCTACGGCTGGGAGTTGGGCAATATGTCGCTTGACGAGATGGAGGAAGTGAAGATTCATGGGCTGNGCATCGAGCGCGACCTGTACTTCNCNCCNAAGAAANTGCACGAGATAGCCGAACTGGAAGAAATCGTCAGGGGACAATATACCAAAGAAGAAGTGGTGACAGAGGAAATCAAGGAAAAGGCTGCACCCGAAGTTCAGACTTCGACAATGGAAGATAACCTTTCCACGGAANATNCCAAAGAGGAAGTNCAAGNTGAAAAANTNAGTGNGCAAGTNGATAAAACGGGCGGTGAGCAGACAGTACAGATACAAGAGGCAGGCTCTACTATTGAANAATCAGNCCCAGANGGNGTACCNGTGCTTANCCTTCACCGCCAATATGAGCAGGAAGTGAAAGAAATCCGCACCGATGTGGAAGCCCCACGGGAGATGAACGGGCAGACTGTCTATTTCGATGANGANCANCACCCCNTNATNGACNGTNTNGANGAGCGACAGGAAACGGAGCAGCCNTCACTGTTNGCNCCNGANGAATACANTCTNTGGACGCAGGAAGTAAAGCGCGTGAACGGCGAGATTAAGGAAGNCCCTAAACCACAGATACAGGCTTCCNAAGAACANAGGCTGACGGGAAATAAAGGAAGNAACGAGAATAAGGAGAAACAGCCAACAACTGCAACGCAGCACAGAACCAAGGGCAGAAACAGCAAGAAGACTTCCTCTCAGTCATATCGTGAACCGTCTCTCTTTGATTTCATGGATGAAGCCGAAGATCGGAAGCCGCAACCGATAACAGAGGTTAAGAAAGAGTTTGACGCATCACCGCGCCCTTTTCTATCATTGCCGGACTCTCACCTGAGAGACGGCTCCATTGTCGTGCAGAAAGGGCAGGTGGGGTTTCTTTCTGACTTAAAGCGACATCCCACCTTTAACCCGATGGACTTGCCGTATGCGCAGCTTTCCCGTCTAAAAAGCTATATCGAGATACGGGAGTGCTATCATCGTCTCTATGACTACGAGGCAGAGAACCATGCAGAAGACAGGGAAGACCGCAACAGGCTCAACCACCTTTATAATGACTATGTTGCACGCTGGGGCTACTTCAATCAGAAGGCGAGCACCGACATCATCAAGATGGATGCTACAGGCGTGGAAATGCTGTTCTTGGAACGCTCCGAGAACGGCAGGTACGTCAAGGCGGACATCTTTGACCATCCNACNGCNTTTNCNACCACNGANCTGACCGTTGCCACAGACCCGATGGAGGCTCTTGGNGCATCGCTCAACAAGTANGGNACNGTGGAACTTGACTACATGAGTTCGCTTTTANCTGATATNGAGGAAAGTGACATCATTTCTTCCTTNGAAGGNCGCATCTATTNCAATCCCGAAGAGAATGCCTACGANGTGGCGGACAANTTCATTTCGGGCAATGTAATAGAAAAGGCGGAGCGTATCGAGTCGTGGCTCTTGGACCATCCCGA
>NZ_JRPQ01000233.1 GCF_000762405.1 Hoylesella timonensis S9-PR14 | reverse complement strand
GTCGGTGCTGTCCTCTACACCTTTGATTGTCAGTTTATTGACGGGCAGTCCCTCCTTGTCCCGTTCCACACGCTGCTCAAAGCAAGCCAAGTCAGCTTTAGCTTCCTTAATCTTGTCGGAATGGAAGGACACGGAACTCTCAATCTCTGCCAGCTTGCCCGTTGCGGCATCACGCTCACGGAGAAAATTCTTGCGCTCGGATTCCAAGGTGGTAATCTTCTTATCCAATCTTGCTTTCTCCAAAAGGTCTGTGTTGCCTGAAAGCACTGCTACATATTCTGAGAAGTTCATACCGCTGTCCTCGTCCATCGAACCCTCGTCAATGGTACGACTGCCGAGCGTGTTTGTCTTTAGCTGATTGATGAACAGCTGCTTATTGTGCAGCAGGTTGAACTTGTAGCTGTCCAAGGAACGCTCTACGGCATAGATAATCACATCGACCTTGTTGTTCGCAAACTCCTTGGCAACAAGGTTTCCTTTTCGGATGGCGCGCCCATTGCGTTGCTCAAGGTCTGACGGTCGCCACGGTGTATCAAGTTGATGGACTGCTACCGCCCGTTGCTGGGCATTGACTCCAGTTCCCAACATGGAGGTAGAGCCGAAGATAATACGGATGTCCCCTCGGTTCATCGCATCGACCATCGCCTTCTTTGCCTTTTCGTTCTTGCATTCCTGAATGAAACGTATCTCGTATGCCGGAATATGATAGTCCTCCACCAGCTTTCTCTTGATTTCCGAATAGATATTGAAATCTCCGCCGGGCTTGTAAGTACCCAAGTCAGAGAAAACAAACTGCGTCCCTTTCTGTGCATCGTACTTTTGGTAATAGTCATTGAGCATCTTGGCACAGTGACTTGCCTTGTTGTCGATATGGTCTGAGTACCCATTTTCATCAATCATGCGTAAATCAAGGCTCATCTTGCGGGCATAATCGGTAGTCAAGAATTAGGGGAAACAGAGGGAAATGTAGGGAATGTAACTATTTGAAATATCATCATTTAGCATTTTTATACCATTATCGAGTTAGGCGAAAGGAAGCATCAAACGGCAGGAGTTCCGTTACCAAATCGTAACCCACCCGTGAAAAAGCAAAAAGGGGTTACGAATTGAAGGTAAACAACTGTGTCATAGGTTTTTATTCTTCA
>NZ_JRPQ01000232.1 GCF_000762405.1 Hoylesella timonensis S9-PR14 | reverse complement strand
GTCGGTGCTGTCCTCTACACCTTTGATTGTCAGTTTATTGACGGGCAGTCCCTCCGTATCACGCTCCACGCGCTGCTCAAAGCAAGCCAAGTCAGCCTGCGCTTCCTTGATTTTATCCGAATGGAAGGACACGGAACTCTCAATCTCCGCCAGCTTGCCCGTTGCGGCATCACGCTCACGGAGGAAATTCTTGCGCTCGGATTCCAAGGTGGTAATCTTCTTGTCAAGCCTCGCTTTTTCCAAAAGGTCGGTGTTGCCTGAAAGTACTGCTACATATTCTGAGAAGTTCATACCACTGTCCTCGTCCATCGAACCCTCATCAATGGTACGGCTACCCAAGGTGTTTGTTTTTAGCTGGTTGATAAAGAGCTGTTTGTTGTGCAACAGATTGAACTTATAGCTATCCAAGGAACGCTCTACGGCATAGATGATGACATCGACCTTGTTGTCCGCAAACTCCTTGGCGACAAGATTTCCCTTTCGGATGGCACGCCCATTGCGCTGCTCCAAGTCCGAAGGTCGCCAAGGCGTGTCCAAATGATGGATAGCCACAGCTCGTTGCTGGGCATTGACTCCAGTTCCCAACATAGAGGTAGAACCGAAGATAATGCGAATGTCACCACGATTCATCGCATCTACCATCGCTTTCTTTGCTTTCTCGTTCTTGCACTCCTGAATAAAACGTATCTCGTATGCCGGGATATGGTAGTCCTCTACCAATTTTCTCTTGATTTCCGAATAAACATTGAAGTCTCCACCGGGCTTGTAAGTACCCAAGTCAGAGAAAACGAACTGCGTCCCTTTCTGTGCATCATACTTTTGGTAATAGTCATTGAGCATCTTGGCACAGTGACTTGCCTTGTTGTCGATATGGTCTGAGTACCCATTTTCATCAATCATGCGTAAATCAAGGCTCATCTTGCGGGCATAATCGGTAGTCAAGAATTAGGGGAAACAGAGGGAAATGTAGGGAATGTAACTATTTGAAATATCATCATTTAGCATTTTTATACCATTATCGAGTTAGGCGAAAGGAAGCATCAAACGGCAGGAGTTCCGTTACCAAATCGTAACCCACCCGTGAAAAAGCAAAAAGGGGTTACGAATTGAAGGTAAACAACTGTGTCATAGGTTTTTATTCTTCA
>NZ_JRPQ01000231.1 GCF_000762405.1 Hoylesella timonensis S9-PR14 | reverse complement strand
ACATAAAAGGAGTAGCCGAGGTATTTCATTCCTCGCACATACGACACTACGGTCTTTTCCTTGTTGACTTTGAGATATAGAGTATTCTCTATAAATCGGGTTATAGACTCCTTCACTCGCATTGCAGCCCTTTTGGACTTACAGAATATCATCGAGTCATCGGCATAGCGTACAAAGGGAAGCCCTCTGCGTTCGAGTTCTTTGTCCAATTCGTTGAGCATGATGTTACTCAACAACGGACTTAGCGGNCCTCCTTGGGGAGTTCCTTCTTCGCTCGCTTCAAACAATCCTTTGTTCATTACACCGCTTCGAAGATACTTGTGTATAAGACTGACCACTCTGCCGTCTTTTATCGTACGGCTGAGAATTTCTATNAGTTTACTATGGCTCACAGTGTCGAAGAAACGTTCGAGGTCAAGGTCAACTACATAAATGTAGCCTTCGTTGATTATCCTCTGCGCTCCACGAAGTGCGTCATGGCAGCCTCTTCTCGGACGGAAGCCGTAGCTTGTCTTACAGAATTGGTTCTCATAAATAGGAGTCAGTACTTGGTTGATGGCTTGTTGCACCAAGCGGTCTACCACTGTAGGTATGCCCAAAAGGCGCATCTTGCCGTTGTCTTTGGGTATCTCTACCCTCTTGACTGGGTTCGGACGGTAAGAGCCGTCCAGCAAGGAACTCATGAGTTCATCCTTATTGGTCAAGAGCCATGGGAGCAGCTGCTCACACGACATCTTATCGATACCACCACATCCCTTGTTTCTCATCACTGCCTTGTAGGCTCGNTTNAGATTTGCAGGNCTAAGGATTTGCTCNAGGAGGTGTTCCTTGTCAAATGGTACTTCCACGATGTTGTCTTCACACATCCACATGAAGGTCTGCACTCCCCCATACCATTNGGTTTCCGACCTATCTCTTTGGGGACAGCCATTAACTTGGGATAATGTTTTCTGCATTCTTNCCTTCATAAGGTATGTTTCAATTACTATCGNTTAATATATAGGTTCAGCCCTTCATGGAGCGTTATCGAGTACTCCANTACTATGNCNTCTGCTGACTTCTCACGGCAAGCTTTACTCCGCTTCTTTCGTAAA
>NZ_JRPQ01000230.1 GCF_000762405.1 Hoylesella timonensis S9-PR14 | reverse complement strand
ACATAAAAGGAGTAGCCGAGGTATTTCATTCCTCGCACATACGACACTACGGTCTTTTCCTTGTTGACTTTGAGATATAGAGTATTCTCTATAAATCGGGTTATAGACTCCTTCACTCGCATTGCAGCCCTTTTGGACTTACAGAATATCATCGAGTCATCGGCATAGCGTACAAAGGGAAGCCCTCTGCGTTCGAGTTCTTTGTCCAATTCGTTGAGCATGATGTTACTCAACAACGGACTTAGCGGNCCTCCTTGGGGAGTTCCTTCTTCGCTCGCTTCAAACAATCCTTTGTTCATTACACCGCTTCGAAGATACTTGTGTATAAGACTGACCACTCTGCCGTCTTTTATCGTACGGCTGAGAATTTCTATNAGTTTACTATGGCTCACAGTGTCGAAGAAACGTTCGAGGTCAAGGTCAACTACATAAATGTAGCCTTCGTTGATTATCCTCTGCGCTCCACGAAGTGCGTCATGGCAGCCTCTTCTCGGACGGAAGCCGTAGCTTGTCTTGGAGAATTGGTTCTCATAAATAGGAGTCAGTACTTGGTTAATGGCTTGTTGCACCAAACGGTCTACTACTGTAGGTATGCCCAAAAGGCGCATCTTTCCGTTGTCTTTGGGTATCTCTACCCTCTTGACTGGGTTCGGACGGTAAGAACCGTCAATCAAGGAACAGATGAGCACATCCTTATTGGTTAAGAGCCATGGGAGCAGCTGCTCACACGACATCTTGTCGATACCACCACATCCCTTGTTTCTCATCACTGCCTTGTAGGCTCGNTTNAGATTTGCAGGNCTAAGGATTTGCTCNAGGAGGTGTTCCTTGTCAAATGGTACTTCCACGATGTTGTCTTCACACATCCACATGAAGGTCTGCACTCCCCCATACCATTNGGTTTCCGACCTATCTCTTTGGGGACAGCCATTAACTTGGGATAATGTTTTCTGCATTCTTNCCTTCATAAGGTATGTTTCAATTACTATCGNTTAATATATAGGTTCAGCCCTTCATGGAGCGTTATCGAGTACTCCANTACTATGNCNTCTGCTGACTTCTCACGGCAAGCTTTACTCCGCTTCTTTCGTAAA
>NZ_JRPQ01000229.1 GCF_000762405.1 Hoylesella timonensis S9-PR14 | reverse complement strand
AAAAGATTTAATCCTATTTTTTTCATGTCGCAAACTTAGAGTTGATTTCGTTGTTCATTTCTTCTACGCTGTTTACAACCACAAAACATGTCGTTTTTTTGGTGAAAAAACCACATTTTTGGACAAGCCCACGATTGGAAAAACGGTTATCGAAACCAAACTTTCGCCTCAAAAAGATGTGAAATATCTTTACAACACCCTCCTTATAATTCGCATATTTACAACCAACTTGCACCTTCGTCACAAATACGCGAGAAATGAGCGACTTTCGTATCTATTTGTCTCACAATTTGTTACAACAATGTGCTGCAAATTAACATCCATCTGTCAAACTTTCTAAGCGCTAAAGCATTAACTTTATGCCCTTATCTACATGCTTTAGTCCCCTTACTCCATGTGAATAGTCGTACAAACTACTGTTCACAGCAGCCTTATTTCAATGTTTTAAGTGAAAAAATCCCTTTTTCCACTCTTTCAAGAGCATCAAACACCCCCTTTTTACACATAGCATGCTTATTTTTCTCTCTATTTCCAACTTTTTCAACCCCCGTTTTTTGTCATTTTTTAGGACAAAAACGATTTCGTCCTTGCATCGTCATACTCTTTTTGTTGAAGAGTAAAATTGTTGAGCAACAAATGTTACATACGAGACATAGGCGCGTAGTCCTATGGCATAGAATAGCACCTAATGTTAGAGGCATTGTGGGGCGAAACTTCAACTGGATGATAGTTCAGGATATTATACAACAGCCACGGTTATGCGTAATGGCAGGGAAAAACTTCAACTGGATGATAGTTCAGGACATTATGCAGTAGTAACGGTTATGCGCAATGGCGGGGCAAAGCCCCAAAAGCCTACAGCCCAAGGCAACGCCTTGGGTAAACGTATGAGAAGATGTACGCCCTACAGGGGAAAAAGAAAGTGTAATGTAATGATAGCCAATTGCTTTTGTCCTTACAGGACGCAGTTACTTCAATGCACCGCAACCTCAGGGCGTTGCCCTCAGCTATGCGCTTATTAGGCTTTCAGCCCGTCATTGCCGTGTGTAAACCCTGCATACTAAAATTATGATGTATGCAAATTCTTCATTCTAAACTTGTGATGATTGACAAATCCATGTGTCACTCTACACAATAAGAGTATTTGCAAGAGTAAATTTTCGAAAGTTTTGTCTATCTTTGCAAGTGAACTTTTAGAGGGCATCGCTGTAAAATGCTATCAATGGCTGGAGTGGTTTTGAGGCCATTTACTTGAAGTTTTGAGAACGATAAAAAAGAATGAACCCTCTCTCTTTTTAAGATGATATAAGAATTAACGGAGAATTGATATATATGGAACACTTAAAAATGCAAAGCCCAAACATCGTGAGCGACAACATGGCTTACATTGCCAAGCGTTGGCCAGAGTGCCTAACAGAGGCAAAGGACGAAAACGGTAAGCTTCGACAGGTGATAGACTTTGACAAACTTCGTCAGGCTTTGTCTTCGGATGCCACGGGTGAGGGGCAAGAGCGTTATCAGTTTACATGGCCTGACAAGCGTCATGCCATACGAATGGCAAACACACCCACCACCAGCACGCTACGCCCTTGTCGTGAAGATAGTATTGACTTTGACAATACGCAAAATCTGTATATCGAGGGCGATAACCTTGAGGTGCTGAAGCTATTACGTGAGTCGTATCTCGGCAAGGTGAAGATGATTTTTATTGACCCACCGTATAACACGGGTGGCGACTTTGTGTATAAGGATAACTTTATTAAACTAAATCGGTCATTAGAGATTTTCCGTGCAAAAAGTCAGATTATAGCAGACTGTGCCATCGTTATAGCATCTGTATACTAACACAATATGCATCTTTTGTTCTATTTCAAGACAAAATGAAAGCGAAATTTTCTAATGACCGATTTGGGTTTATACATCGTTGATTTGCAAGATTTTACTATACAAAGGTACAAAACTTTGTAGAAACATGCAAGTTTGAAAACAATTATTTTATTGATAACCACATAGTTAAATACTTTTTGAGGGTCGACTAATTACATTCTGAATTGTAGAAGGAGTTGCGAGATTAAGTAATAAGTAAAATTATTTTAATTGATTATTTTCTTTCCATTTTCGAATGCGTTCAAAATCAATGATAAGTTGACTATGTTCTCTGTCTATCCATACATCAAGTCGAACAAGAAAAGAATAACGATCTAAAGATTCAGAATAGAATTCCACAAGCTGATTCTTGAAGTCATATTCTTTGATAAAATGAAGAATATTCTCAAAAGGAACATATTTGGGTTTAACTTGGTACGTGGTGTCCACAAGCCCCCTACTGTTCACAACAAAACCAATTGTCACAGTATCAGACACATAAACAAGTTCATCAACAAGTTTCTCTATTATGAAGTGAGCCAGCAAGCTTGTAAACTTTTTCTTCCTTTTATTATATTCTTCCCACTTCTCCTCTGGTGGAAACTCCAAGCTAAACTGTGGTTTTCTTATTAAAGTATAATCTATAGAGTCACAAGGACGTATTATTTCATTTAGAACTTTTGAAAACGATGGGAAGGCCAAATAAATAAAGATGGTTATTAATATTATTCTTTTCATTCCTTAATTATTATTTTAGAATCCTAGGTGCAGTAGTCGTACTTCCTTCCAGGAGATATACATCTCCACTTTTTAACGGTTCTCCTCTTCTTATGCCATCCCACCCAATTGCATATGTTTGAATAACATTTTGAAATGGGTCGTCAGGGGAAAGAAAAGTATTTCTTGGATGCGTATGGTACATTTTAAGCACTTCATATTGTTCATTTAGTCCTAAATCTAAGAATGGCTTATAGGTATCTTTATATTTTTTTACACTTATGCTATATAAAGTTGCTGCTTCCATACTGTTTGACACATAATATATGTATGATCCGTCAAAACGTTTACCAGAATACCTGTATCTTTCATTTTCAATTTTTTGATCTGAGAAAACATAACCTTCTGCTCGGTCGTAATAATATCCCTTTGAAGTATAATACATATTCATCTCGACATTTGCATGTTTTGACTTATAAACTAATAAACTTGATGCCTCATAATAATTTCCATGAAAAAATCTACTGTCAGGATACTCGCTTAAGGAAAATGAATAATTCATACTTGGCAAAGGACGATTCGGATACATTCCTTCCCCCCAGCTACTGTTGTCCAATGAAAAGTCCAATCATTTAAACAACCGGTTCCCCCAATGGTTAGTCCGATTACACCCCATGCATTGTTTACACTAAAAGTAAATCCTAATGCCCCCGGATGCAATAATCCATATCCACCAGCATATCCCAATATTCCTCCAAATCCTATTCCTAAATATGTTGCTGGCTCTTTCCAATTCCACGATAATGGATTAAGTTCTCCATTATTGGAAGCAACCCCACCTAAATATGCGCCGGCAACAGCTGCTAAAATTAATAAAANCGATTCTCCNTCTTTATCAACGTAGCATAATGGATTGTTCAAACNATAGCTATACCTGTTNAANTTCTGCGTAAAGTCNGNCATCTGCACGTATGGGTCGGGACTAAGGAAACGGCCCAAGACAGGGTCATATAGGCGGGCATTCATGTTGATAAGCCCGAACTGCNGAAGATGTTCATGACCNGTGTANCCACGTCCTANGAACAATGCTGGCTCCGTGCCCGGTGCATAAGCCACGTGTGTATCAGGATTGCGCAACCGTCCCCA
>NZ_JRPQ01000228.1 GCF_000762405.1 Hoylesella timonensis S9-PR14 | reverse complement strand
TTATTCCTNCATTGCTTACAGACAGCCGTGTGGAAACATTGCTAAAGGCAGGTCGAACAGACCATTTACGTTACTTTCTTGGCAACAGGAGGACTTTTGAGGAACTATGGCAGTCCTACAAGATTGCAGTCCGTAATGGCTATGAGATAGCAGACATTTCTCTTTGGAGTGACTATGCAGACACACTCCGCAGGTTGGGCAAGGATATTCACAACCCAAAATTTCTTTGCCCAACAGACCTTAAAGGCGAACACGACCGCAGCCACGAGGAACTTCTCAGATTGCGTGAAAGGGAGGAAATAGAACAGAAACAAAAGAAGGCAATGGAAGATGAAAAACGTTTCAAAGAACTTAAATCCAAATTTTTCGGTATCCATTTCACGGACGGCACTATCCAAGTCCACGTATTGGAGAGCGTGCGTGAACATTTGGAGGAGGGAGCGACCATGCACCATTGCGTATTCTCCAACGAATATTATCTTAAAGAGGACTCACTAATCCT
>NZ_JRPQ01000227.1 GCF_000762405.1 Hoylesella timonensis S9-PR14 | reverse complement strand
TTATTCCTACATTGCTTACAGACAGCCGTGTGGAAACATTGCTAAAGGCAGGTCGCACAGACCATTTACATTACTTTCTTGGCAACAAGAGGACTTTTGAGGAACTATGGCAGTCCTACAAAATTGCAGTCCGTAACGGCTATGAGATAGCAGACATTTCTCTTTGGAGTGATTATGTAGATACACTTAGAAGATTAGGAAAGGATATTCATAATCCAAAATATTTATGCCCAACAGACCTTAAAGGCGAACACGACCGCAGACACGAGGAACTTCTCAGATTGCGTGAAAGGGAGGAAATAGAACAGAAACAAAAGAAGGCAATGGAAGATGAAAAACGTTTCAAAGAACTTAAATCCAAATTTTTCGGTATCCATTTCACGGACGGCACTATCCAAGTCCACGTATTGGAGAGCGTGCGTGAACATTTGGAGGAGGGAGCGACCATGCACCATTGCGTATTCTCCAACGAATATTATCTTAAAGAGGACTCACTAATCCT
>NZ_JRPQ01000226.1 GCF_000762405.1 Hoylesella timonensis S9-PR14 | reverse complement strand
ATGAATTATGAATTATGAATTGCTCACCATCCTACCATGAATTTTTGGCGGTCGGCCGTTTGCCGAACACTGGTTGAAAACTTTCCTGCCTTGCATTGCGCTGCAGAATCCATATAGCCCCCTCGTCTGCGTCGGGTGCATCGTCGTGCACACGGCTGCCGCGTTCAAGGGCAAGCGTCTGCTCAATGCCTACTTGCATGTCTGGTGAATCCTTGAGTTTTTCATTATAAAACACAAAGCCTCGTTCCCACAGCGGACTGACAGCCTCGATGCGCTGTATCTTCTCCGGCTTCTTCCGTTTGTCTGGCATAAGTGGAAGTTGGTATCCACGCAGGTTTCCCTCGTTTTCAAACTCGTCAAGAATAACGTCCTGCATGAAGTTTGCCTCCATGAAGAAGCGTATGGCCGCTTTGTCCCTCGTCCGCTCGTAGAGGTCATAGAGCCAGCGTACCATACCGCCGACGGTATCCTGCCGTACATAACAGTCGATGAGATGCAGCTCCTTGCCAATCTTGCCCCATAGGCGGGAAGCCTTGTAGTCGTTGGCCGTCGTTGATTTGAACGAAGGGTCCGTGTAGCACACCAGCATGTCGTACTTTCGGAGCGACGGCATGGCCTTGTATCTTATCCAGTCGTCTCGGAAGATGGTGCCGTCCACGATGGGGTTATGCATCATCTCTTTCTCCCATGCTCGGTAGCCCACGAAGTCACGGTACTCCTGCGCATCTTCCTTGGTCCATTTCTCCTTCCATACGGGCTCCCCGTTCTTATCGACGGCCTGAACCTTTGAGACGAATACGCCCCTCGTGGCTGCGATATTGGCCAGTACGGAGGTTTTGGATATAAGGTTACCCACCATAAGGAAACGTCCACGCCCCACATCGAGTGCACCGAAGAGCGCCTCCTTCACCCAGTCGGTGAGTTCGCGCACACGGCGTTCATTACGGCAGAGTTCATCGTCGTCAAGGTCGTCAATGACGATATAGTCCGGTCGCGCCTCGCGTTCACGTAGTCCACGCGGCGACTGACCACGGCCTACGGCAAGGAACTTCACGCCGGAGGAAGTCTTGAACTCCCCTGCCGTCCACAGTCCGAGATTCTTCTGCTGACCGAAGTCAGCGATGATGCGCTGGTTGTACTCCAGTTCTGCCTGAATGTCGCCAAGGAGTCGGTTCGCGCTTCCCTGCGACTTGCCCACCACAACCATAAAGTTGATGAGCCGTTTGGGGCGGAGCATCAGCCATAGGGGCATGAATATGTCAAAGTGCGTGGACTTGGCGTGTCCTCTGGGCCACATGAATACTGCCTTGAGGTTAGGCGTATCCATAATCTTGCGCGCGGCTTGGTTGTGGAACGGCGCATTGTGTACCGTGCGGACTACTTCGCCTGTTGTCTTGTTGCGCAGGGTGAGGAAATGTGGAAAGTAGTACTCGCAGAAAGCTGCATAGTTGCTGAGCAGTCTTTCCTTGCGCCTTTCTTTCTGGGCAGGTGTTTCGTTGGCAAGTGCCGTAGTGTCCGTAATGGACTGAATGCGCTTGCAATGCTCTTTCCACTGTTCGAATGCCAGTTTCTTTTCTGCTGCTGTTGCCATGGGGGGGGTAGTTTTTTTAGTTTACGAGTTGACGAGTTTACGAGTTGACGAGTTGATGGCTATCAACTTGTTAACTTGTCTCCTCGTCTCCTCGGTATAGATTATGAATTATCATTTGATTCCCATCTGCTCGGTGAGGTACATATCCTGAAACTTGTTGATGGTCTTGATGAGCTCGGGTGTTACAGAGGGGTCGATGGTTGCGCGGTACTCCAGCCACTTGGAGAATGCCATAAAGACCTCAATCGCATCCACGACATTTGCCTTCTTGTCGAGCTTCTCGATGACGGAGGACAGCTTGGCAAGCTTGTCGCCTATGCCAGCAATGAGCGTTGGGTCTTCCGACTCGTTCACCTCGGTTATCAACTTGTCAATGGTGAGCAGCAGTTTGTTTACCAGCTCGGGTCGTGTCACGTTCTTTGCCGCCCTCGCCTCCTTCCACCCATCCGCATTGCACCACTTGGATATGGTAACCCTTGACACCTCAACTTTCTCCGCTATCTCGTTCTGCTCCATTCCTGCAAGGTAGAGAGAGCGTGCCAGTGATTTTTTCTTTTCTGTTTCTGCTTTTGTCATAAATCAGCTTGTATGTTTTTATATAGCAGGCGTTTTTCAAACGTCTGCTTAGGACTTTCGTTTTCACTGCAAAATTGCCTTATTTTATTGAGGTTGCAAAAAAAAGATGCAGTCACTTCATAGAAGCGTGTAGCGGTTTCATACTTTTTTGGCAATCAGCGATTTATCGCTTAATATTGCAGTCGAAAAAAGTAGATAGTAGACGAGTTGACAAGGAGACAAGTAGACGAGTAAATAGACTTGTTGCTTGAAAACTATCACCTCGTGAACTCGTAAACTAATAAACTCATAAACTAACGCAAATGGGAAAACGAGTAAGAATATCCAATGACAGCCTGAACAGCTACGGGTTCAGAGTGCTGACGAGCGGCATGGACGTGTCGCAGTACAACCGTAACCCCGTACTGCTCTATATGCACGAGCGCGGCAATGTGGTGGGTTATGTGAAAGACCTGAAGGTGGAGAACAATGAGGTAACCGGCGAACTGATGTTCGACTGTGCCTCAGAACTTAGCCAACGCTGCAAGAAGCAGTTTGAGTTCGGCAGCCTGAGAATGGTGAGCGCCGGCTTGGATATATTGGAAACAAGTGAGGATGCGAGCGTGCTTGTCCAGGGGCAGACACGTCCTACCATCACAAAGAGCAAGCTATTTGAGGTAAGCGTTGCCGATGTCGGTGCCAATGATGATGCCCTCGTGCTTCATAAAGACGGAAAAAGAATAACCCTCGGCAGGGACGNAGATTGCCCGCTGCCGCTTTTGAATAATATTAACAAACAAAAAACAGAAGAAATGGAAAACAANACCATNGCCCTGAATTTGGGGCTGCCNGAAACGGCNACCGAGGCTGAAATCTCCGCCAAGATTGCCGAGTTGAATGCNGTCAAGGAACAGAACGCGTCTCTGCTTCAGGAAAAAGAGAAGCTCACCTTGNCGAGAATCAACAGCCTTGTCGAGCAAGCCATNGCCGACAAACGCATTGAGTTAAACAACAAAGACCAGTTTGTGGAGCTGGGCAAGAAGATTGGCGCGGANGAACTGGAGAAGACCNTGAAGGCGATGCANCCTTCGGTGAAGCTGTCTTCCGTGATAGGACATCAGGGTGGCGCTCCTACAGGTGAACAGAAGTTCAC
>NZ_JRPQ01000225.1 GCF_000762405.1 Hoylesella timonensis S9-PR14 | reverse complement strand
ATGAATTATGAATTATGAATTGCTCACCATCCTACCATGAATTTTTGGCGGTCGGTCTTTTTCCGAACACCGGTTGAAAACTCTCCTGTCTTGCATTGCGCTGCAGGATCCATATCGCCCCCTCGTCAGCGTCCGGCGCATCGTCGTGAACACGGCTTCCGCGCTCGAGAGCGAGCGTCTGCTCTATGCCCACCTGCATATCGGGTGAGTCCTTGAGCTTCTCATTGTAGTAAACGTAGCCACGTTCCCACAGTGGGCTGACCGCCTCGATACGCTGTATCTTGTCGGGCTTCTTGCGTTTGTCGGGCATGATAGGCAGCTGGTATCCACGCAGGTTCCCCTCCAGGGCGAACTCGTCCAGAATGACGTCCTGCATGAAGTTCGCCTCCATAAAGAAGCGTATTGCCGCTTTGTCCCTCGTCCGCTCGTAGAGGTCATAGAGCCACCGTACCATACCTCCGACCGTGTCCTGCCGTACATAACAGTCTATGAGATGGAGTTCGTTTCCGATCTTTCCCCACAGACGTGAAGCCTTGTAGTCGTTGGCTGTGGTTGATTTGAAAGACGGGTCGGTGTAGCACACCAGCATATCATACTTGCGGAGCGATGGCATGGGCTTGTATCTTATCCAGTCTGCCCGGAAGATGGTTCCGTCCACGATGGGATTGTGCATCATCTCCTTCTCCCACGCCCGGTAGCCCACGAAGTCGCGGTACTCCTGTGCGTCTTCCTTGTTCCATTTCTCCTTCCATACCGGCTCCCCGTTTTTGTCTATAGCCTGAACCTTTGAGACAAACACGCCAGGCGTGGCTGCGATGTTTGCCAGTACGGAGGTCTTTGATATGAGGTTGCCCACCATAAGGAAACGTCCTCGCCCCACGTCGAGCGCGCCGAAGAGTGCCTCCTTCACCCAGTCGGTGAGGTCGTGCACACGCTTCTCGTTACGGCAGAGCTCGTCATCGTCAAGGTCGTCGATGACAATGTAGTCCGGGCGTGCCTCGCGCTCACGCAGTCCACGCGGCGACTGCCCACGTCCAACAGCAAGGAACTTCACTCCGGAGGCGGTCTTGAACTCCCCTGCCGTCCACAGTCCGAGGTTCTTCTGCTGCCCGAAGTCGGCGATGATGCGCTGATTATATTCCAGTTCTGCCTGAATATCTCCAAGCAACCGGTTGGCGCTGTCCTGCGATTTGCCCACCACGACCATGAAATTGATGAGCCGCTTTGGACGCAGCATCAACCACAGCGGCATGAAGATGTCAAAGTGCGTGGACTTGGCGTGTCCTCTGGGCCACATGAACACCGCCTTGAGGTTAGGAGTTCCCATTACCTTACGCGCAGCCTGATTGTGGAACGGCGCGTTGTGTACGGTGCGTACAACCTCTCCCGTTGTCTTGTCGCGCAGCGTGAGGAAATGGGGGAAGTAATACTCGCAGAAGGCGGCATAGTTGCTGAGCAGTCTTTCCTTGCGCCTGTCTTTTTGGGCAGGTGTCTCGTTGGCAAGTGCCGTGGTGTCGGTGATTGACTGGATGCGCTTGCAATGCTCCTTCCACTGCTGGAATGCCATTTTCTTTTCTGCTGCTGTTGCCATGGTGGTAGTTGATGAGTTTTTTAGTTGATGAGTTCACGAGTTAATTCATAATTAAGAATTCATAATTCATACTTTTAGTTGAGAGTTGATGAGTCGTTAGTAAAATTATGAATTATGAATTAAAAATTATGAATTATCATTTTATTCCCATCTGCTCAGTGAGGTACATGTCCTGAAACTTGTTGATGGTCTTGATGAGTTCCGGCGTTACAGAGGGGTCGATGGTGGCACGGTACTCCAGCCACTTGGAAAATGCCATAAAGACCTCTATCGCATCCACAACATTGGCCTTCTTGTCGAGCTTCTCGATGACGGAGGACAGTTTGGCGAGCTTGTCGCCTATGCCGGCTATGAGCGATGGGTCTTCCGACTCGTTCACCTCGGTTATCAACTTGTCTATGGTGAGCAGCAGTTTGTTCACCAGCTCGGGGCGTGTCACGTTCTTGGCCGCCCGCGCCTCTTTCCAACCATCCGCATTGCACCACTTGGATATGGTAACCCTCGACACCTCAACCTTCTCAGCTATCTCGTTCTGCTCCATCCCAGCAAGGTAGAGAGAGCGTGCAAGGGATTTTTTCTTTTCTGTTTCTGCTTTTGTCATAAATCGGTTTGTTGCTTTACCATGCAAAATTGCCTTATTTTATTGAGGTTGCAAAAAAAAGATGCAGTCACTTCATAGAAGCGTGTAGTGGTTTCATACTTTTTTGGTAGTCAATGATTTATGACGTAATATTGCAGTCAAAATTGAATATGAAACGCAAATGGGAAAACGTGTAAGAATATCTAATGACAGCCTGAACAGCTACGGGTTCAGAGTGCTGACGAGCGGCATGGACGTGGCTCAGTACAACCGTAACCCTGTACTTCTCTATATGCACGAGCGTGGCAACGTGGTGGGTTATGTGAAGGACTTGAAGGTGGAGAACAATGAGGTAACCGGTGAACTGATGTTCGACTGTGCCTCGGAACTTAGCCAACGCTGCGAGAAGCAGTTCGAGTTCGGAAGTCTAAGAATGGTGAGCGCCGGTTTGGAAATATTGGAAACAAGCGAGGATGCGAGCATGCTTGTCCAAGGGCAGACACGTCCCACCATCACCAAGAGCAAGCTATTTGAGGTAAGCGTCGCTGATGTCGGTGCCAATGATGATGCCCTCGTGCTTCATAAAGACGGAAAAAGAATAACCCTCGGCAGGGACGNAGATTGCCCGCTGCCGCTTTTGAATAATATTAACAAACAAAAAACAGAAGAAATGGAAAACAANACCATNGCCCTGAATTTGGGGCTGCCNGAAACGGCNACCGAGGCTGAAATCTCCGCCAAGATTGCCGAGTTGAATGCNGTCAAGGAACAGAACGCGTCTCTGCTTCAGGAAAAAGAGAAGCTCACCTTGNCGAGAATCAACAGCCTTGTCGAGCAAGCCATNGCCGACAAACGCATTGAGTTAAACAACAAAGACCAGTTTGTGGAGCTGGGCAAGAAGATTGGCGCGGANGAACTGGAGAAGACCNTGAAGGCGATGCANCCTTCGGTGAAGCTGTCTTCCGTGATAGGACATCAGGGTGGCGCTCCTACAGGTGAACAGAAGTTCAC
>NZ_JRPQ01000224.1 GCF_000762405.1 Hoylesella timonensis S9-PR14 | reverse complement strand
CCTCGGAAAGCGAGCGTGCGGAAACAGCCGCTTCGACGGCAAAGATTGAAAGCTCAATGCACCGCTATGAGGAGAACAACCGCCTGTTGAACTCTTTTTATGCACCCGATCCGCACGAGCAGGAGCGTGAGGCACTGCGCTCGGAGTTGGACAACCTCAAAAAGGAATTGGCATCAAAGAATGAGAATGAGGATGCGGAGGAGAAGCGACAGCTCGCTCTGATGGAAAAGAGTTACCAAATGGCGGCGAAGTATCTGCCACAATCTTCTTCAACTACCAATGCTGCCAACGCTTTTACACCCGCAAAGGAAAAGGGAGTTTTGGAAACATCGGCAACAAAACAAGTATCGGTAGCCGGTTCTCTTCCTGCAATGGAGGTATTGGCAGAACGTAAGCAGGTGGTGTCTTCGCTCGACCAGCCGATGACAGATGCCGACTTTGTTCAGCAATACGGCACGAAGCCACGCAATATGGGCTTTCATTCGCTCACGAGTGCGGTTGCTGCCGTGTCCCGCAACACGCTCAGCGTGGTGGTGGACAGGACGGCGACACTCAAGGAGGGCGATAATGTGGCGTTGCGCATGCTCGAAACTGCCCAAGTGCAGGGCTTGCGCATTCCCCGCCAAAGCCGACTCATTGCGAGGGCTAAGATTGAGGGCAACCGTCTGCACCTGCTCGTTAAGAGCATTGAAGTAAAGGGACGGATTATTGCCGTGAAGCTCTCGGCATACGACACCGACGGACAGGAGGGTGTGTTCATTCCCGGTTCGGAGGACATCAACGCCCTCAAAGAGGTGGGTGCGAACATCGGTGGTTCGATGGGGACTTCCTTCACTTTTGCTTCCTCCGCCAAAGACCAGATTATCTCGGAGGCGGCACGTGGGGTGATGCAGGGCGCAAGCCAGCTGCTCCAAAAGAAACTCCGCACCGTCAAGGTAACACTTAAAGGCGGCTACCGCATGTTCTTGGTTCAGTCAAAATAAGCATATCAATCAATAAAAATAGCAATAACAAAATAATAACAACAATGAAAAAATGGATTTTTTCGGCTGTCCTGCTTGCCACGATGGGAGCGTCAGCCACTGCACANACAACGACTTNAACGCTCACGCCCGACCNTCCGCTCTCATCGGGAGAACTCTTTCAAGGTATGAGCAAGGCAATTCCTAACGGACGCATCGTCCTGCCATACGGCTTGGAGGTTACTTTTGAAAAGACGGTGCATCTGATTTTTCCTGCGCCTGTCCGCTATGTAGATTTGGGTTCACAGAACATCATTGCCGGCAAGGCGGAGGATGCGGAGAACGTACTGCGTGTAAAGGCTGCCTTCAAGGACTTTGAGACGGAAACCAACATGAGCGTGATTTGCGAGGACGGCTCTTTCTATGCTTTTAGTGCGCCCATAATAGGGGCTTGATAATAATCACTTTGGCAAGTGATTA
>NZ_JRPQ01000223.1 GCF_000762405.1 Hoylesella timonensis S9-PR14 | reverse complement strand
CCTCGGAAAGCGAGCGTGCGGAANCAGCCGCTTCGACGGCAAAGATTGAAAGCTCGATGCACCGCTATGAGGAGAACAACCGCCTGTTGAACTCTTTTTATGCGCCCGACCCCAATGAGCAGGAGCGTGAGGCACTGCGCTCGGAGTTGGATAATCTCAAAAAGGAGTTGGCAGCGAAGAACGAGAATGAGGATGCGGAGGAGAAGCGACAGCTCGCCTTGATGGAAAAGAGTTACCAAATGGCGGCAAAGTATCTGCCACAGTCTTCTTCGACTACCAATGCTGCCCACGCTTTTACGCCCGCAAAGGAAAAAGGTACTTTGGAAACATCGGCAACAAAACAAGCGTCCTCAACCAGTTCTCTTCCCGTAATGGAGGTGTTGGCAGAACGTAAGCAGGTGGTCTCTTCGCTCAACCAACCTATGAGCGATGTGTACTTTATGGAGGAATACGGCAAGAAGGCTCGTAATATGGGCTTTCATTCGCTCACAAGCACGGCTGTACCTACAGTGCGCAATACGCTGAAAGTTGTTGTGGACAGGACTACAGTTCTTAAAGAGGGTGACAATGTAGTCCTCCGTCTGCTTGAAAGTGCCAAGGTACAGGGACTGCACATTCCACGACAAAGCCGACTCATTGCGAGGGCTAAGATTGAGGGCAACCGCCTGCACCTGCTCGTTAAGAGCATTGAGGTCGAGGGACGGATTATTGCCGTGAAGCTCTCGGCATACGACACCGACGGACAGGAGGGTGTGTTCATTCCCGGTTCGGAGGACGTCAATGCCCTTAAAGAGGTGGGTGCGAACATTGGTGGTTCAATGGGAACGTCCTTCACCTTTGCTTCCTCTGCCAAAGACCAGATTATCTCGGAGGCGGCTCGTGGGGTGATGCAGGGCGCAAGCCAGCTGCTCCAAAAGAAGCTCCGCACCGTCAAGGTAACACTCAAAGGAGGCTACCGCCTGTTCTTAGTTCAAACCAAATAAAACTATCAATCATAAAAAAGAAGATAACAATGAAAAAATGGATTTTTTCGGCTGTCCTGCTTGCCACGATGGGAGCGTCAGCCACTGCACANACAACGACTTNAACGCTCACGCCCGACCNTCCGCTCTCATCGGGAGAACTCTTTCAAGGGATGAGCAAGGCAATCCCAAACGGACGCATCGTCCTGCCTTACGGCTTGGAGGTTACTTTTGAAAAGACGGTGCATCTGATTTTCCCTGCGCCTGTCCGCTATGTGGATTTGGGTTCACAGAACATCATTGCCGGCAAGGCGGAGGATGCGGAGAACGTGCTGCGTGTGAAGGCTGCCGTCAAGGATTTTGAGACGGAGACCAACATGAGCGTGATTTGCGAGGACGGCTCATTCTACGCTTTTAGTGCGCCCATAATAGGGGCTTGATAATAATCACTTTGGCAAGTGATTA
>NZ_JRPQ01000222.1 GCF_000762405.1 Hoylesella timonensis S9-PR14 | reverse complement strand
CTATAAAAGCTGCGATATTTTTTTCACCATATTTTTTACTCATAAACTTGTACATCTCAACAGCCCATTTTTCTATTTTAGAACTACGAGTAATTTTGGAATTGTCAGCTTCTTTGTCCAAGTTTACTTGTTGCTCGCCGAATGCCAAACGGTGCATCTGATCCCTCGAACCACCCAAGATAAAATTTGCAACAGTTCGATACTTCGGTTCCGGAAGTCCGAGATTAGGATCTATTATATTCCTTGCCTTCAAATTATCTTTGATTCTTTGTGTGATTGAGNGTTTTTTGTCGACAGGAGTTATTACCCCACCCTTGCGAACCTCAAAGTTAAGATGTTCACGGGTTGGATCAAAAGCATATGATAGTTTTCTCTTGTAGGCTTCCGCAGAGAAGTTTCGCAGATGCTCATTACTTTGAGCAACAGTAATGCCCTTTGTGGGCATGAGATCNATTACTTGTTTTGCCATATATTTCTTTTTTTTAATATTTTTCGATGGGGGGGTCAATTAGTGGTAATATTTATAAAACTTNCTTCTCCCNTTTTCTAAACTTACACATTGAGGGGTCAACGGTGGGGTCAATGTTACATTTTGTCACTTCAAGGGGGTCAAACATAGGGGTCAATGTAACAAAATGAAAGTTTTAAGGGGGTCAACCCCTTTTCTAAANAAGAAATTTTACCCATAAAAAANANGNTANTANTAGAACTGTCATTTTGTAACATTTANAGGGGTCAACANCTTCATTTTATAACATTCAGAGGGGTCAACGGTGGGGTCAATGTAATATTCATAGGGGTCAATGGTTTACAAACGTCTATTTTGTATACCCATTTTGGATTTTTAGAGGTAATCGTCGTCTAAACCCTCGGAGAGCCTAATATTGACACGGCTTGCCGCACGAAGTCCCCCTCTTTTGGGGTGTCAATTCCTCCAAATTTCTATTTGGGGGGTATTAGGCTACCTCCCAATATAAAATAATTTATTTCGTTTGCAAAACGATTCNTCATGCGCAAGCGCATGTACAATGACTTTGTCTTTTTCATCTGTAAANATTAAAAATGAAATGTCAATTTAGATTTCTCCGAATGAATTAAGATTCTCACCATCATTTCTTCGTCTCTTTTTTGGGTACAAAAATAACAACGCCTTTTTGAAGTCTAACCATTTTGCTCGTGACAACATTGAAGACTTCCAAAATCTCCATTGCTTCCAAATTTTGGATGAACTTCATGACAGAAGGACGACTCCATCCCCAAGACTTTGATAAGCACTCTATGTTTGCGGCCATNTCCTCTTGTTTNCTCTCNGATATACAATGACGNACTACGAGATCACGAAAGGCTTGNAGACGAGAAAAACGCCTTGTGTTCTTGTAAGTGTAGTCNCCACAGAGANANTCTAACAAAGCNGAAGGCATCCTTACATCATATTCTTTGTTGTCAGTTTGAACTGTTTTTTTATCTATCATTTTTTCATTAACCATTATCGTTTTTTATTGTAAATATTAGATGTAAAAATCAGGCTTTTTCCCATTAACTTNTTTATATAAAAATCATGATTAAATAAAGGTCATGCTGCCTTTCTTTCTTCCATGTATTTTTGTGGTATTGTTTTTCTTCCTTTGGGGGCTTCGAAGTCTTGGAAATTAGGATAAAATAATGCNGCCATTGNGATGACGTAAAGCACCTCTGAAAGCAATATATATCTTCCTTCATCGAAGAAAGAAAACANTATTATTATGCAGGATATGGCTATCANGATTTTTTTACTGTTATGTATTTCCGTGAATATTCTGTTCGCTAATTTATAAGAGAAGAANAGCAATGTTATTCCAAAAGTCAGGAGATAAANAACAGGACGNGTGAGGAAAGGATATAGNTAATTATTCATCTTTCGTTGCATGAAAGGAGCTGCAGTTTTCTTTCCGCTGATACTAAGCTGTTCCAGTCTTTTTTCCTTTGCCATTGTTTTATATGTGGCNGCCACTTCTCCAGATGCAAAATTGTCCACACCTTGAATGCAGAGAAGAAATAATAAGANCAATAATGTAAAGAATTTTCTTGGNTTTTCCCTNTGTTTCATCTTATCATAAAAGTTGATAATATAGGNACCCAGNCTCCAAGCCAACTTCTTTATCTTCGACATATGGGGTTGTGCTGCAGCAAAAACATTCCTATAATTTTTCACGCTTTCCCTTCTNGGNTTAATTAGAAAATGGTACAGGAAAGGAATGGTCGTNAACACAACGAAAAGTATCAATTTTAATATTAACATCACCATATTTCTTTCAATTAAAGTTCGACAATGTTTCTGCGTATGATTCTTGCTCCANAATGTCCTTTTGAAGCCTTGGTTTCCGCTTTCTTTCAGAAAGTAGCTGATAGTACATTGTTTCCAAACTATCAAAAAAGAAGACTGTCATTGAGTCTATGATTCCATAGTTGGTCGAAGAAAGGTAGATTACAAACATTTCATCTTCTACAGGAGTCGAGTATGCTACCACCTTATATATCTTTCCGCTTTCTTCCCTCGAGGCATAAAGAACGTGTATATGCAATTTCTCTACCAATTCTGATACTNCATTTTCTAACATGTTATGTTCATCCATGTTGAAAACAACCTCTGTAAAATAAGTGTGTTTGATAANGCCTATCTGTTGTTCCGTAAAATAGTGAGGGAGCAACTTTATCAACTTTTGATAAAGCAGGAGGATGGAACGCTTGTAAGTTCCGTCTTCAAGTTTGTTGTAGTCTAATGCTTTTTCCATACGATTTTTATTTATAAAGTNGCAGAAATATAGGATTTAAGNAAATAATCGGCCAAGGTAGTTATTAGTTTGTTCTCTTCTTCCTTTGTTTTTCTTTTTTCATCCAGACGNTTTAAAAGCACAGGGAGTTCTTTGGAAAGTTCCATTAGTTCTTTCCTTTGTTTTTTNGTCAAAGTTGCAGTTGAATAACTNTCCAACGANACATAGGGCTGAATNAGCATCCATCGGTAGCTTATCCGTTGCTCTTGGTCGAGTTTTTTNTTGTTTAATATATCTTCCCTGCATGCAATGGCATTTTGCATGATACGNCTGTTAAAGCGCATTGTAAGATACAGCATCGTCCTGTCATTCACTTCATCTTCTTTTTGACCAACTGAAGAATAAAGGCGGTCAAAGAGTCTTGTTGTTTTTTGAGTCAATTGCTGCATCTCATTCGTGGGAACATTACTAAGATGTTCCATAAGCGANCGAAAGCACCTGTCTTCCTCTCTGATAAAAGCAAGCAACTGGGATTCCTGCTTAAAGTCATGGGTACTGTTCAGTAGTTTNTTATAGCTAATCAATATTTGTGGTAACCTGTTAATAGTTTGCACTTTATCAAGGCTGNCATAAAATTCGGAAGCNTTTTTATAGGTATCNGAGCTTTCGATCTTTGCNCGTTCCCCTGCCGTATTGAGTTTGAGGTACATTACATCCTGAAGCGAACGTTGTNTTGAGAATGCTAATCGTGTTAGTTCCGTTCTCATCGAATCGGAAATAACAAAATATGCAAGAGCTATCGGACTTTTCAAATTAACGGTAGAGTCTTTTGAAAAGACACTGTACGACGAGTCCCGTAGTTCTTGCCACTGTGCCGTNAACTTTGTTACTTTCTCGATGTCGGCATCCTTGCAGGATCTCACTTCCGACAATTTTTCTTTGCAAGCCTCTATCGCTTCGGTAGAAGTTTTGAANGACGGATGTCTCGTACATGAAAANGAGACAAACACNGTCAATGCAAGCATTGGTGATAGGTGATTTATTTTCATAAAAATATTTATTTAACGATGGCGAAGATACAAACCTTGCCGTAAAAATGATNGATAAAAAAAATAAAAGTCTTATATTAACGTTTTCAAAATCTTCAGGGGAGAAATTTTCATTGCTCAATAAAGAATGAAACAATATATAAGTTCCAAATAATACATATTTGGAACTTATAATAACAATGAATATTCTCTGACTCGTTTTGCTCAAATGTTAATATTTTAGGATATAAAAAAATGAAACTAATCAGTAATATTAGCATTATTTTCTTTTTGGTTTAGAAATCTTACACAAACTGCACTTATAGCAATGGCAAGGATAGATACGGAGGGGAGTGTCTCTGCACATNCTATTCCAGCACAAAACGCCATAAGAATTAAATGTGTGAGTACTACTTCTCTGTTGGAAAACTTTTCTCCTGTAAGCATTGAGAAGAATGCGTTTTTTGTGTTCCACCATTTATTGGCACCTTCAAATANCGATACCGTCTTATTTTTTTGGATTGATAATGTTTTCATTTCTTCTGTATAAAAGTGTTTATAAATTGAGTTCGTTATATATAGGATTAATATTAGGTGTTCAATTCCATCCATTGAGCTTATAGACTTGCTGTCGTGCCTCTTGCCAGCTTGACACCCAACGTATGNCAATGATATAATTGTCCATTCTACGCTTCATTATAGTCCAGCCTTTTCCTGCTNTTCTGAAAAAATACCTGTTTGTCTTTGTTTTCATTTTATTTCTTATTTACATGGTTATTGATTTGTGGGTNGCTTTATACTTCGTTGACGAGTTTCAACAGTTCTTCTTCAGACTTAANCTCTGTCCCGTTGTAATAAAAATGAGTATCAAGCGACCCATTGATGTAACTATCAAACAACTCTCGACAACATTCCATTGTATCAACAAAGTAATAGACTACCTTAAGCCAAAGTATCTCCATGAGACAATTTCTCACATTAGAGGTATTACAGCCAGCGACCTCAATTGCTTCATCTAAATCTTCATTTGTCCAGNCGAAACCAAAATTGTTTTTGAACTCGTCCAATTGCTTGTCCCAATTAGAAAAACCTAATGCAGNTAAAATCATTTCGTTGTTTGACATAATCTTNTATTTTGAAGTTTATTATTATTCTGGGCAACCCGATTCTCAACCTTTAAGGATTTTTCGTTTCTTCGACC
>NZ_JRPQ01000221.1 GCF_000762405.1 Hoylesella timonensis S9-PR14 | reverse complement strand
TTGACTTCCGAAAGCTCATTATGAAGGGCTGTCATTCGTTGACTGTATTCAAATTTATTCTGTCCAGCCATGACCATTTTCCAAGAGAATTTATTCCGCTCTGTTATTGGTAAAATTGTACAGTGAATGTGAGGATTTGTTTCATCAAGATGTACTATAAAAGCTGCGATATTTTTTTCACCATATTTTTTACTCATAAACTTGTACATATCAACAGCCCATTTTTCTATTTCTGAATTACGAGTAATCTTTGAATTGTCAGCTTCTTTGTCCAGGCTTACATGTTGCTCGCCGAATGCCAAACGGTGCATCTGATCCCTTGAACCGCCCAAGATGAAATTTGCAACAGTTCGATACTTTGGTTCCGGAAGTCCGAGGTTAGGGTCTATTATATTCCTTGCCTTCAAATTATCTTTGATTCTTTGTGTGATTGAGNGTTTTTTGTCGACAGGAGTTATTACCCCACCCTTGCGAACCTCAAAGTTAAGATGTTCACGGGTTGGATCAAAAGCATATGATAGTTTTCTCTTGTAGGCTTCCGCAGAGAAGTTTCGCAGATGCTCATTACTTTGAGCAACAGTAATGCCCTTTGTGGGCATGAGATCNATTACTTGTTTTGCCATATATTTCTTTTTTTTAATATTTTTCGATGGGGGGGTCAATTAGTGGTAATATTTATAAAACTTNCTTCTCCCNTTTTCTAAACTTACACATTGAGGGGTCAACGGTGGGGTCAATGTTACATTTTGTCACTTCAAGGGGGTCAAACATAGGGGTCAATGTAACAAAATGAAAGTTTTAAGGGGGTCAACCCCTTTTCTAAANAAGAAATTTTACCCATAAAAAANANGNTANTATTAGAACTGTCATTTTGTAACATTTANAGGGGTCAACANCTTCATTTTATAACATTCAGAGGGGTCAACGGTGGGGTCAATGTAATATTCATAGGGGTCAATGGTTTACAAACGTCTATTTTGTATACCCATTTTGGATTTTTAGAGGTAATCGTCGTCTAAACCCTCGGAGAGCCTAATATTGACACGGCTTGCCGCACGAAGTCCCCCTCTTTTGGGGTGTCAATTCCTCCAAATTTCTATTTGGGGGGTATTAGGCTACCTCCCAATATAAAATAATTTATTTCGTTTGCAAAACGATTCNTCATGCGCAAGCGCATGTACAATGACTTTGTCTTTTTCATCTGTAAANATTAAAAATGAAATGTCAATTTAGATTTCTCCGAATGAATTAAGATTCTCACCATCATTTCTTCGTCTCTTTTTTGGGTACAAAAATAACAACGCCTTTTTGAAGTCTAACCATTTTGCTCGTGACAACATTGAAGACTTCCAAAATCTCCATTGCTTCCAAATTTTGGATGAACTTCATGACAGAAGGACGACTCCATCCCCAAGACTTTGATAAGCACTCTATGTTTGCGGCCATNTCCTCTTGTTTNCTCTCNGATATACAATGACGNACTACGAGATCACGAAAGGCTTGNAGACGAGAAAAACGCCTTGTGTTCTTGTAAGTGTAGTCNCCACAGAGANANTCTAACAAAGCNGAAGGCATCCTTACATCATATTCTTTGTTGTCAGTTTGAACTGTTTTTTTATCTATCATTTTTTCATTAACCATTATCGTTTTTTATTGTAAATATTAGATGTAAAAATCAGGCTTTTTCCCATTAACTTNTTTATATAAAAATCATGATTAAATAAAGGTCATGCTGCCTTTCTTTCTTCCATGTATTTTTGTGGTATTGTTTTTCTTCCTTTGGGGGCTTCGAAGTCTTGGAAATTAGGATAAAATAATGCNGCCATTGNGATGACGTAAAGCACCTCTGAAAGCAATATATATCTTCCTTCATCGAAGAAAGAAAACANTATTATTATGCAGGATATGGCTATCANGATTTTTTTACTGTTATGTATTTCCGTGAATATTCTGTTCGCTAATTTATAAGAGAAGAANAGCAATGTTATTCCAAAAGTCAGGAGATAAANAACAGGACGNGTGAGGAAAGGATATAGNTAATTATTCATCTTTCGTTGCATGAAAGGAGCTGCAGTTTTCTTTCCGCTGATACTAAGCTGTTCCAGTCTTTTTTCCTTTGCCATTGTTTTATATGTGGCNGCCACTTCTCCAGATGCAAAATTGTCCACACCTTGAATGCAGAGAAGAAATAATAAGANCAATAATGTAAAGAATTTTCTTGGNTTTTCCCTNTGTTTCATCTTATCATAAAAGTTGATAATATAGGNACCCAGNCTCCAAGCCAACTTCTTTATCTTCGACATATGGGGTTGTGCTGCAGCAAAAACATTCCTATAATTTTTCACGCTTTCCCTTCTNGGNTTAATTAGAAAATGGTACAGGAAAGGAATGGTCGTNAACACAACGAAAAGTATCAATTTTAATATTAACATCACCATATTTCTTTCAATTAAAGTTCGACAATGTTTCTGCGTATGATTCTTGCTCCANAATGTCCTTTTGAAGCCTTGGTTTCCGCTTTCTTTCAGAAAGTAGCTGATAGTACATTGTTTCCAAACTATCAAAAAAGAAGACTGTCATTGAGTCTATGATTCCATAGTTGGTCGAAGAAAGGTAGATTACAAACATTTCATCTTCTACAGGAGTCGAGTATGCTACCACCTTATATATCTTTCCGCTTTCTTCCCTCGAGGCATAAAGAACGTGTATATGCAATTTCTCTACCAATTCTGATACTNCATTTTCTAACATGTTATGTTCATCCATGTTGAAAACAACCTCTGTAAAATAAGTGTGTTTGATAANGCCTATCTGTTGTTCCGTAAAATAGTGAGGGAGCAACTTTATCAACTTTTGATAAAGCAGGAGGATGGAACGCTTGTAAGTTCCGTCTTCAAGTTTGTTGTAGTCTAATGCTTTTTCCATACGATTTTTATTTATAAAGTNGCAGAAATATAGGATTTAAGNAAATAATCGGCCAAGGTAGTTATTAGTTTGTTCTCTTCTTCCTTTGTTTTTCTTTTTTCATCCAGACGNTTTAAAAGCACAGGGAGTTCTTTGGAAAGTTCCATTAGTTCTTTCCTTTGTTTTTTNGTCAAAGTTGCAGTTGAATAACTNTCCAACGANACATAGGGCTGAATNAGCATCCATCGGTAGCTTATCCGTTGCTCTTGGTCGAGTTTTTTNTTGTTTAATATATCTTCCCTGCATGCAATGGCATTTTGCATGATACGNCTGTTAAAGCGCATTGTAAGATACAGCATCGTCCTGTCATTCACTTCATCTTCTTTTTGACCAACTGAAGAATAAAGGCGGTCAAAGAGTCTTGTTGTTTTTTGAGTCAATTGCTGCATCTCATTCGTGGGAACATTACTAAGATGTTCCATAAGCGANCGAAAGCACCTGTCTTCCTCTCTGATAAAAGCAAGCAACTGGGATTCCTGCTTAAAGTCATGGGTACTGTTCAGTAGTTTNTTATAGCTAATCAATATTTGTGGTAACCTGTTAATAGTTTGCACTTTATCAAGGCTGNCATAAAATTCGGAAGCNTTTTTATAGGTATCNGAGCTTTCGATCTTTGCNCGTTCCCCTGCCGTATTGAGTTTGAGGTACATTACATCCTGAAGCGAACGTTGTNTTGAGAATGCTAATCGTGTTAGTTCCGTTCTCATCGAATCGGAAATAACAAAATATGCAAGAGCTATCGGACTTTTCAAATTAACGGTAGAGTCTTTTGAAAAGACACTGTACGACGAGTCCCGTAGTTCTTGCCACTGTGCCGTNAACTTTGTTACTTTCTCGATGTCGGCATCCTTGCAGGATCTCACTTCCGACAATTTTTCTTTGCAAGCCTCTATCGCTTCGGTAGAAGTTTTGAANGACGGATGTCTCGTACATGAAAANGAGACAAACACNGTCAATGCAAGCATTGGTGATAGGTGATTTATTTTCATAAAAATATTTATTTAACGATGGCGAAGATACAAACCTTGCCGTAAAAATGATNGATAAAAAAAATAAAAGTCTTATATTAACGTTTTCAAAATCTTCAGGGGAGAAATTTTCATTGCTCAATAAAGAATGAAACAATATATAAGTTCCAAATAATACATATTTGGAACTTATAATAACAATGAATATTCTCTGACTCGTTTTGCTCAAATGTTAATATTTTAGGATATAAAAAAATGAAACTAATCAGTAATATTAGCATTATTTTCTTTTTGGTTTAGAAATCTTACACAAACTGCACTTATAGCAATGGCAAGGATAGATACGGAGGGGAGTGTCTCTGCACATNCTATTCCAGCACAAAACGCCATAAGAATTAAATGTGTGAGTACTACTTCTCTGTTGGAAAACTTTTCTCCTGTAAGCATTGAGAAGAATGCGTTTTTTGTGTTCCACCATTTATTGGCACCTTCAAATANCGATACCGTCTTATTTTTTTGGATTGATAATGTTTTCATTTCTTCTGTATAAAAGTGTTTATAAATTGAGTTCGTTATATATAGGATTAATATTAGGTGTTCAATTCCATCCATTGAGCTTATAGACTTGCTGTCGTGCCTCTTGCCAGCTTGACACCCAACGTATGNCAATGATATAATTGTCCATTCTACGCTTCATTATAGTCCAGCCTTTTCCTGCTNTTCTGAAAAAATACCTGTTTGTCTTTGTTTTCATTTTATTTCTTATTTACATGGTTATTGATTTGTGGGTNGCTTTATACTTCGTTGACGAGTTTCAACAGTTCTTCTTCAGACTTAANCTCTGTCCCGTTGTAATAAAAATGAGTATCAAGCGACCCATTGATGTAACTATCAAACAACTCTCGACAACATTCCATTGTATCAACAAAGTAATAGACTACCTTAAGCCAAAGTATCTCCATGAGACAATTTCTCACATTAGAGGTATTACAGCCAGCGACCTCAATTGCTTCATCTAAATCTTCATTTGTCCAGNCGAAACCAAAATTGTTTTTGAACTCGTCCAATTGCTTGTCCCAATTAGAAAAACCTAATGCAGNTAAAATCATTTCGTTGTTTGACATAATCTTNTATTTTGAAGTTTATTATTATTCTGGGCAACCCGATTCTCAACCTTTAAGGATTTTTCGTTTCTTCGACC
>NZ_JRPQ01000220.1 GCF_000762405.1 Hoylesella timonensis S9-PR14 | reverse complement strand
GTTCCCTTTCAAACTCGTTTTCCAATACGGATACAAGCGTATCATACTTGGAAAAGTGCAAGCCATAATACAAAACCTCGCTTGCCATGCTTTCCGCTTCGGGGTGAGTGAAACCTTGCGCCACGGCATCGCAGTAAGCTGTGAGAGCCATATCTGCCCGTACGGTGATAAACTCCGTGTCGTGCAATCTTTCGGGGTGATGCTCACTCATATAACTTCTTAATTTCAACCGAAAGTAGGAAAGTTCCAGCTTGTTGTTCTTTTTCATAATCATTTGGTTTTCAATCGTGAATAATAAATGTTTGGTATTTACTTCCTTTTTATGCGTGTTGCAGTGGCACGTTCTGCCGTGCTATCGACTCACAATAACCTTCAAATACAGTATGCTCCCTGTCTGTGAGTGCAGTCATATCCTCCTGTATCTTATGGTCGGTTATTTTTCCGTAGATTTGTGTCGTACCGATATTGCTGTGTCCGAGCATCTTGCTGAGCGTTTCCATCGAAATACCATTGGAAAGGCAAATCGTGGTTGAGAATGTGTGGCGAGCCATGTGAAAGGTCAAGCCTTTCTCTATCCGGCATATCTGCCCGATGTTCACACAAGCTAAAGATGCTTTCCTTATTGTAAGATTGGGGAATATCAAGTCGTCCGCTTTCTTATCCTTGATATAGAGCGAAAGGATTTGCTTGGCAATGGGCAGGAGTGGAATGATAGCTTCCACGTCTGTTTTCTGCCTTTTGATGCGGATTTCCTCCGTGCCGTCAGCATTATGGGTGATATGCTTCGGTTTGAGCCGTTGCATATCCACACGAGCCAAACCGGTGAAGGCGCAGAAAAGGAAGAGTTGCCTTGCTCGCTCGAACTGCTTGTCAATTATGGGTGTTTGCAGTACTCGTTGCAGTTCCTCGGTTGTGAGATACCTGCGTGTTCGATGTGGTAGTTCCGCCTTGTAATCTACAAAGGGGTCGATGCGGATATATTTCTTCTGCTGGCCGATGCCGATGAGTTTCCTAAGGAAGATGACCGCTACCTGAATAGTGGCAAGAGAAAGATTGCGCTTTGATTTAAGGTAGAAGTCCAGCCCCTCGATAAAACCATAGTCCAACAGGGAGTAGCGGATATCCTCCAGCCCTAAGCGTTCACGCAGATAGGACTTTATGAGCTGCGCTGCATAGATGTAATTAGCAAAGGTAGGCTTGGCAATCGTCAGTCCTACGCATGGACGCTTTTCCTCAATAAATAGTCGGGCTTCCTCCATAAGAAAGCCTTTGGGATTGTCCTCTTCCATGAGTTCACGTTTCAACAACTCGGCAGTGATATAGCCACGTTGCCAAACTAATTCTTGATACTTCGCTTTGGCTTGTTCCTCTTTGGTTTGCAAGTAGCGGTTGATTTCCTTTGTCTCTTCGCCTATACCCTTGCATCGTCCCTTACGACTGTCCCAAAGCTCGGGAGCGATTTCCTTTCCCGTGCTGTATTGCACTTGCTCTCCGTCTATGGTGATGCGTCCCATAATCGGGCAGCTGCCGTTCTTTTTCTCTTTTGAGCGATTGATATAAAAGAGTGTCTTGAATGTACTTCGTGCCATAATGTCAAAGTTTTAAGATGAATGTATCTTGTATTCGCTGCTGTATCGCTTGCATATCCCGATGGATTCTTTCGGAGGAAACCGCTGCATATACCTGTGTCGTTCTCAGGTTGGTGTGTCCGAGCATACGGCTCACCGTTTCGATAGGAACGCCTGCCGAGAGCGTGATAAGCGAAGCAAAGGTATGGCGAGCCATGTGGAAGGTTAGCGGAGTTTCCATGCCGATGTTTCGTTGTATGTAGTGCATACCATTGAGGACAATGTCGGNGGTCGGCACGTCAAAGACAAAGCCTGCNCNTATNCCNCTNTANCGNTNCATNATNGNCNGCGCAGGGGGAAGNACNTGTACACGATACGGGGTCTTGGTCTTCATGCGTCTGCCCTTGATGCAGAGTTTGCCTTCTTCAGTGACGATATTCTCCTCCCGAAGATTGCGGACATCTGAGATNGCCAGNCCTGTGAAGCAGGANAAGACNAANANATCACGGACAATGCGGTAGTTNTCCCACTCAATCTCCAAGTCNATNATNTNTTNTAGTTCNTCNTGCGTNATGNTTCTCGGTTCGCCTTTTGGTCGCTCGTAACTGTAGCCCAAGAACGGATAGAAGTCCAGCACGCCTTTCTTCACCGCCATGCGGACNATGGTCTGCAANGTNGANAAGGTACTNGATATNCTGCTGCGTTTCAGNTTTCGGTCAATGGTGAGATAATACTCGAAGCCCTCGATAAA
>NZ_JRPQ01000219.1 GCF_000762405.1 Hoylesella timonensis S9-PR14 | reverse complement strand
GTTCCCTTTCAAACTCGTTTTCCAATACGGATACAAGCGTATCATACTTGGAAAAGTGCAAGCCCTGATACAAGACCTCGCTTGCCATGCTTTCCGCTTCGGGGTGCTTAAAACCTTGCGCCACGGCATCGCAGTAAGCTGTGAGAGCCATATCTGCCCGTGCAGTGATAAACTCCGTATCTTGCAACTTTTCGGGGTGATGCTCACTCATGTAACTTCTTAACTTCAATCGAAAGTAAGAAAGTTCCTGTTTGTTGTTCTCTTTCATAACTGTTTGTTTTTCAATCGTGAATAATATATGTTTGGCAATTCCTTCCTTTTATGCTTGTTGCCGTGGCACTTTCTGCCGTGCTATCGACTCACAATATTCTTCAAAGGCTGAATGCTCTCTGTCAGTGAGTGCGGTCATATCCTCTTGTATCTTATGGTCGGTTATCTTTCCGTAAATTTGTGTCGTACCGATATTGCTGTGTCCGAGCATCTTGCTGAGCGTTTCCATCGAAATACCATTGGAAAGGCAAATCGTGGTAGAGAATGTGTGGCGAGCCATGTGGAAGGTCAAACCTTTCTCTATCCGGCATATCTGCCCGATGTTCATACACGCAAAGGATGCTTTCCTTATTGTGAGATTGGGGAATATCAAGTCGTCTACTTTCTTGTTTTTGATATAGAGTGAAAGGATTTGCTTGGCAATAGGCAAAAGTGGAATGATAGCTTCTACGTCCGTTTTCTGCCTTTTGATACGGATTTCCTCCGTGCCGTCTGAATTATGGATGATGTTTTTTGGTTTGAGCCGTTGCATGTCCACACGAGCCAAACCAGTGAAAGCACAGAAAAGAAAGAGTTGCCTTGC
Source organism: Hoylesella timonensis S9-PR14 (assembly GCF_000762405.1). GTDB lineage: Bacteria > Bacteroidota > Bacteroidia > Bacteroidales > Bacteroidaceae > Prevotella > Prevotella timonensis_A. Next base: position 1,465 of record NZ_JRPQ01000219.1, on the reverse strand, counting down.
TCGCTCAAACTGCTTGTCAATTATGGGTGTTTGCAGGACCCTCTGCAATTCCTCCGTAGTGAGATACCTGCGTGTGCGATGTGGCAGTTCTGCCTTGTAGTCCGCAAACGGATCGATACGGATATACTTCTTCTGCTGACCTATGCCGATGAGCTTTCTTAGGAAAATGACCACAATCTGAATAGTGGCAAGAGAAAGGTTGCGCTCTGATTTGAGGTAGAAGTCCAGCCCTTCGATAAAACCATAGTCAAGCGATGAGTAGCGAATATCCTCCAGCCCCAAGCGTTCACGCAAATAAGCCTCAATGAGTTGTGTGGCATAGATGTAGTTGGCAAAGGTCGGCTTGGCTACCGTTATTCCTACGCAAGGACGCTTTTCCTCTATGAAAAGTCGTGCTTCCTCCATAAGAAAACCTTTGGGCTTGTCTTCTTCCATAAGTTCACGCTTCAGCAACTCAGCGGTAATATAGCCACGTTGCCAGACTAATTCTTGATACTTCGCTTTGGCTTGTTCCTCTTTGGTTTGCAAGTAGCGGTTGATTTCCTTTGTTTCTTCACCTGTTCCCTTGCACCGTCCCTTATGGCTGTCCCAAAGTTCAGGAGCAATCTCCTTGCCCGTGCTGTATTGTACTTGTTCTCCGTCTATGGTGATGCGCCCCATAATTGGGCATTTGCCGTTCTTCTTCTCTTTGGAGCGATTGATATAAAAGAGTGTCTTGAATGTGCTTCGTGCCATAATGTCAAAGTTTTAAGGTGAATGTATCTTGTATTCGCTGCTGTATCGCTTGCATATCCCGATGGATTCTTTCGGAGGAAACCGCTGCATATACCTGTGTCGTTCTCAGGTTGGTGTGTCCGAGCATACGGCTCACCGTTTCGATAGGAACGCCTGCCGAGAGCGTGATAAGCGAAGCAAAGGTATGGCGAGCCATGTGGAAGGTTAGCGGAGTTTCCATGCCGATGTTTCGTTGTATGTAGTGCATACCATTGAGGACAATGTCGGNGGTCGGCACGTCAAAGACAAAGCCTGCNCNTATNCCNCTNTANCGNTNCATNATNGNCNGCGCAGGGGGAAGNACNTGTACACGATACGGGGTCTTGGTCTTCATGCGTCTGCCCTTGATGCAGAGTTTGCCTTCTTCAGTGACGATATTCTCCTCCCGAAGATTGCGGACATCTGAGATNGCCAGNCCTGTGAAGCAGGANAAGACNAANANATCACGGACAATGCGGTAGTTNTCCCACTCAATCTCCAAGTCNATNATNTNTTNTAGTTCNTCNTGCGTNATGNTTCTCGGTTCGCCTTTTGGTCGCTCGTAACTGTAGCCCAAGAACGGATAGAAGTCCAGCACGCCTTTCTTCACCGCCATGCGGACNATGGTCTGCAANGTNGANAAGGTACTNGATATNCTGCTGCGTTTCAGNTTTCGGTCAATGGTGAGATAATACTCGAAGCCCTCGATAAA
>NZ_JRPQ01000218.1 GCF_000762405.1 Hoylesella timonensis S9-PR14 | reverse complement strand
TGGAAAAGATCGGCGACTTTGACATCAAAGCCGCCAAGGAAAACATTAAGAAAGATATAAGCAATATCGGAGAAGTACTTGCCACCGCTGGAAAAGATGCTGTCAATGGAAATATCAAGGATTTTTCGGCAATAGGTAAGATCTTCAAATCAAAACCATCCGAAATTTACCAACTATACAAGACCTTCCGAAGTAAGTATGAAAGTATACGCAACGCAGGGAATGTGAAGGAAATTCTGATGAGCGTTCTTCAATCGACGGACGCAGATGCTGTGTCACGTCTTTTTCAGATAGACGATTATAACATATCAGGCTATATCAGCAATTATNTAAAAGAGTTAAAGGGGCAACACTATAGACAAAGATGGTACATCTATTCCGAAGATAGTGGTAATAAAATTCTCGCTGAATACAAGCCTTCGCATCCGAGGAATACTAATGACAACTCCGCATGGACAGGTTGGAAGTATAAAGAGAATTTTGAAAGAAAGACCACACCGTCTTTCCCCACCCTTTCCCCACAAGAATATAATGAACTCAAAAGACAAGCTGAAATGTCGACAGGTTGGAATGCNGCTCGNAAAAGTCAATATGANCATCAACATCCTGGTCATACCATCACTATTGATTATGCCATGGACTCCTATTCCTACATTATATGGGGCACAGAACGAAGCGTATAGGATGATGGAGGGTTGAAAGGTTGGTAAAGTCGTTAGTTTACAAAGAGTTATGCGTATTTTGATGGTTGAGGCTCCACAAAACGAAACGTTTACATTGGTTTAATTTTGGTTTACATCGAGGGGCTTTTCGTTTACATGAGGCTGGCGAAAGGTTTACATACATAGGGCTGCACGTTTACGCGTGTGGCCTTTTTTTGATGCTGTGTGTGGAAGTGCTTTATACACGGGAGTTTTGGGCGTACAGGGGCTTTGTATGCGCCCTTATTTGAACGGCATGGGAATGGTATCATAACGGTCTTCAAATGAGGTTTGAGGGAAGTTTGGCAGATCGACGAAAAACGAGTAAAAATGGTGTTTTTTGAGGGGTGGATGTTCAGGTGGATGTTCAAAGTGGATGTTCATTTTGCAAAAAGTGGATGTTCAAAACTCCTGCCAAGCCCCCCCCTGTGGGGATATAGCAACAATCCAAAAAAAGGGGGATTGATGCAAGAAACTGACACTATGCGAACAACTTTTGAAAGCCATTTTTTTGCGTAAACCCCTATATATGCAAGGGTTGAAGCCATAGACGGAGGTGTATCGGGGCATTTAGGGAGGGGGGACACCCCACTGGGGGGCGCTTTGCGGTACAGGGGGCTATTTCGTACACTTTCCACCTTTAATAACATGGAAGAGTTCTATCCGACGTTCGCAGCGTGTGAAGAGTGGGCATTGGAGGCAAGCCTTTCTTTTTCAATAGTAAGTTGGCGGATCTGCTCCTTGAGTTGTCCGATTTCCTCTGCTTGTTCTTTGATAGTGTCAAGTAATTCTTTAAGAAATGGGTCTGCGTCTTGTGCTTTCTGCACAGGAAAAAATTTGGATCCGACTTTGCCTTTAGTAAAAACTGTAGTTACGGTATGTTCTCCATCTTCAGGCTCCCCCTCTTTTGGAGCTACTATTGTAAGATCTTTACGAATATTGATAAAATCACCTACTGGCTGGTTCTCTGTTCCAAATAGAATCCACTCTGCCGATATATTCGCATTTGCGCAAACTTTCCTCAAGACTTCATAAGAAGGTTTTCCTTTTCGTGTACCAACAATATTTTCAACCACAGTGGGGCTTACTCCTACTGCCTTTGCAAATGCTCTTTTGTTATTATTGAATAGTACCTTGATGATTGTCTCAAATCTCTCATTTATACTCATATTTTATAAATATTATCATTTGCGAATAAAATATTCGCATTATTATTTTGAATATTCGCAAAAGCGTATTATCTTTGCAGCGTGTTTAATCTTAAACACCGCTCAAAGATACGGAAAAGGGGCGAGATTAACGAATTTAAAGGATTAAAGATTATGAA
>NZ_JRPQ01000217.1 GCF_000762405.1 Hoylesella timonensis S9-PR14 | reverse complement strand
TGGAAAAGATCGGCGACTTTGACATCAAAGCCGCCAAGGAAAACATTAAGAAAGACATAAGCAATATCGGAGAAGTACTTGCCACCGCTGGAAAAGATGCTGTTAATGGGAATCTCAAGGATTTTTCTGCAATAGGTAAGATCTTCAAATCAAAACCCTCCGAAATTTACCAGCTATACAAGACCTTCCGAAGCAAGTATGAAAGTATACGCAACGCAGGGAATGTGAAGGAAATTCTGATGAGCGTTATTCAATCAACGGATGCAGATGCTGTGTCACGTCTTTTTCAGATAGACGATTATAACATATCAGGCTATATCAGCAATTATNTAAAAGAGTTAAAGGGGCAACACTATAGACAAAGATGGTACATCTATTCCGAAGATAGTGGTAATAAAATTCTCGCTGAATACAAGCCTTCGCATCCGAGGAATACTAATGACAACTCCGCATGGACAGGTTGGAAGTATAAAGAGAATTTTGAAAGAAAGACCACACCGTCTTTCCCCACCCTTTCCCCACAAGAATATAATGAACTCAAAAGACAAGCTGAAATGTCGACAGGTTGGAATGCNGCTCGNAAAAGTCAATATGANCATCAACATCCTGGTCATACCATCACTATTGATTATGCCATGGACTCCTATTCCTACATTATATGGGGCACAGAACGAAGCGTATAGGATGATGGAGGGTTGAAAGGTTGGTAAAGTCGTTAGTTTACAAAGAGTTATGCGTATTTTGATGGTTGAGGCTCCACAAAACGAAACGTTTACATTGGTTTAATTTTGGTTTACATCGAGGGGCTTTTCGTTTACATGAGGCTGGCGAAAGGTTTACATACATAGGGCTGCACGTTTACGCGTGTGGCCTTTTTTTGATGCTGTGTGTGGAAGTGCTTTATACACGGGAGTTTTGGGCGTACAGGGGCTTTGTATGCGCCCTTATTTGAACGGCATGGGAATGGTATCATAACGGTCTTCAAATGAGGTTTGAGGGAAGTTTGGCAGATCGACGAAAAACGAGTAAAAATGGTGTTTTTTGAGGGGTGGATGTTCAGGTGGATGTTCAAAGTGGATGTTCATTTTGCAAAAAGTGGATGTTCAAAACTCCTGCCAAGCCCCCCCCTGTGGGGATATAGCAACAATCCAAAAAAAGGGGGATTGATGCAAGAAACTGACACTATGCGAACAACTTTTGAAAGCCATTTTTTTGCGTAAACCCCTATATATGCAAGGGTTGAAGCCATAGACGGAGGTGTATCGGGGCATTTAGGGAGGGGGGACACCCCACTGGGGGGCGCTTTGCGGTACAGGGGGCTATTTCGTACACTTTCCACCTTTAATAACATGGAAGAGTTCTATCCGACGTTCGCAGCGTGTGAAGAGTGGGCATTGGAGGCAAGCCTTTCTTTTTCAATAGTAAGTTGGCGGATCTGCTCCTTGAGTTGTCCGATTTCCTCTGCTTGTTCTTTGATAGTGTCAAGTAATTCTTTAAGAAATGGGTCTGCGTCTTGTGCTTTCTGCACAGGAAAAAATTTGGATCCGACTTTGCCTTTAGTAAAAACTGTAGTTACGGTATGTTCTCCATCTTCAGGCTCCCCCTCTTTTGGAGCTACTATTGTAAGATCTTTACGAATATTGATAAAATCACCTACTGGCTGGTTCTCTGTTCCAAATAGAATCCACTCTGCCGATATATTCGCATTTGCGCAAACTTTCCTCAAGACTTCATAAGAAGGTTTTCCTTTTCGTGTACCAACAATATTTTCAACCACAGTGGGGCTTACTCCTACTGCCTTTGCAAATGCTCTTTTGTTATTATTGAATAGTACCTTGATGATTGTCTCAAATCTCTCATTTATACTCATATTTTATAAATATTATCATTTGCGAATAAAATATTCGCATTATTATTTTGAATATTCGCAAAAGCGTATTATCTTTGCAGCGTGTTTAATCTTAAACACCGCTCAAAGATACGGAAAAGGGGCGAGATTAACGAATTTAAAGGATTAAAGATTATGAA
>NZ_JRPQ01000216.1 GCF_000762405.1 Hoylesella timonensis S9-PR14 | reverse complement strand
CACTTCCGCTAAGTGGTACGAAGTCTGAAAAAGACATTTCTGATTTCTTTGCCTTAGGCAACGGGGCAAAGGAACTGAAAGAGCTGCTTGCCAAGATGTTCTCAGATCTATATAGCCAAACCATGATGATGTTACGTTCCTGTGAGATTGATTATGAGAATCCACCGGACATTTCCAAATCAGTAGTAGCAGTAAACGGTGTGCCACTCGGCACACAGGATAACCTGTTCTGCATTACCGGAGGTGAGGGGACAGGCAAGAGTAACTATGTGGGTGCCATCCTTGCTGGAGCGTTGGGAGAAAAACGATTGCCGATAGAAAATACCTTGGGATTGGAGATTACCGCCAATCCCAAAGGCTTGGCAGTCCTGCACTATGACACGGAACAGTCCGAGGCACAACTGCACAAGAACTTGGGTAAGACACTGCGTAGGGCTTCTTTGACGGCAGTACCTGAGTTTTGCCATTCCCTGTACCTTGCCTCTCTGTCCCGCAAGGACAGGCTGAAACTTATCCGTGAGAGTATGGATTTGTTTCATCACAGGCATGGAGGTATCCATCTTGTGGTAATTGACGGAATAGCCGACTTGATACGTTCTGCCAACGATGAAACGGAAAGTATTGCCATTGTGGACGAGCTTTATCGCTTGGCAGGGATTTATAATACCTGTATCATCTGCGTGCTACACTTCGTACCGAATGGAATCAAACTCCGTGGGCATATCGGCTCAGAACTTCAACGCAAGGCGGCAGGCATTCTCTCCATAGAGAAAGATGATAATCCTGAATACTCGGTGGTGAAAGCTCTGAAAGTCCGTGACGGAAGCCCGTTGGACGTACCGATGATGCTTTTCGGATGGGATAAGGCTGAGGACATGCACGTCTATCGTGGTGAGAAGTCCAAAGAGGACAAGGAAAAGCGCAAGACCGATGAACTCGTTGGCGTTATAAGAGAAGCCTTCCGAAATTCTTTCAAGCTCACCTATCAGGAACTTTGTGATGTTCTGATGCGAGAAATGGAAATTAAGGATAGAACCGCAAAGAAGTACATCGCCTACATGAAAGAACAGCATATCTTGGCACAGGATATCAATGGCAACTATCAAAAAGGAGAATTATGCCGTACATAAACTATAATGCAGAAGACACTTGGCAAAAACGCCTGTTCGATAAGCTCATGAATGTAGAGGACAAACTCGACCGTCTGCTTGTCCTGCAAGAACAATCCGTCGATACGTCTGTCCATCCACCATTGAAACCCGAATATTTGGATATCATAGATGTGTCCAAGATACTCAAAGTGGAACAAAAGACCATCTACAACTGGGT
>NZ_JRPQ01000215.1 GCF_000762405.1 Hoylesella timonensis S9-PR14 | reverse complement strand
CACTTCCGCTAAGTGGTACGAAGTCTGAAAAAGACATTTCTGATTTCTTTGCCTTGGGCAACGGGGCAAAGGAACTGAAAGAGCAGCTTGCCAAAATGTTTACAGACCTATACAGCCAAACCATGATGATGTTACGTTCCTGTGAAATTGACTATGAGAATCCACCAGACATTTCCAAATCGGTGGTAGCTGTGAATGGTGTCCCATTGGGAACACAAGACAATCTATTCTGCATCACCGGAGGAGAAGGTACGGGCAAGAGTAACTATGTAGGAGCTATTCTTGCCGGAACATTGGGAGAAGAACAACTGCCAATAGAGAAAACCTTGGGCTTGGAGATTACCGCCAATCCAAAAGGCTTAGCAGTTCTGCACTATGACACGGAACAGTCAGAGGCTCAACTTCATAAAAATTTAGGCAAGACACTCCGTCGGGCTTCACTGGCAGCAGTACCTGAGTATTATCATTCTCTGTATCTCGCTTCGCTTTCCCGTAAAGACCGGTTGAAACTTATCCGTGAAAGTATGGACCTGTTCCATCATAGACATGGGGGCATCCATCTTGTGGTGATTGACGGCATAGCTGACTTGATACGTTCCGCCAACGACGAGACGGAAAGCATTGCCATCGTGGATGAGCTTTACCGTCTGGCAGGGATTTACAACACCTGTATCATCTGCGTGCTGCACTTCGTGCCAAATGGTATCAAACTCCGTGGGCATATTGGCTCCGAACTTCAACGCAAGGCGGCAGGTATTCTCTCCATAGAGAAAGATGACAATCCTGAATACTCTGTGGTGAAAGCTCTGAAAGTCCGTGACGGCAGCCCATTGGATGTGCCGATGATGCTTTTCGGATGGGACAAGGCGGAGGATATGCACGTCTATCGTGGTGAGAAGTCCAAGGAGGACAAAGAAAAGCGTAAGACCGATGAACTCGTTGGCGTTATAAGAGAAGCCTTCCGAAATTCTTTCAAACTCACCTATCAGGAACTTTGTGATGTTCTGATGCGCGAAATGGAAATAAAGGATAGAACCGCAAAGAAGTACATCGCCTACATGAAAGAACAGCATATCTTGGCACAGGATATCAATGGCAACTATCAAAAAGGAGAATTATGCCGTACATAAACTATAATGCAGAAGACACTTGGCAAAAACGCCTGTTCGATAAGCTCATGAATGTAGAGGACAAACTCGACCGTCTGCTTGTCCTGCAAGAACAATCCGTCGATACGTCTGTCCATCCACCATTGAAACCCGAATATTTGGATATCATAGATGTGTCCAAGATACTCAAAGTGGAACAAAAGACCATCTACAACTGGGT
>NZ_JRPQ01000214.1 GCF_000762405.1 Hoylesella timonensis S9-PR14 | reverse complement strand
TCATAGATGTGTCCAAGATACTCAAAGTGGAACAAAAGACCATCTACAACTGGGTTTGGGCAGGGAAAATTCCTTATCTCAAAGCCAATGGACGTTTGTTGTTTTTACGTAAGGAGATAGATGAAATGGTACGGAAGCGAGAAGGTTGGTAGAAGTTAGTTCTATACAAGTATGTTGGAAATGTTCATGTTTTATTTCATCCTCTTTTTCCTCACTATGGTTGAAATATTATCCTGCAAGTCAACTATTAGTTTACTTTCGGGAAAATAATTCAACCAATCGACTGTAATTAGTAAAGTCTTTTGTACCTTTGCGGTTGGTTTTAATTACAGCAAGTAAACTATGAGTGTACTAAAAGGAAAAAAAATAAACCAAATGCTTCAATCTGGGCAAAAGAACGGATTGCTGTTTGCGACATGGCTTATAGAGCATGGCTATTCCAGGCAGTTGTTGAGCAGGTATCGTTCTTCCGGTTGGTTATCCTCTCTATGTAAGGGAGTCATGTACCGCACAGGCAACACGCTGTCCGCTTTTGGTGCTTTGCAGTCCTTCAACGAACAAGTAGGAAAGAGTTTTCGTGTTGCAGCGCATTCTGCTTTGGAGCTTTGGGGCTTCAACCATTATGTTCCTATGGGTAAACCCCTGTTAATGGTATCAACGGCAAGTGATAAAATGCCACAATGGATGAAGCATGACATTTTCGACCGTGAATTTAAGTTCTTCAAGACAGAAGTATTTGTCCGTGCACAGATAACAACTTTAACATATTTGGACTGGAGGCTGCTTATATCCTCCCCTGAGCAGGCTTTTATGGAATGTCTGCTGCTAACACCACGCCAATATAACTATATGGATCTATTTTATATAATGGAACAGTTGACAACTCTGCGTCCGAATGTCGTCCAATCGTTATTGGAAACCACAAAACATTACAAAATGAAGAGGCTGTTTCTATATATGGCTGAGAAAGCGGGGCATTATTGGTATGAAGACTTAGACCTTACAAAAATAGATTTGGGGACACATAAACTCCAACTCGTCAAATCCGGTATATATATCAGCAAGTATAAGATGATTATCCCAAAAGAATTAAACGACTATGAATAATCAACAATATAAAAAGCAGGTATCATTGTTACTACGCATTATGCCTTTGGTTTACAAGATAACGGACTTTGCAGTTCATGGAGGTACGGCTATTAACCTGTTCCACCAGAATATGCTGCGTTATTCGGTTGATATTGACCTTACCTATATTCCGATAGAGCCACGCACAGCAAGTTTGGAAAAGATAAATCAACATCTTGGAGAACTGAAAACAAGTATAGAACGTGCCATTCCCGGAATACATGTGGTACATAAATCCGAAGTATGGAAATTGCAGTGCACGCATGATGGTGCTACGGTGAAAATAGAGGTAAATGGTACAAAGCGGGGCATACTTGGAGAGGTTGAAATTATGGAACTCTGTTCGAAAGCGATGGAAGAGTTTCAAGCCAGCTGTAAGGCACGTATAGTTCCTTATGCTCAACTTTATGGGGGAAAGATTGCAGCCGCCCTCAGCCGGCAGCACCCACGTGACATGTTTGACTGCAAATACATGAAAGACCAAAGGCTTGAAAGTGTAAAAGACGGGCTCATCTTATGTTTATTGGGAAGCGACAAGCCTATCGTGGAATCCTTGTCTCCTAATAACATAAACCAAGAGGAGGCACTTGAAAACCAATTCAAGGGAATGTCAGATATTCCATTTACCTATACAGACTATGAGCAGGCTCGTGAATCCATTATTAAAAAGGTAAATGACTGCCTTACAAATACAGACAAGGATTTCCTCGTTTCCTTTGAGGATGGAACACCACAGTGGGATAAATGTTGCGCAGGTGATTTAAGCCTATATCCATCTGTACAATGGAAACTACTGAATATAGGTAAACTTAAGAAACAGACTCCCGATAAGCACAAAGAAGGAATAGATAAGCTAAAAGGTTATTTGCAGGTATAATGATAAAAGTCAGACATTCAATACGGATGTCTGACTTTTATTTAGCCCCTCGGCATGTGTTTAGTGCCTCCATTTGGGTCTAAAACTCTGTAAACGGCTATTATCTTCTTTGTCTTGGACAAGATAGCTTTCGTTCTTTACTCCTCCAGAATGATAATGGTCGGATAAACCCTCTCCTTGCTTCATTTCTTCTGTTTCCTCTTTTTCCCCCTCTGGTGGAGCAAGGGTAAGCGCAATCTTTCTGTCCAATTCTGCTGCCTCCCCCTTGAGCACACGCAGTTCGTCCTCTTTCTTCCATGAGCCGTTGGCAATATTGGTGTAAACGTCTTTGTTGGCTGCTACCTTTGCCATTTCCTTCTCATGTGACTCTATTACCTTTGGGATACGCTCCAAGGCATTTACGAAGTTCTCGCAGGCAAGTTTCGGGTCTGCCGCTAACTTACCGTTATTATAGGTATAGTAGATGCTTTCCTGTCCCTTGACAAAGAAGCGGTTCACCGAGCAGTCGAACAAGTCCTTGGAAGTGCTCTCCGTCTTGACCATGATGGAAAAGCCGTAAACCTCGCCAATCTTGTTGTACTCGCTCTTGGTACGAGCCTTTTCCTCTATCTCNTGCAGACGNGCGGCGATGACCTTTATGTCGGTGCTGTCCTCTACACCTTTGATTGTCAGTTTATTGACGGGCAGTCCCTCC
>NZ_JRPQ01000213.1 GCF_000762405.1 Hoylesella timonensis S9-PR14 | reverse complement strand
GGAGGGACTGCCCGTCAATAAACTGACAATCAAAGGTGTAGAGGACAGCACCGACATAAAGGTCATCGCCGCNCGTCTGCANGAGATAGAGGAAAAGGCTCGTACCAAGAGCGAGTACAACAAGATTGGCGAGGTTTACGGCTTTTCCATCATGGTCAAGACGGAGAGCACTTCCAAGGACTTGTTCGACTGCTCGGTGAACCGCTTCTTTGTCAAGGGACAGGAAAGCATCTACTATACCTATAATAACGGTAAGTTAGCGGCAGACCCGAAACTTGCCTGCGAGAACTTCGTAAATGCCTTGGAGCGTATTCCAAAGGTGATAGAGTCGCATGAGAAGGAAATGGCAAAGGTTGTTGCAAATAAAGAAGTTTATACTAATATTGCTAACAATTCTTGGAAGAAAGAGGACGAACTGCGTGCGCTCAAGGGGGAGGCAGCAGAATTGGACAGAAAGATTGCGCTTACGCTTGCACCGCCGGAGGAGGAAAAAGAAGAGAAGGAGGAAGTAAACCAAGGAGAGAATTTGTATAACAACAATCTCTCAGCTGGAGAAAAGAACGAGAGTTATCCTACTCATGACAAGGAAGAAGACAATCGTTCACAAAACTTCAGACCCAAATGGAGACACTAAACGCATGTTTATTATCCAATGGAAGCAAAAATGTCTTACTTTCATTTTTTTTAGTAGACATAAATAAAGTACGGGAATATTGCAATTGAAATTCCCGTACAAAATTATTGCCAGATAGATTCCCTATTCCAATGATCTGGAAAACCTATCTTATAAATAGGAATGTCTGGATTTTTCTCTATCAGTGAGATTATCTTTCTCTTATATGTATCCCCTGCATTGATAGCATTGCACAAGTATAACATGGAAGTAATGATTAGAAATGGCTTCTTTTTAGAGAATTCCGAAAGAGGATGTTGCAGCCAAATGCCTCTTGGATTACTAATATCCATTGGACGTTTTACCATATTTCGACTCCATACTCTTGAATGATGGGCGACAATATTTCTCAAATAGGAGATGGCTTCAAGCCAGCTTGAGAGTTCTGTATGCATATTAAGTCCGAATTCATTGGCAATTCTTGCCTTTTCCGGTAACTGATGATTAAGATTCTTATATATCTTTGAAAGTGTTCCAAAAGTCGCAACTTCAAAAATAATCCATGCGTCAGGCTGTTGGGTAAGAGATATACATTTTCTATCCTCCCACACTCCATATTTGCATTTGTAGTCTTTTATGAAAATCTCACCGCTACGCATAAACTCGCCCATCAGATCATGTATATGTTGCTGTTGGAGCTCTTCATTGTTGAAAAGTCCCTTATCCATATAGTACAGCCCACCGTATGATTGTGAAAGATGATAAATCATCTTCGTCCGCAACGCTATCTCTATGGCTTCAATGGCATCGAACAAGATAAGACGCAACTCCTTATCAAAGAAATATCGAGCGATAACGTCCTTAAAATTGGCGTCATACTTAAATATATGCTGTTCTTTGTCAGTTTGCATATCCCACCAATACCCCTTCAAACGGTAGTAGCTGATATGACTTAAATGAAGATGGGCAAACTCCTCATCTTCTATAATCATGCCTCTATGCTTCAGTAAATCGATCTGTTCCTGAATGGAACGTGATTCTTTATTCGCCATAGTATCTATAAAAAAATGACTCGCCAGCAGATCTTACGGTATGCCAAGCGAGTACTGTTATCTTTGAGTGTGGAAAACCACAACTAACTTTCTAATTGCAAAGGTAAGTATTATTTTTGTTTCAGCAAAATAATTGCCGATATTTTTTTAGTGGGTGACAAAAATTACCAACCAGCAGCTTCCGTATCATTTCAACTATCTCTTCCCGAAGGAAAAGTAATCTACCATTGGCTTTAGGATAGGGAAGTTTTCCTGCCCAAACCAAGTTGTAAAGTATCTTAATCATTAAAGTTCTTCTCTATTTTCATCTTCCCAGACATGGAAAAAATGTTTTGCATTTGTTGAGTTTACTTCTTCATCATCGATCCAGTTGTCTACTCCGACTTCCATCCTCGGATTCTCACTTGGAGAAGTTGCTGCCAGTACGGGTTCTCCCATTTCAAAAATCGTAATTTTTGGTGCTATGTATTTCTTTTTTATCTGATTATTTATTTCTATTTTTTTTGCTTCCATCTTTTTACATTTTAAGAATTAAAATTCAAAAACAGGACGTATAAAACATCCTCCCTGTGCAGTACGGTGCCATTGTAAGTATTGCTTACCCTTAATATCATATAACCACAAAAATGATGACTGNGAATTCTCGGAAACATTAATCCAATAACGGGATGGTTGCCAATCGNGATACGGTGGTAGGNATNCNATAAAACAATCATGATAAACCTCGTCTTCACCATACCGTTCTGTTGATTCCATAAAATCATTAAGTCTTCCATAGTCCCACGGTTGGGTTGTATAATGTGGTTTATTACTATATTTAGTACCGCCAAAAGCATCAAATATTAAATCAAANTCTTTGAATCTTGGNACATACCATTGGGTCCAAGATGGCGCTACTTTCTGATATTCAGAAAGGTATGTGTCTACTNTCTCCAATTCCTCTANTAAAAACAAGTTGGNTCTGTCCNGGCTTTTTAGATTNCGCAAAGATATGGCAAGNCCATGTTTNCTATAAGGTGCAGGTCCGTTACCATTATCACTTATATATGCAATCATGGCAACAGGTTTCTCACCTGCATTGTCTGCTTCTTCACAAGT
>NZ_JRPQ01000212.1 GCF_000762405.1 Hoylesella timonensis S9-PR14 | reverse complement strand
GCTCCGTGCCCGGTGCATAAGCCACGTGTGTATCAGGATTGCGCAACCGTCCCCAAGCATCATAACTCAATTCCTGTTTTAATGTGCCATCAGCATTCGCAATATGCGTGATGCTGCCCAAATAGTCACGGCAGATGTAATATATCTTCCACTCACTGCTGTTTTCTTCCTTGACATACACGGCCGGAGCACTGTAAGCATCACCACCGATGTATAAGCGTTGGGCGGCATTGGCCTTGATACCGTCAATTTCATACTTGCCGTCAAAATAATAACGTGTCAGAAGAATGAAACCTCCGCTGTCTACAATCATTTTTATCCGGTCGCCGTCTGCATTGTATGTCAACGAAGCTTTGATGCCGTTTTCTAAAATCTCATCCGGCCGTTGAATGGAATTATAAGCAACAGTCTGTGACCTTAAAGGCACAGTGTTTCCATCAGGTGTCAACATGGTAACCTGATAAGGTCTGTCCGCATGATTGTATTGCATGCTGCCCATGCCGGGCATCTGCGTGATGTTGCCGTTGGGAGCATAGGTTATCTGTTGTTGCCCGATGCTACTCAGACGGTTCAGATTGTCATATCCGAACGTTTCTGTAAGATGGCGAATGTTGTCGGTTCTGCTATTCAGGTTACCTGTCTGCACATCGAAGTCGTAGGCAAAGTTTTGGATGTTGCCTGCTGCCCTTCCCGTAGGCATTCCGAATTCATTATACGCATAAGTGCGGACCAGCGAACCGGTGGCGGCTTTGGTAGGCTGACCCAAGGCGTTCTCTTCTGTCAGCTTCCAAATGCTGATGTCGTCATTCAGCTTGATTTCTGTATTGTACCCGTTGGAATAAACATACTTTTCTGTTGCAATGGCTCCTGTTTGTGAGGTATATGAGATTTCGGCAATGTTGCCATCGTGATAGCTAAACCGCTTTTCTAAGAATTTCCCTTCGGAAAGATTGTCCCAAACGGCTGCAACCCTATCCATTTCATCATATTCAAATACCCGCATGCTAAGATTATCTGAATATAACTGTGCTAAAGTACCGTCATCATTATAAACGTATGAGGTATTTGTGTCAGCTCGTTTTTCCACTACCCTGCCATATTGATCGTAGACAGTCGTGTTGCTGACATTTCGAGCATCGGTCACCGTCAATGTCTTGCTGCCGTCAGCAGCATAGGTTTCAGTGAAGCTTTGTCTTCCAGCACTGGGGTCGGTGATGGATGTCTGTCTTCCATATTGGTCATATTCAAACGACGTCACCACATTACCCGGGGCCGTTATGTGCGATGGCTGACCATCCGGGCGCAAGGTATATTCTATCGTTCCACCCGGATCTTCTACTTTTATCAATGCCCCCGATTCATCTGTCGTTTTTGTTGTGGCAATGCCGTTTCGTGTCTCGGTGGTGCTCAGTCCGTCATAAGCCCATGTAGTTGTTTTGCCCGAGGCCTCTATCAGGCTTAGCGGACGGTTGTAAGGGTCGTAGGTATAGGTAGCCCAGAAGTTGGGTGACGTTCCTCTAAAAGGAAGCGACACTTTTTCCAACCGTCCCCTTCCGTCATACGTCTGGTCAACAAACTGCCATTGGCCGTCAAAGCGCAGGTTCCCCTTTCTGATTTCACGTCCCAAAGCATCATAATGCACAATCGTTGATGGTTTACCCGTAGCGGTCTTCGTTACGGTATACAATCCCTGTCCGCCCCAGTCCGTTTTTACTTCTTCTTTCGTTCCATCCGGGTGTTGGGTGGAGATAAGCTGCCCCCAAGCGTCATACTGATAAGACGTAGTACGGTGCTTGAAGTCGGTCACTGTACCTGCATGGCCAAACTTGTCATAATTGGCATAGGTCGTGGTTTGTCCCAAGGCGTTGGTTGAAGAAGCAAGATTCCTGCCTTCAGCATCATAGGTAAACGTCGTACCTAAGAATGTAGACACGTCATACGGTGCCGAAAGTTCACTCGTTATGTTGCCATAAGCGTCGTAGGTCCAGCGCGTCTCATTTACCTTGTTGTCTTGAATATATGAGATTCGAGTTTCGGGCAAACGATTGGCATTGTAGGCAACCGTCTCCTTATTGACCCACGATGTGCCACCGCGTACATTCGTAACGGTTTTTGTCACAGGTTGTCCGATCAGGTATCTGCCAGATGTTACCAGGTCGTCATACGTTTGCACCGTTGTCGTCCGTAAAGCGGGAGAACCCAAATAAGTGGTTACTTTGGTGGGATTGTTGTACGCATCATACTCATAGCTCGCATAGGAATAGACATGGGTCAGTTTATCTGTCTCGGATGTATAGATCAGTCTCGGATTATTTTTCTTATTGGAAAAATAGTCTTGCGAATAGGAATAACTAATGGTTTTATAGGGCGAATCCACCATAGTGGTTACGCCAAACAATTGTGGGTCGCGAGTTTCCTCCACCATTATGTTCTCTACGTTCTCGTTGGTAACAACTTTCTCAAATCCTCCGAAGCCCAGCCCCGTGCGATGCATGACGGCACCGTAATAGGAGTAATAGTATCGTTTTACCAGAATGTTGCTGCCAGTATAAATCTCGCTGGACCGAAGCAGATTCAACGGAGCAATAAAAGAGCAATAGGGATAAGAACGGTATGTATTTGTAGCGTAATAATTGCCACTCAATTCCGTCATATCCGAATATCCGTTGGTGTATCTGTTGCCGTAACTGTCTGTAAGAGTGGTAAGCAGGTGTGCTTTTCTGTTGTCTTTGGTAAACCGGTAACAATTTACTTCCGCATCCTCGATTGCGATAAAATGGCTCATGCTGTAATAATCGCACACATTAGACGGCAAAATCTTTGTTCCGGAAGGTATGGTAACGGCTCCTGCCAATGTGGGCTGAATAACACCGTTTTTGTTGAGAAACAGGTTTACCTGATTGTTTTTTACACGAAGCATATCGGCATTACCGTCGCCGTTGATATCCATCAGAAAATATTGTTCGTCGTATTCTGTATTTACGATGGACATAGTGGAACTTAAAAATCCTTTTCCAGTTGACAAGTAGGCTGTCCACTTGTTGCCGTTGTTTACATATCCGAAATCAACTTCTTCCATTATCTCTGAGCCGTGGGTTGAGCAACAAAAACTATCGTTACTGCCCTGACCGCCAGGATATCCCGGTTGAGAATTATAAGGGTCATTGGGATAGTTTCCGTTACACGGTTGTAACTGATTATTACATTTTCTGCATCTTGCGGCATACCTATCTTTGTAGGTATAATGAGGCTGTAAGTTTAGACCGCAATGCCGGCAATTGGGATTGAACATTTCTGTTATTGGTTCCAATCCATTACAAAAAGGACACCGGTGAGGAGCCCAAATGGGCAATTCCGTCAACTGCGTGTCTTGATAGGATTCATTAGGCGGGACCAATATGTCTATTTTTCCATCCGCATTCAAATCCGCCAATACTGGTTTTTTATTGAACTGACTTCTGTTGATTGACCCGGTAGTATAGAGTTTTGTAAAAATGTTTTCTGATAGTCCGTACACGTCCATTCCCGACGAAGTAGCATAACACAATTCCATTTTGCCATCGCCGTCCATATCCAAAGGATAAATATAGTTTCCATCGGAAAATCCTACGGAGAAAAGTGATGATTCACTGATTTTGGTTTTCGTTTCCAAATCTATCAGAGCGAAATACGAAGTCATATCCTGCCCAGTAAAGGCTTTGTTGTGGGTTACGGTAAGGAGCTGCACTTTACCTGTACCCTTAAAGTCACCGAAGAAATAAAGACGAGACATGGGACTCCATGTTTTATTACGGTTGTTCACTTCTCCGATTACCGATACATTGAACGATTGAGAGGAGAATGATGCTCCGGAATGGGTATAGGTGGTTATTTTTAATATGGTGTTGCCTTGATTTGTTCCGTTGAAATTCACTTTTACGATCTCATCCACACCGTCGCCGTTAACATCTACCGCCTGAATGGTTTGGAACCCTTCTTCCGTTTTGATGGTCTGGGTATTACTGAAAAACGATAATCCCGGAGCAATCAGTATATTCTGGTCTGCTGGATACCCGCTTCCATAAATTTCATATCTCCCTGTAACAATGCCAAGAAATTTCTTAACTCTTTCTCCTGTTTTTTTGTATGTGCTGAATGTACCCGGAAAGGTAATCAGTCCGTCCCCGAATTTATTTTTGATAAACTTGCCACGTACATACACAGGGCTTGCTGCTGAAGAGCTGGAAAAATAGGAGGATAAAAACTGACTGTATTCGCGAGTGAGCTGTCCGGATTGATGGTCGTAGTAATGACCATACGAAAACCGAAGCGGGTTCAGCGATGAACTGCCCGAAGTGCAATCGATTTGGGTTAGCCGTTGCACATCGTTTAACTCATGCGTCAGCCTATAAGTGCACAACTCCTGCCATGCGCCGTTTACCTTGTTGCGCGACACAACACTTTTGAGTAGTTTATTTGCCGAAATAGGCAATGCGGATATGTAGGCTGTGGTAAAGTCGATTCTATCCACATAATTAAACAGAATTTCGGCTTGATGCGTGGCGGTAGTTTTGCCACCATAACTTACTTTTGTGAGATAGTAGTTATTGCCTGATTCAATATAGTCAAAGTTGATTTTATACCCTTTTATGTCCGTTATCTCTGTTATCGGATATACGTATTTCATATCCGTATTATTGGTAAATCCGAAAGTAGCAGTGCTTCCGTTGGGATAGGCTACGGTAAAATAGGCTACGTTCGTACCGTATAAATGTTTCTTAACCAATACAAACCCCTGTGCTGTCTCATATTGATATGCGGTTAGCGAACCAGTGTTATTAACCAAACGTGCACCGTCTAACGCAAAAACGCATTCGCTGGGTTTGCTCAAATCCACAGGTGCTGTAATTCCATCGTAATGGATGGTTTTTCCGGTAACTGTTATAGCCGAGATTCCGGCAAGATTCCAACCGTAACCCGCCACACCGTTGCCTGACTGACTGTTATAAGCAATGGAAATTTGGGGGGCGGATGAACTTACTGGATCAGTAGTAATGGGTATGGAATACGTTTTTCCACCCGATGGAGTCATTCCTTCCGTAAAAGGTATTTTTCCGATGTCTTTCCCGAAATCGAGAGAAGACGCTCCTTGCACCGTTGCCATCATAGCTTTGCGAACGGCAACACCACGATACATGAGTCCAGCTTCTTCGCTATAAATACGTTTGGGCGCTCCATTATAGATTACTCCGAAATCGAATGGCTTGCGTTTATAATGGAATACGGTGTCTCCAGCGGCTGTTATTTCATATTCAACAATAATATCTTCATTTTTCTGTTCAGCAGCCTGTTCAGCAGTGGGCGAAATACGCAAACTATCTGTCACGTACTGTGAACGAATCTGTGTCGTATTAACGAAGAAAGCTAACAACAGAAGAGATAGGTGTAAGATGTTGTTTTTCATTGTTGGGGGTATGAATTATTGCTTGATGATTTTCCAACTGGTAGGCTGTCCATTTAATTGGATATTCAGGATATAAGTTCCAGACTGATAGCTACCCATATTGATTATGGTCTTTTCAGACTGGATCTTGCCTTTTTTCAACAGCGCGCCTCCCAAGGTCAGGATAGAAAACTCACCCGACATGGAAGATTGATACCCTGTAATTGAAAGGGTTAATTCTGACAGTACAGGATTGGGATAAATCTTGAGCTGTTTTTCTGCCAGCATTTCGTGGAAGAATATCGAATCGGTTTTATTTTGCAAAGCCTTAGAAGCTCGTGTTTCTAAAACGATTGTCCTTCCAATGCGGTTTCCCGCAGCATCATAGGCATACGACAAAGACTGCTGCGCATTGGTTTGTAAGGTTATGCATACCAATATCACGGTTAGAATCAAGTGTTTCATACATCTTAAGGTTTTAGTCATTAAAGATAAGCGTTGAGTATAATCTGAATATATCGCTATATATTCTTGTATAGTATCGCAAATATAAACACTATTTTTTGATTTTACAAATAATATGGAATAAAATAACAAAAGTCTCCACGGTTCTTTCATTTAAAAAGTCTTGGTTCTTTTTCTACATATCATTATTTTATAGCACACCAGTAACACAGTGAAAGCTGTTCTTTTCTAAAAATACTACCATAATCGTATGGTATTTAGCTATTGATATTCGAGTGGTATGAAAGGTTCAAATTTTCGTCTGACCATATGAAAATCAATAAAGTAAATACTAATAAAAGTTGGTCAGGTGAGCTATTTTTGTACCTTTCCTCTATCAACAGTTCGTTAAAATTTGAGATAATGGCTACGCAGCTTTCCTCTGCCAGCCAAAGAGTTCTTTGATAGTATGACTAATTAACTTTCGAGTAAACAGTCAATATAAGCTACTTTCACACAAACAAATAACCCTTGTATGCCTGACAGCACGTAAGGGTTATTTGTTATTTGAAATCTGAAGGTCGCATTTTTGTGAGTTCCTTCTCCGCCATATCTGGCAGGAGCTTTGAAAGAACTCCCCTCATCCATTTGTATGAATCTAAGTCTGTTTCACTGTAATAAGGTATTTGCAACAGCTTATGTCATTGCACTGAGTTTATTGTCTATGTCAGAGATCTTATGAACTCATTGATACAAGCTTATACCATAATGCACAGGTATCTTCATAAGGGATGAACCGCCTCAGCAGTCGTATGCAGTCAACATGTTGTTCGCAAAAGTAAACTTGATTGCCCTGTCTATTTCAAATTGAAGTCGGCTGCAGATACCCATTGCCCTGCGAAAGTGGAGCCTGTGAACCCAAATCGGTCATTAGAAAAAGCTTCTTGTCATTTTCTAATGACCGATTTGGGTTTATCAGTGATTGTTTTTGATTTTCATGTGGCTATAAAAACAAAGCTGAACGTATCATTCCACACGAGTTTCAATAGCTAACCCACACTAAAGAAACTAATATCGGATTCTTACGAGCATAATAAGAAAGCCATATCAAACTCAGTGTTCGAGTGTTGATATGGCTCTTTCTATCTTTTAAGAGAGGGCTTGTTTCAATATTATAAATTCGTACTTATTGCAATGGAGCATTGACACACCCTCTTGACTCATTATTTTAATATTATCAGTACGAAATTTTTAAGAATTATATTCCTCTAATTTGTATCAAAAAATGAACTTTTTGAACATGTTATTTGAGAACATTGCTGTAGAACTCCCAATATATATTTAATGCTGGTCATCATTATGACCTCAGTTTCTAATACTTAAATGTAGCAGTTAATGTTATCTTACGTCCATCAGCATGCGCATACTCTGCATCTCTTGCCATCAACATAGAAGCTGGTGTATAATAAGTATTATTAAGCAAGTTTGAGATACCTAAATTAAGTTCCCAATCCTTTAAACTTATTCCTGTTGAAAAGTTGAGCAAATTTATACTACTAACTTTTCCTTCACCCTCGTTATATGTACCTTTTCCTGTGGTATCAAAGCGGTTACGGTCTCCTGTATGAACGTAATGTAGCTGCATATACATATTCTTAACGGGAGCATAATCAATATACATAGCAAACTTGGCTGCAGGGATAGATATGTTAGACATATAGGTATCCCATTTGTCTGAAGTAGACTTGAGCTTCCCCTCAAACCATGTGAAATTGGCACCTGCTTTTAAGTTGTTTAATATTTGCGCGTCTGCATTCAATTCCATTCCATATACCTTTTGAGGTGTTCGGTTGACTACCCAAAAACCAGCATCATCAATCGGATGTTCAAGTTAGAAGTACAATTTGTTAAAAGTGTTAATTTCATCTTCGTATAATATACTTCATGTTATTGATAATCAGTAGGTATTGAAGTACTAAAACTTCAAGAAAAACACAACTGTCAATGCACAAAAAATAATGGGNAAGAAGANATTCTGACCCGTTTAACACTTTTTGCATTGACTATGGGTAAACAATTAAATTCAAAGCATCGGCAGAAAATTGCCGAACTTCTGCAAGAGGGAAAGAATTTCAGAGAAATTGCTGAAATTCTGAAAGTAGACCGTACCACGATATTGCGTGAAATTAACCGCAATGNTGGGGATAACGGCGTGTACAATCCACAATTAGCCGAGTCTAAAACGAGAAGGCGTAAAAAACTCCAAGCGGTNTCTCCNGGAGCTGTCGCCAGACTTCCTCCCAACGTACGGGCGGAAGTTGAAAAGGTTTGGGCTTTTGAAACTCCAGCTGTCAAACGAAGGCAGTTGATTGTCGATAAGTACATAAAAGAGTACGGTCCAGTAATAGAGCAGAAACTCATTTCTCCAAGAGCAGCCATGTGTGCTCTTGCAAACGAGTTNTATATGAGNAGCAGTGCGATATACTATCTCTTGAAAAGGGAGGGTATCTATCGGGANGCAGCTCATCCTGTCTGTTTGTCTTCATCCATNTATAAAGAATAACCTTTTAATCTACTCATCATGTACTATATCGTAAAAGAAATTTATGTGAGCAAGAAACCCCTTTGGTTGGTTGACCTGCTCTTTCAGATAAATCCATCNTTGTATAGAGAGAAAGGTTCAAAAGAAATGATTGAGACCAAATTCAACATCATACTTTCTCT
>NZ_JRPQ01000211.1 GCF_000762405.1 Hoylesella timonensis S9-PR14 | reverse complement strand
GCTCCGTGCCCGGTGCATAAGCCACGTGTGTATCAGGATTGCGCAACCGTCCCCACGCATCATAACTCAATTCCTGTTTTAGAGTGCCATCGGCATTGGCCACATGGGTAATGCTGCCGAGATAGTCACGGCAGATGTAAAATATCTGCCACTCACTGCTGTTTTCTTCCTTGACATACACAGCCGGAGCACTGTAAGCATCACCACCGATGTATAAGCGTTGGGCGGCATTAGACTTGACACCGTCAATTTCATACTTGCCGTCGAAATAATAACGTGTGAGAAGAGTTGAACTTCCTTTATCGACAATCATTTTTATTCGATCTCCGTCAGCATTGTATATCAATGAAGCTCTTGTGCCGTTTTCTTCAATTGTACTTGGACGTTGAATTGAATTATATGAAACTATTTGTGCTCTTAAAGGCACAGTGTTTCCATCAGGTGTCAACATGGTAACCTGATAAGGTCTGTCCGCATGATTGTATTGCATGTTGCCCATGCCGGGAATCTGCGTGATGTTGCCATTGGGAGCATAGGTTAGCTGTTGTTGCCCGATACAACTCAGACGGTGTAGGGAGTCCGCCTGCACACTAATATGGAAAAGAGGTCTGACGATGATACCATCATTCAACATCACTATTGCTTTCAAATTAATCTTTGTTGTTCAAAGAATAACGTCAAGTCTTTTAAAAAACGTTCCTTATCAAAGTCCTTTATTTTTGCAGGATATTTTAAATTTCTAACTCTTTCCATGATGGACCTCGCTATCATTTTCTGTCCTTCTTCCGTATTGCTATTGATAAACTCCTCAAAGTCTAATTTGATCTTAAATGTAAGTGTTTTATATATATGCGTTTTGCCCAATGCGGAATCTAAACATATCATTCTATCTTGTACATACAAAGGTCTTTTCAAAGGAAAGAAAGCATCATACTTAGGATGTACACAGGTGATTCCGATCAGATACGTACAAACGTCATCTCCATAATTCCTATTTTTAAAATAGTCAATCATTTTGTGATCTAATTCTGTAAATTCTCTATCTTTTGTCGTCTTGTCAAATTCAACAGAGAATGTTTGTGCTAATGTCACTTCCATAATGTTATTATTATTTATCTGAAAATTTTATTTCCAGGAGGGAGGTGGCCATATTTGAAAACATAGCCATATATCATAATCTTCTCCTGAATTTTAATTTCTATTGTATTCCCGTAGAAGATAGGAAACATTTTTAATTTCTCTCTCTTATAAAATTCATCTGAATACCTTTGTTCTCCGACTGTTGTCTCTCCATATTTCCACACGTCATCAGGTGCCATGTATACCGGACTGCCATGAAAATTCTTATAATATCCAGGTTCTATAGGCCTGAGTTCATAAACAAAACCAGGCTTGAGTTCAAGATTTTTTTGCAGCCAATATTCTATTTCTTTTGTTTGTTTCCTAATTAAGTATTCATTATCATTAATAAAATCATATGTTGCTTTAATATAAGCTCCTGCAACTATGATATCATCAACAACTCCATATCCCCACGCATCATCATATAGTAGGGGTAAAGTCATTGAAGCAGATTCATAATCACTCCAGTCCCATTTTTCCTTTTCATAAAGAATGTTTTGATGAATGTTTTGATTAACTGTATGCGAAGAGAAATATTGATTTGAAATTCCTCCTCCACCTCCTCCAATTGTTGACCAATGAAAATCCCAATTACGAAGTGTACCAGTTGTGCCAAGTGTTAGACCAGCACCTACCCATGCATTATTTATACCAAAAGTATATGAAAATGTTCCAGGATTTGCTATTCCGTACCCACACGCATATCCAGTTATAGCACCAACTCCAATTCCTAAATATGTTGCTGGCTCTTTCCAATTCCACGATAATGGATTAAGTTCTCCATTATTGGAAGCAACCCCACCTAAATATGCGCCGGCAACAGCTGCTAAAATTAATAAAANCGATTCTCCNTCTTTATCAACGTAGCATAATGGATTGTTCAAACNATAGCTATACCTGTTNAANTTCTGCGTAAAGTCNGNCATCTGCACGTATGGGTCGGGACTAAGGAAACGGCCCAAGACAGGGTCATATAGGCGGGCATTCATGTTGATAAGCCCGAACTGCNGAAGATGTTCATGACCNGTGTANCCACGTCCTANGAACAATGCTGGCTCCGTGCCCGGTGCATAAGCCACGTGTGTATCAGGATTGCGCAACCGTCCCCA
>NZ_JRPQ01000210.1 GCF_000762405.1 Hoylesella timonensis S9-PR14 | reverse complement strand
CGGGCAATGTGTTTTCTCCTGTGGACATCACGACTTTTGAGCCGTCTATCGTAATACGGCAAAGGATTGCCGTTGTGCCATCTGCTTTCAGTTTACTGCGATTGATGTAGAATAAAATGTTGAATGTACTGCGCATAATCTCAAAGGCTAAGGGTTAAATCTTCTGTGAAAGAGAGGAAGCGACCAAACTCCTCAAATACTTTCTTCGGTGTTACATGGGCATAACGCTCGGTGGTCTCAATCTTGCTGTGTCCAAGCATTTTACTCACTGTTTCAATCGGCACTCCATTCTCCAAGGTTATCAATGTCGCAAAGGTGTGCCGTCCGATATGTGCGGTCAAGGGAAAGGCAATTCCTGCTCTCAGTTGCAGGGCTTTTAGGAGGAAACGATAGGTCTCGTAGCTGATAGTCGGTAGAAGCGTGTCCCGTTCATCCGAATGGCATGTATCAAGCAAAGTAACGGCTTGGGGCAGAAGTTTTACCCGACAAAGAGTATTAGTCTTTTGTCTTCTGAATTTAAGCCACATAGCCCCTGCATCATCCTGCACAAGATGTTCCTTGCGCAGATTCATCATATCGCAAAAGGCTGTGCCTGTATAGCAGGTGAACAGGAAAAGGTTACGGGCAAGTGTCAGTTCTGTTTCCTCCTCTTCTAATCGGACTTGCTTTATCCTATCAAAAGAAGCCCTGTCCAACGCTCTGGGCAGTTTACTCTCTCCTCTGTCTATCTTGACAAGGTCAAAGAGAGGACGGTCTATGATACCCTCGCGAAAAGCCAAACGGCATACTTTCTTGACTGCCAATGCCATCTTGCGGTAATAACTCTGTGAATGACCATGTTTTCCCACGCTGTATTGATGTAAGCCGTCCAAGAAATCCTCGGTTAGTTGCCCAAAGGTAATGTCGCCGGTGCGATATCGTTCCTGAATAAAGGCTTGCAGATGCTTTCTGAGCATGTAATACATCGAGTGCCAACGTGCCGAAATCTCCACGCCAACCAATTGC
>NZ_JRPQ01000209.1 GCF_000762405.1 Hoylesella timonensis S9-PR14 | reverse complement strand
CGGGCAATGTGTTTTCTCCTGTGGACATCACGACTTTTGAGCCGTCTATCGTAATGCGGCAAAAGATTGCCGTTGTACCATCCGCTTTCAGTTTACTGCGATTGATGTAGAACAAAATGTTGAATGTACTGCGCATAATCCTCAAAGGCTAAGGGTTAAATCTTCTGTAAAAGAGAGAAAGCGACCAAATTCCTCAAATACTTTCTTCGGTGTTACATGGGCATAACGCTCGGTGGTCTCAATCTTGCTGTGTCCAAGCATTTTACTCACTGTTTCAATCGGCACTCCATTCTCCAAGGTTATCAATGTCGCAAAGGTGTGCCGTCCTACATGTGCGGTTAAGGGAATGGCAATCCCAGCTCTCAGTTGCAGTGCTTTCAAGAGGAAACGATAGGTCTTGTAGCTGATACTCGGTAAAAGCTTGTCTCATTCAGTCGAATAGTATGTATCAAGCAGTGTAGCGGCTTGGGGAAGAAGTTTTACCCGACAAAGGCTGTTTGTCTTTTGCCTTCTGAATTTAAGCCACATAGCTCCTGCATCATCCTGCACAAGGTGTTCCTTGCACAGATTCATCATATCGCAAAAGGCAGTGCCTGTGTAGCAGGTAAATAGGAAAAGGTTACGGGCAAGTGTCAGTTCTGTTTCCTCCTCTTCTAATCGGACTTGCTTTATCCTATCAAAAGAAGCCCTGTCCAACGCTCTGGGCAGTTTACTCTCTCCTCTGTCTATCTTGACAAGGTCAAAGAGAGGACGGTCTATAATAGCTTCACGAAAAGCCAAACGGTACACTTTCTTGACTGCCAAAGCCATCTTGCGGTAATAACTCTGTGAATGACCGTGCCTTCCCACACTGTATTCATGCAAGCCGTCCAAGAAATCCTCGGTTAGTTGCCCAAAGGTAATGTCGCCGGTATGGTATCGCTCTTGTATAAAGACTTGCAGATGCTTTCGGAGCATGTAATACATCGAGTGCCAACGTGCCGAAATCTCCACGCCAACCAATTGC
>NZ_JRPQ01000208.1 GCF_000762405.1 Hoylesella timonensis S9-PR14 | reverse complement strand
AGGCAAAGAGGAAAATATCCCTTGCCGTTTCCATTTCCTCCTCCAAGTCCTCAAAGTGGAGAGTCTCTAACTTCTCAAATTCCCCTCTGTCAAGAGCTTTGGGGAGTTTCTTGTTACCCTTGCTGATTTTGACTTTGTCGAAAAGCAGGATGTCTGCCAACCCCTCACGGTAAGCCAGCCTGCAAACTGTTTTCAAATGGGTGGCGACATTGTAGAATGAGCTTTCCTGAAATCCACACTCCCCTAAGAAGTACTGCTGAAACTCATGGATGAAGTTCTCAATCAGTTGTGAGAAGGCTAAGTCAGAAACCTTATACTTCTTTTGGATGAACTCCTGCAAGTGGATTCTCGTGGAGTGATAGCTTGCCATTGACTCTTTTCTGAGGTCTATACCGATATGACTTTCTTTCTCTTTTATGAGCATATCAAGTCTTTCGATGAGCATGCACCGCGTCTGCACACTGCCTTGGAACTGTTCCTTCACATCGGTTGCGTCAAATGGGCAACCTCTTGCAAGCAAAGTCTGATAGGCTGACTGAATGGACAGCAGCAAGTTCTCCAACCTACCATTCACTTCCACCGCCTCACGACTTTTTCCGTCCATTCTGCTCTCACGGGGATTCCACAAGTCAGGATTGCAGGAGATCTTGCAACTGCACTGCGCGATGGAACGTCCAATGGTAATGCGTCCCATAATCGGTGCCTTGCCCGACTTGTCCAGACCGCTCTTTTTGAGGTAGAGCAACACCTTCATTTTTTCTGTTTTCATACGCTTTGATGTTTTGTGGCAAAATTACCAATTTCAAAGCGTTCCTCACTTATGCAGAAAACTGCCGACCGCAGCAACAGCCACACGAGCGAAAATAATTCAGTTACCGAATATTACTCCATCGTTACC
Organism: Hoylesella timonensis S9-PR14; assembly: GCF_000762405.1. Lineage (GTDB taxonomy): Bacteria > Bacteroidota > Bacteroidia > Bacteroidales > Bacteroidaceae > Prevotella > Prevotella timonensis_A. The sequence goes on along the minus strand of NZ_JRPQ01000208.1, from coordinate 14,617 downwards.
TATAGCAAAATCGGGTAACGGTTTGGTAACTGAACTTCTGCTTAAATCTGCATATTATTACTCTTTTTGAAAAGAGCACTTCTATGCAAATTATTCCGTTTCCTACTCATTATCAGTCAGTTTACACCAACTTCGATATTTCTTCATTTTCATTGATTAGTTGCGGTTCAATTGTATGTGAATAGTGTGCCAATTCGCATGTAATAGTGGCATTAACTCAATGCTCTAAGAAAAATAGAGGGTTATTTTTGCAAAATAATGTGGTGTTTGATGCTTGTTTCCTCCTTTTCTTTTTCTATTTCATCATTTTTCAATGGCTGTTTTTTTGTTATTTATTTTTACAAAAAGAGGGTGGAGGCGAGGCTTGAATAGTGCGCCATATAGATTGATTTGCATAGTGATTTGTTGTTCGTTTTTCGGTTGGTGATTGATCATGCTGGGCTGTGTTGTTGTATTGTCACACTCGGTTACGATATGTGGGCATGCGCAATAAAACTTAAAAACAATGATTGCCTTCTTAGATTTTTTTGTAAGTTTGCAAGAAGTTAGTGAGGAGTTGAACGAGGTGACGAGTACATAAGTTGACGAGTTCACAAGTTAATAAGTTGACAAGTTGACGAGTTGCCCAATTTATAATTTGAGAAAATGTTATTGAATATTATTTGGATGATCGCAGGCATCGCCTTGGTGTTGTGGGGAGCCGACAGGCTTACCGATGGAGCAGTGGCGATAGCTGAGCGTATGCATATATCACAAATGGTGATAGGACTCACCATTGTAGCAATGGGAACATCGATGCCCGAGTTTTTTGTGAGTTTCATGTCGGCTTTGAAAGATACGCCCGACATGGCAGTGGGTAATGTTGTTGGTTCTAACATCTTCAATACCTTATTGATTGTTGGTTGTGCAGCCTTGGTGACACCCATAATGATACTGCCTGCAACGGTGAAGAAAGACATTCCTTTTGCCATGGTGGCTTCGGTGGCTTTATTGCTCATGTGCTTAGATGGAAACATCTCGCGCATAGATGCTGGGGTGCTGTTAGGGCTGTTTGCAGTCTTTATGTACATCACCTTGAAGGGCGCTAAAGAAAATAAACAATCTATGCAACAGACGTCTGCCAAAGGTGGCAAGCCTTTCATGTCGGTAGTGTGGATTGTTGTGGGGTTGGTGTGCTTGGTGTTTGGTAGTAACTTGTTCGTAGATGCGGCTACCGTTATTGCTCGTCAGTTAGGAGTAAGCGATGCAGTCATTGGTTTGACGATTATTGCAGGAGGCACATCGTTTCCTGAATTGGCAACGAGTGTGGTGTCGGCACGCAAGGGACAGAGTGGCATTGCCATAGGTAACGTGTTAGGCTCGAATGTGTTTAACATCCTCTTGATACTCGGTGTTACGGGTGTGATGAGTCCCATGACACTTCAAGGTATTACTACCGTGGATTTGACGATGTTAGTGGTATCAATGTTGATGTTGTGGTTGTTCTCATTTACCAAATATACGCTTGCACGATGGGAAGGTGCGCTGCTCACAATCGTGTTTATAGGGTATATCAGTTATTTGGTGATGGGGGTGCTGTAGCAAATGGCACCATTGCTCATCGATAGACAAGAATACAATAAAATATAAAATAAGGTAAGAATGAAGTAGCATGACTTGCATTCTTACCTTATGTTTTTGAACATTTTGCCCGTTGATGATAGAACTTTGTGAGTGATGATTTATCAAATCAAAGTTCCATTCGTGCAAGCTTGTGATTTACTTTTCTTCCTCGTCAGACTCTTTGCGAGCGAGCAACTCTTCGAAATTAGTCAGCTCATTTTGTACAAGAATGTCGTACCATTGCAATAGTTTTTTGATGTCGCTATCGTGTACACGGTCCTCATCGAATGAAGGCAATACCTTTGCAAAGTATTCGCGTAGCTCTTTGCCCTTGGCTTTTTTATAATTAAACGATACTGGTTTAGCGTTTTCTATTTCGCCCACACTCTTGAGAACCTTCCATAACTCCACGTCGTCAGCATCGGTGTACATAGCAATGTCTGACAAGCTGGTTACGCGGTCTGATGCGAAAACGGGTATTCTGCGACGTTTGTCATCAAGAGATTCAACGATTAAGTTTGTTTTCCCTCGTGAAACCATTTTATAAAGTCCTGGTTTTCCTGCGATAGAAAGGATAGTTTCCATTGTTGTTTAACGTTTTTGTTTTATATGTGAAAATCTATTTGTTTGAATATGCAATCTATTTGTTGGTCGAGATTGGTATCATCGTCATTGTTAATCGTAAATGTGCTACGCTTCACAAGTTCCTCTTGAGGCCATTGTTTACCAATCCAGTCCATCGCTTGCGCTTCGGTGAGCTGGTCACGTTGCATGACACGCTGCACACGTGTCTGTAAAGGAGCGATGATGCTGATGATGATATCTGGATGAATCAATTGGTCGAAGTGCGCTTCAAAGAGGATAGCGCTCTCAATCCACTTGTAGGGAGAGTGCAGAAAGTCGGTTGCCACGGCAGGATGTACGAGCTGCTGAATGGCTTGTTGATGCTCTTCTGATGCCAACAAGAATTTTGTCACGACAGATTTCTGAAGTTGGTTACCTTGGTAAACGTCAGCACCAATGAGCTTTTTGAGTCCTTCTTGTAAGACTGCATCTTGTTGCATGAGACGCTTGGCAGCAGCATCACAGTCGTAGACTGTTATTCCTCGTTTGGCTAAAAGTTGTGCGACGTAGCTTTTACCCGAGCCAATGCCTCCTGTTATCGCAATAACTTTCTTCTTTTTTCCCATGACTAATCAAGCAAGTTGTTTTTATTGCTGTTCAATGAGGTAATCCACTTCTTTTATTTCCAAACGGGCTTGTCTGACTTCTATAGGGAAAGTGCGCAAGTGCAGTGTACCTTTCTCCGAGGTGTGTTGGCTTAACTCATGATAATCCACCACCACTTGGAACTGGTCTTCGTGAAGCTTTCTGAAGGCGTGGGAACCAATATTGAAGAGTACTCTCACCTTAGAAGGAAAGGTTCTAAGTCTCTTTCCTGGCGGCATATTGATAGCCACAATAGGAACCTCCATGCTCTCTTCGGTCAAGATATCTGGGAATAGTCCTATCTTCACTTTAGCGGGAACTGTTTTTACGCCAATCATTTTGCTGAGATTTACCTCTTCGATAACCGTATCAGCGAAGTTTGTAAAGTGCAACTTCTCTGTTTCGATGTATCTGATGCTGTCCAAAAGATTCTTTTGAGCATAGACAGTCACCTTTTCGGGCCAAAACTTTATCCGAGCGAGATAGTAGTTCTTGGCGGGTAAAATCTTCCCGTCCATTCGTACTGGCACTTGTTTAGAGCGTCCAAAATTGAAATAAAACTTCAGTTGTTCGGGTTTTAGGTTTACAATCTTTGATGAGTTGGAAAGTCGTTGATAGAGGATGTTCTGTACATCTGTCATAGGAACCATTCCTTGCCCCGTCTTGTTGTTGGCATAGGTACTGAAGTTCAAGTTGATAGTTCTAAATCTGTTGCTATTCAGATAGCCTATGAAAGCAAATCCTTTATCGCGCACAGTCATCACGACCGTATCGTTCATCTCGGTTGTAATAATGGTATTCTTCGGCACATTGACTAACCGGATAGGCACACTAATCTCTTTTTCGTATGTCTCATCAAGTGTCATGGATAACCAAAACGCTCCACTGAGCAATAAGAAAAATAAAAATATCAGAAATTCCTTGTTGACTATACTGAACAGGAAATTTCTGATAAGTGAGCTTATACGTTTAATTTCCGAATACATCCGACTTTTTAAGCGTTCGTAGTGGTTTGAGAAGCAGTGTCAGCATACAGGAAATTCTTGTCTACCTGAATGACAACACCGCGTGCTATCTCAACATCAACCTTGTTGGTTGTAAGGTCAATGCGCTTAACAGTTCCATAAATGCCGCCACTCACAATGACTTTAGAGCCTTCTTGAAGCGCATTTTGAAACTTCTTAATTTCTTTTTGTTTTTTCTGTTGTGGACGTATCATGAATACCCACATGATGGCTAACATGGCAACCATAAAAATAAGCATGCCTGATCCGCCTACGCCTCCACCTGCTGCTTGTGCAGCTAATACTAATGTTGTCATATCTGAATAAATAATTTAATGTAATCTATTGAAGTTCGTCATTTGTTTGATTGGACTCAGAGTTTCTTTGAACTCTGTTAGTAGAACGTCGCTGTTTGGGTTCTGGTAAAGCCTTGAGCAGTTTACCCGTGTCTACTAAATAGCGAGCAATAGCGTCTAACATTCCATTGATGTAGCCACCGCTCTTCGGAGTGCTGTACAATTTTGCCAAATTTACATATTCATTGATGGTCACAGAAATGGGAATGTTTGGGAATGTTAGCATTTCGGCAATGGCGATTTGCATGATAACCACATCCATGTATGCTAATCGGGAGAAGTCCCAATTGTGACTCGTTTCGCTCATGTATCGCTGATAAGTGTCTGCATTAAGGATAGTGGCACGGAATAGCTTACGAGCAAATTCACGATCTTCTTCATCTCTGTATTCTGGTAGCAGTTCTTGTTCACTCTTATTCGCAGCATCAAATCTTTTAATCGTTTTAAGAACAAACGTATCTACCACCTCTTTATCATCGTTCCAGTAAAGACTTTTCTCTTCAAGGAGTGCATCGATGTCGCTATTCTCTTGAATAAGTTGCTTGTAGAGCTTGCGCCAAACCTCTCGATCAGCCTCATAAGAATCGTCAGAACTCTCCATATATTCTTGATATATGGACGAGCTTTCTATCTGTGTACACATCTTTCGAATAAATTCGACATCGTTGTCCCAGCTTAATTTTTGCTCCTCAAGAAAGGTATTCAGCATTTTGTTTTCCTCAAGCTGTACAACAAATTTGTTAAAAGCAAACTTTTGTGAAGGAGCTTCTAACCCTTCGCGATTTGCTTTTTGTGTGGCAATTTCAACTCTGTGACGCTCTTCATGCGTTATCGCTACTATCAATTCCAAGAGATAATTATAAAGATCGTATGCCTTCGACAAGCAGAAAAGGAGTTCCTTTTCGGCACTGTCTATATTTTTGTTCCCGTTTTGATAGTATGCGTAGGTTAACTGGACTATCTTTATCCTTATTAGTTCGCGATTAATCATCCTCTAATTAAATTTGTGTTTCAATCGTTATCTCGATTTATTCTTGTTGCAAATGTAGAAATTTTATCCATTATATGCAAGTAAACCAAGCGTATTATGGCGTTTTTTTATAGAAACTTTGCATATTCCAAATAATTCCTGTAACTTTGCACCGCTTTTTTGAGCACATCAGTGACGCCAAGAAGGTTTTGAAGATTTACAAATTGTTGTCTTTTATAAGCCCATAGATAAGTCTTGGTAAGTAGATTTTCTACTTCTCTGTGTGATGGCGAATTAAGGCAGTATTAAATTTATCAACTTAATTTAGAGTAACACATTATGAAAGAGATTAATGTTTCAGGTCAGAAGCGTGAGGACCTTGGAAAGAAAGCTTCAAAACATTTGAGAAAAGAAGGCTTAGTACCTTGCAATCTTTATGGTGAGCAGAAAGAGGATGGTAAGCCAGTAGCATTGGCATTTGCTGCTCCTATGTCTGAACTTCGCAAGATTGTTTACACTCCACACATTTATGTTATCAATCTGAATATTGATGGCGAGCATCATACAGCTATCTTGAAAGAACTTCAGTTCCATCCTGTTACAGATGCTTTGCTACACGTTGACTTTTATGCAGTGAACGATCAGAAGCCTATTACCATTGGTATTCCAGTTAAATTAGTTGGATTGGCACAAGGTGTACGTGATGGTGGACGTATGAACTTGTCTGTTCGTAAAATCAACGTTACTGCTCCTTATCAGCAAATTCCAGAACATCTCGACATTGATGTTACCAAGTTGAAAATCGGTAAGAGTATTAAAGTGGGTCAATTGAGTTTTGACGGATTGACGATGGCTACATCTAAGGATGTTGTTGTATGCTCAATTAAGATGACACGTTCGGCTACTGCTTCAAGTGATACTTCTGATGAAGCAGAGGAAGAGGGTGGAGAAGAGCCTGCAGCTGAAGGAGAAGAAAAGGCAGAGGCTTAATATTGATGCCAATTGATATAATGAATTAGATTCAATGAATAAATACTTGATTTGTGGATTGGGTAATCCTGGCAGCGAATATGCCGATACCAGACACAATACAGGATTCATAGTATTGGACGCTTTAGCTAAAGCGTCCAATATTGTTTTTGAGGATAAGCGTTATGGCTATGTCGCAGAGACCTCAATAAAAGGACGGAAAGTCATTTTATTGAAACCGACTACCTTTATGAACCTCAGTGGCAATGCCGTTCGTTATTGGTTAAACAAGGAAAATATAGAGCAACATAATCTCCTTGTTATCTCTGATGACATCTCGATTCCATTAGGTGAATTTAGATTAAAGGCAAGTGGTAGTAACGGTGGTCATAACGGATTAGGGCATATTCAACAACTTATTGGTCAAAATTATCCACGACTTCGTATGGGAATAGGGAGTGATTTTCAGCGTGGAGGACAAGTGGATTGGGTGTTAGGACGCTTTTCAAGTGAAGAAGAGAAGATACTCCAACCAACCATTGATATTGCGCTTGAACTGATAAAAAGTTTTGTTTTGGCAGGTATCAACATCACCATGAACCAATTTAACCAGTTGGGAAAGCATACATCGTCCTCAAAATCTCCCATTGAAAAAACGGATTAACGACATTTCAAATGACAGAAAATGCAGCTAAGGCATCGACTTTGCGAGTAAAGGATACTGGATCGGCACGCATTGATAAATGGTTATGGGCGGCACGGATATTCAAATCGCGCTCTATTGCTGTTGATGCGTGCAAGAATAATCGCGTTACAATTAATGATGTGAATGTGAAACCAAGTCATATCATCAAGCCCGGTGTGCAAATTGATGTGAGAAAACCACCCGTTGTTTATTCTTTCAAGGTGCTTAAGACCATAGAACAACGCGTGGGGGCTAAATTCATTCCAGAGATTTATGAGAATGTTACCGATCCAAAACAATATGAATTGTTGGAAATGAGTCGTATTAGCGGTTTTGTAAATCGTGCTCGAGGCACAGGAAGACCCACGAAAAAGGATCGTCGAAAGATGGATGAATTCATCGAACCTGCTCTCTTTGGATTTGGAGATATCGATGATTGGGATCATGAAGATGATGATGAATAACCTGTTGTTTATTTTCTTTTAATGAATAAAAATATGAAATCTACCTCGTCCTTAAATGCTCTACATGCTCGACCTCATCGAGTTGCTATTTTTGTTTCCGGTAATGGCACCAATTGTGAAAATATTATTCGATACTTTGCTCAATCGACGACCATTCAAATTTCGCTGGTTTTGAGTAACAAAAGCGATGCTTATGCCTTGACGCGAGCCAAACGTTTAGGCGTTCCTACTATCATTGTGCCCAAAAAGGACTTCAATGACGCTTCCATATTATTACCTATTCTTCAAAGTAATGATATTGATTTTATCGTATTAGCAGGATTTTTATTGATGATTCCCAATTTTCTTATAGCCGCTTTCCCTAAGCGTATGATTAATATTCATCCAGCTCTTTTACCTAAATTCGGCGGGAAAGGAATGTATGGACATCATGTTCACGAAGCCGTAAAGGCTGCTGGAGAAACAGAAACAGGCTTTACTGTACACTGGGTTAGCGATGTTTGTGATGGTGGAGAAATCATTGCACAGTATCGAACTCCATTAGATTCAACGGATAACGTTGAAGACATTGCCGAAAAAGAGCATCAGTTGGAAATGAAATACTTCCCATCGGTGATTGAAAAGGTGATTACTGAAGCCTTTTAATGCTTTGGTATTTCACCCTTTATCAATATCTTCCTCTATTCCAGTGTCCTCTTCTTTGGTCTCTCCAACTTCCTCTTCCATGCTGTAGTCCGCCATGTCGGAGTTCGTTCCGATTCATTTCTTGGCGTGCTTGTTTGCCTCCAAACAAGTTCAGACGGTAGATGACGTGCAACATGGCATAACTGTTAATGCTGTTGTATTCCGTATCACTGCGACGAATGGCATCAACGGAGCGTGTAAAGTTGCTCTGATTGTTCAGCATATCATAGAATTGGAGGGATAAAATCAGGTTGCGTTTCTTCAAGAAACTATGTGATATTTGAGCATTCCATACGAGTTCGTTTGTATTAAGTGACTGGTCGTTATATCCTCTTCTACTATTTTGATGAATATCTGTCGACAAGTTGGTTCCCCAAGGAGCGGTTATGTTCACATTGAGTCCATACGAATATCTCCACGTATCTAAGTTGTTCCTACTTTGAAGTTGATTCCTTGTGTGGTCGTAGTTAACCATTCCATCGAGTTCTACCTCTAACCAGTCATTGCGAAAGCTCATGGCGAGTCTTTCTGTCAAGCCTAATGTGCGCGTCGTGTTTTTCTCAGAATCGGCTTTGTTGTTCAAGCTAAGGTAGCCCACTCGGTTATTATATCTTACTTGTGTCCATGTGTTGATGTTCCAAATACCTGTGGTGTCTATGGAACGATTGTACATCAGTCCACCATTGATATTCCAATTTCCATTGATATTCTCAGGTCTTACGGTTCGTCCGCCTGTGGTTTCATCATACGTCACTTTGCTACTGATACTATTGCTCGTGGTTTGATAGTTCAAAAAGGTCATGACACTTTGTTGATACTTTTTGATATAATTGTTGTAGGTTGCTCGAAGGTTATTGGTGAAAGACGGTTTCAGTCCTGGATTTCCTTTCGTAATGTTCAACGGATCACTATCATCTGTAATGTCCAACATGTCAGTCATAGCTGGTTGTGACGTATAACCTCGATAATCTACCTTTAAGTTACTCACCTTGGAGAATCGATATCTAAATCCCAAGGTTGGTGTTAAATTGTTGACAGTACGTGTGGTATCGGCGTTGATGCTTTGATAATGTTGTATGAAATGTGATTTTTGGGGCTGTAACATCATACCTACATTGAAGTGATATTTTTCCCGAATCATTCTGAACATCAACTCCAAATCATGAGTGTAGTTTTGATATTCAGAAAATCTGCTTAACTCTCTATTCTCGTAGGTTTCGTATGGCTTTTCAAGTCTGCTTAAGTAGCTGTCCCAGTTGCGATACGTGGGTGTGATGTCTTGAAAGAACGACTCGCCTAAGTTACTGAAGTCATACGTCGATCGGTCGCTTTTGTAATAGCTATAGTTGAATTTATAACTCAATTGTAAGAACGTTGCCTTCCACAGAGGTTCACTGTAAGTCGCTTGCAAACTGTAATTCCAATTCTTGGTAGGTGTGAGATTGTACCGATTGGTTTGATAAGTGGAATCGTTTCCCTGTGCATCTTTTATTTTATAAAGGTGTACATTGTTCGTCGACAAGTTCGTATTGTCATTTTCTGTGTAATAGGCATCGGCGCGAAGGGTTGCATTTCTGCCTTTCTGATCAAACTTCCGATTGATTTGCAAGGCGCCTCCTAACTGTTTGTTCTTTCCATAATTCACAGCTTGAAGGCGACGCTTGTTGACGACTAAGTTTTTCTCAGCCAACTCGTCCAATGATTCCAGCGCAAGTGGGTCGGTTACATACAAGTACGGATCGTCTTGAAACGAAGCCGAATTTCTCCAACTTCTACCGTCGTTCTCCGTGTAACTCAGTCTTGGTCTAAACATGATGTTAGTCATGGTGTCAGGCATCCACTCTAATCTCATATTTGCGTTCCAACTATTTCTGCGGTTATAGCTCTGGTTGATGTTGTTGGAGAAAGCTCCTGTTTTACTAACAAAGTTTTCTATTGATGTGCGGGTGGCAACGTCATCATCTGAATGATTCCAACGAATGCTTCCATTTAATTTCAATTTTTCTTTTTCTTCATAATTGATGTTGAAGCCTGTCATTTTCCGCGCATTAAGCCCATTCCTGTTTCTTCCAAATCCTCCACCACGACCGCCAAAGCCCATATCGTTTGAATTGTTTGCATTACCAAATCCCATGATGCGCAGATTGGCTTTGAAATAAGCAGCCATGAGACGTTCCGCATAGCGATTTTTTGTGCCTAATGCCAAATCTACATTACTCATCCAACCTTTGTTAGCTCCCTTTTTCAATCCAAAATCCAGTACTGTTTGTTCGTTACCGTCATCAATCCCTGTCACTCTGGACAAATCACTCTTCTCGTCGAAAGTCCTTATTTGCTCTATGACGCTGGTTGGAAGATTCTTCATTGCCGTTTTTGTGTCGCCCGTCATGAATTCTTTTCCGTCGACTAAAATCTTTTTTACCTCTTTTCCGTTGATGGTAATCTTCCCATCATCATCCACTTGTGCACCGGGAATGCGCTTTACTAATTCTTCTGCAACCGCTCCGTCGGGTGTCCGATAAGCAGAAGCATTATAGATAAATGTGTCCTCCTTCACCACAACTTTCATGGCTTGCCCTGTAATTGTGGCTCCTTTTAACAAGACTGCATCTGTTTGCATGTTGATAATTCCTAAGTCAAGGTTCTTGTCTTGCGACAAATGGAAATTCTTAAAGAGGACTTTGTGACCGACACTCGATATCTTCAGGATATATTTACCGTTTTTGGGTACGGTTAATATAAATTTCCCTTGCTCGTTTGACAGTGTTCCGATGACAAAAGTACTATCCAATTTTAATAATTGAATAGTCGTTTGTGTCATCGGATTTCCCGTATCTTTATCCTTGAGGGTTCCTGTAACCTTTCGTTTTTGACCTATTGCAGCAATGGAAGTAATGAATAATATCAATAATAAAAATAGCGTTCGTTTCATCAGTGTAACTTCAAAAAAATAATTGATGCGTTATGTTCTTTTGATGTATTTCTCATCGAAAGGTTTAATCTTGTTTCAAAAATCAATTCTTGGGCTGACTGATGATAAGCTATCTTAACCCAATTGCAATTGAAATATAAAAATGTTTGATTATTTTGATTTTTTTTGTGTCCCTTAGAAAATATATTTATATTTGCAAAGTTAACAAAACTATTTACTAACAAAACAAATTGCCATGAAGGTTCATGAATATCAGGCGAAAGCCTTGTTCGCACAGTACCATTTGCCAGTAGACAAGAGTGTATTGTGTCGGACGGTCGATGAGGCCGTATCAGCTTACCAATCCTTAGGGTCAGAGCGTGCAGTTGTAAAGGCACAAGTGCATACAGGTGGTCGTGGAAAGGCTGGCGGCGTGAAGGTTGCTAAAGGAGAAGAACAACTGAAAGAATATGCTTCTCAGATTTTAGGTATGGATATCAAAGGCTTTACCGTCGATCGTATCTTGGTAGGCGAGGCTATTGATATTGCGTCAGAGTATTATGTAAGTATTGTCATCGACCGAAAAGTAAAGTCTGCCATTCTGATGTTAAGTCGTGAGGGTGGTATGGACATCGAATCGGTTGCTAAAAATACCCCCGAAAAAATTCATAAGATACCTATTGATCCGCTCATTGGTATGCCCGATTACTTGGCAAGAGAAGCTGCTTTTTGTCTTTTCGATGACAAAGCGTTAGTGAAACAAGCCGTTCCAGTTTTCCAAAATCTGTACCGTCTCTTCAAAGAGAAAGACGCTTCGTTGGCAGAAATCAATCCATTAGTAGTGACCAAGAGTGGAGAGGTGAAGGCGATTGATGCCAAGATGACTTTCGATAACAATGCCTTGTATCGTCATCCTGATGTTTTCGAGCTCTTTGAGCCAACGGCAGAAGAGCGCAAGGAGCAGGATGCTAAAGACAAAGGATTTAGTTATGTCAACCTTGGTGGTGAGATTGGGTGCATGGTGAACGGTGCCGGATTGGCAATGGCAACCATGGATATGATTAAGCTGTATGGCGGCAACCCTGCCAATTTCTTGGATATTGGCGGTAGTTCTAATCCTACGAAGATTGTCGAGGCGATGAAACTGTTGCTCAGTGACAGTCATGTACGGGTGGTTCTCATCAATATCTTTGGTGGTATCACGCGTTGCGACGACGTAGCCAAGGGATTAATCGAGGCGTTTAAGATGCTCGATACTGACATGCCAATCGTCATCCGACTCACTGGTACCAATGAAGCGGAGGGTCGCGAGCTGTTGAAAGGAACCAAATTCCATGTGGCTAAGACCATGAGCGAGGCTGGTAAAAAAGCTGTAGAGTTGGCTCAACAGTGCATGAACAAATAAGATATCTAACCATGTTAAATCTATAAAGCGATGAGTATATTAATTAATCACAATACAAAGTTAATTGTCCAAGGAATTACGGGACGCGATGGCAGTTTCCATGCCACGAAAATGAAGGAGTACGGAACCAATGTGGTAGGTGGAACTTCGCCTGGCAAGGCTGGACAAGAGGTTGCAGGGATTCCTGTTTTTAATACGGTAAAAGACGCAGTGAAAGCTACGGGTGCCAACACTTCGGTGATTTTTGTGCCAGCAGCTTTTGCCAAAGATGCCATGCTCGAAGCTGCCGATGCCGGCATTCAGTTGATTATTTGTATTACAGAGGGCGTGCCAACGCTTGATGTTGTTGAGGCTTATCGTTACATCTCCGACAAAGGAGCCAAGTTGATAGGTCCTAACTGCCCGGGATTGATTTCTCCTGAAGAAAGTATGGTGGGCATTATGCCAACCAATATCTTTAAGAAGGGACACACGGGTGTAATTAGTCGTAGTGGAACATTGACCTATCAGGTGGTTGCCGACCTCACTGCTGCCGGCTTTGGACAGTCTACCGCAGTAGGTGTAGGTGGTGATCCTATCGTTGGTTTGTATTTCCAAGACTTGTTGGAGATGTTCCAAAACGACCCAGAGACAGACAGTATCGCCCTTATTGGTGAGATTGGTGGCGACGCAGAAGAGCGTGCAGCCGACTATATCAAGCAACATGTGACCAAACCAGTGGTGGCTTTCATCTCTGGGCGCGAAGCTCCGAAGGGCAAACAAATGGGACATGCGGGTGCCATTATTTCCAGTGGTTCGGGAACGGCAGCCGAAAAGATTGCTGCCTTTGAAGCCGCAGGCGTGCCAGTGGCTCGCGAAACCTGCGAAATCCCTGCCTTGTTGAAAGAGCGCATGTAACAGCTGTCAATATCAGAGAGCGAGTTTGATAAGATGATGTATCACACATGTCTTTCCTACTTATTCCTGATATTGAGATTCAAACATAAAGGTAAGCCCCTTATAGCATGTAGATAACACTTTTATTTACATACTATAAGGGGCTTTATGCAATGGGTCAATAGGGATAGGAGCGTGGGAGAGCATCTCTCCTAACATACTTAACAGTTTTTGCTGTTTGTTCTATGTTACCTGTCAATAAATGATTAACTTTGTTATCGAAATTTGTATTCTCAAAATCATCATCATTATATTATTATCAATCTAATTATTTTATCGATATGAAATCTCGGTTCCTGTTTATTTGTAGCATGCTTGTGATATTCACGCTTAATTTATATGCTCAAAATTCATTACTCCTTAAAGGAGACTTCATGTACACTAATGTCACTGTATCACATAATGGGAACTCTCGAAGTGTTTCAGCCTTAATAGATACTGGTGCTTCTGTCTGTCTTATAGATTCTACTTATGCAGTTGATTCCTGCCATGTCGTAGTAACAGGGAGTAATGCTACTATCGGGAACACTGCAGGCAAGCGCATCAAATCTTTCGATTTTAATATAGACTCTGTTTCTATTGCTGGCATTTCATATCCTAAGGTGCGATGTTTTGTGGTTGATTTAGCTGGTAAATTTCTACATCTTGCGCCCAAATTTATCTTGGGAGGAGATTTCTTAAAGAAGGAAATTTGGTGTTTCGATCTAAATACTCGTATGATGAAGCGTAGCGATGTTCCTAAAAAAGGAAGTTCAATACGCATTAAATGGAAAAATCATGACGACTATAGAGATGTCGGTTTGAATTCTATATACTTTAAGGGTAAGATAGAAGGGAAGAAGACCCGTATCTTTTTTGATACAGGTAGTTGGAGCAATAACCTTCCCAAAACTTTTGGAATAAAAGCTACAAGAGAAATAGAAAAGGAGAGAGGAGATATTGCCCATAAACTAAAGATGAAGAAGTGTGGGCTATGCGAAGGAGTAAGTATGGAATTATCTCAAAATAGATACTTACTTGATTTTATTTTGACTAATGATCAAGAACCTCGTGTGAATGCGTCTTTCTTATTTGGAAAATCTTTCATTTTAGACTATTCACATAAAACGCTTCACATATTAAGATGATATACTCATCTTTCCTCATCATATGATAGAAGTGGTACACGGTTCTTCCCTTTAAGAAAGGTTGTTGATTGTAAAAAGAATCTTTTCCTTTTGTTTCAACAATCAATCTAACTCGAAAGACGAATCGTGTGGTTTGAGTTCTTTGTTTATCTCATTTGCTTCATTGAGTGTAACAACAATTACGCTTCAATGAAAGAGGAAAGTCTTTTTTCCCTTGCCATATTTTGGTAAAGAAAATCATTGTTTTTGTCCTATTATTTTACCAAAAAACGACCATCTAAAATCTTCAAAATAG
>NZ_JRPQ01000207.1 GCF_000762405.1 Hoylesella timonensis S9-PR14 | reverse complement strand
TGCTGCGTTTCAGNTTTCGGTCAATGGTGAGATAATACTCGAAGCCCTCGATAAATGCTTTGTCCAGCTGTGAGAGTGGGATGTCGCTTACCTTGTGCTTCTTCTGCACATACTCACGGAGCAGGGAGAGCTGGTAGGTACGGAGTTTGAATGTCTTTAAAGCTCTATCAATGCCTATACGCTCCTTTGTCTGTGTGAGATACTCCCCGAAACTCTCCAAGAGCAGGGCTTGGCGGTGGATTTGTCCTTGATAGGCATCCCTCACGTCTGTGGCGGTGAAAGTTTCTTTCCTTTCACTGAGTTCGTGAAAGCGTGTGTGGATAAGTGCGGTGCATTCACCAAGTTTCTGATTGACGGACACAGCCATGCTGCTCTTGCCGATAAGCCTTTGCTTACGACTGTCCCAAAGAGCAAGCGGAGTTTTGCATTTGGTGGAGAAGCCCGAATGGGTTCTGCCTACGGAGATGCGCCCGATAACAGGCACAAGTCCTTTCTTGTCGGTTCGTTTCGCCTGAACGAAGAACGATACTTTGAGTTTGTTTTCCTTCATTTTTCTGTCGTTTTTTCTAAATTTCCTTTGCTTGCAAAGGTACAGATGAACAAGTATTCCTGAGCGATGCAGAAAAATGAAAGATGAAGAATAAAAACCTATGACACAGTTGTTTACCTTCAATTCGTAACCCCTTTTT
>NZ_JRPQ01000206.1 GCF_000762405.1 Hoylesella timonensis S9-PR14 | reverse complement strand
TGCTGCGTTTCAGCTTTCGGTCAATGGTGAGATAATACTCGAAGCCCTCGATAAAGGCTTTGTCCAACTGTGAAAGGGGAATTTCGCTTACCTTGTGCTTCTTCTGCACATACTCACGGAGCAGGGAGAGTTGGTAGGTACGGAGTTTGAACGTCTTTAAGGCTCGGTCGATACCGATACGTTCCTTTGTCAGTGTGAGATACTCCCCAAAACTCTCCAAGAGCAAGGTTTGACAGTGGATTTGCCCCTGATAGGCATCTCTCACGTCTGTGGCTGTGAAAGTTTCTTTCCTTTCACTGAGTTCGTGAAAGCGTGCGTGGATGAGTGCGGTGCATTCGCCGAGTTTCTGATTGACGGACACAGCCATGCTGCTCTTACCGATGAGCCGTTGCTTACGGCTGTCCCAAAGAGTGAGCGGAGTCTTACACTTGGTGGAGAAGCCCGAATGGGTTCTGCCAACTGAGATGCGCCCGATGACAGGCACAAGTCCTTTCTTGTCGGTTCGTTTCGCCTGAACGAAGAACGATACTTTGAGTTTGTTTTCCTTCATTTTTCTGTCGTTTTTTCTAAATTTCCTTTGCTTGCAAAGGTACAGATGAACAAGTATTCCTGAGCGATGCAGAAAAATGAAAGATGAAGAATAAAAACCTATGACACAGTTGTTTACCTTCAATTCGTAACCCCTTTTT
>NZ_JRPQ01000205.1 GCF_000762405.1 Hoylesella timonensis S9-PR14 | reverse complement strand
TTTATGCCAACGGTGTCACAATCGTTATGATGCAGAACATCGGAAAGAAACACGACGTAATAATAAAAAAAGGATAAACAATCAATAACAATTATGTTTGTTTTGAAGAAAAAATATCCTGCAATAGATTTTAGACATAAATTTTGGATGGAAACATCGTCATGCCTCCCTCCAAAAACATTATATTTTGACATATAATTAAAATTAAAAGCTAAATGAAAAGTGATGATAAAATACTGGAGAAAATCAAAAAGCTATTAAGGCTTCAGAATTCCGCAGAATCATTGGGTAATGAAGGAGAGGCGTATGCTGCAGCTAATGCAGTACACAGGCTGCTTACAACATACAACCTTTCACTGGGGGATATTTCAGATGAAGAGAGGGAAACATTGAACATTACCGCATCGGACGAAATTACCTATCGTAGCCCTTACGGGAGCCAATGGAAGAGAAATCTTCTTGCTTTGATTACAGAGAATAACTATTGCAGAGCTTTAGCGATACCTTCCTGTCAACATATGATAATCGTTGGACAAGAAGACAATGTGGTTGTGGTAAAAACTCTCTACGACTATCTTGTTTCTACATTTACAAGTCTTGCACCAAGAAGAAAAGCTGAGTTTGAATATCAGCTCCGCCAAGAAGGACGTAGACTTACAGATGGTGGAAAAAGGAAGTTTCTACATTCTTATTTTATAGGTGCGGTGGTAGGATTACAAGACAACTTTGAGAGTCGTAAACCTACATCAGATGAAACAGGTCTTATGGTCTGCCATACAGCAGCCATCGAAGAATTTCTCGGCAAGGATTCTTTTTATATCAAAAAGGATTTTAAGGGAAGAAAAACAAAGGAGGATTTGATGCTTGAGGGAGTGCTATATGGACAGAAGGATGGTCAAAATATTAGTTTGAACAGACAAATACAATAATAAAATTATGAAGAATCTGAACAATAATCAAACAGACATTGGAGCTGGGCAATCACAATCAGGTAAAACCTTTTATTTTGTTGCCACCTGCTTGTTGCTCCTACTCATGGTAGATAAACCATACTGTACTTCTGCAAAAGGCTTACATCTATATCTACGAAAGTGCAGGAGAGTCAGCAAGTTGTTCCTTGCCCAAATACTTTGTGGAATCTTCAAGTTAATAAATAAATGTATAAAATCCTGTAATACAAAATAATTATATAAAAAAGTTTTGATAAATAAAATATATTATGTATCTTTGCAAGCGTATAGCTGTATATATGACTATATGTATATAAACCAATAAAGAAATACGAGAATACGTATATATAAAGAATATAAATCAACCGATATGAACAAACAAGCAACAATTATCTCATTTGCCAACCATAAAGGAGGGGTTGGCAAGACTACTACAACAGCCAGTGTAGGCTCTATCCTTGCCTCCTTAGGTAAAAAAGTATTATTAGTAGACATGGATGCACAAAGCAATCTTACTTCCTCCCTATTAAAGGGAGAGCAAGCTGACAGAACCATCTACGATGCCCTTACCGCCTCTTGCAGAGGAGATTCCTATCGATTAACCATTTTTCCTATTGCAGAGAATCTTGACATCGTCCCATCTTCCCTGCGTCTTGCTTCCGCTGACCTTGAGCTTGCCTCCGTCATGGCCAGAGAGCATATTCTTACAGATATTCTACAAGAGAAGAAAGCGGAGTACGACTACATTTTAATTGATTGTCCACCGTCTTTAGGATTGCTCACACTTAACGCTGTTACCGCATCAGATTTAGTCGTTATACCTCTCCTTGCGGAGGTGCTGCCCTTCCAAGGATTAACAATGATTAGCGACTTTATCAGAATGGTAAAGCAGAAACTAAATCCAAAGATCGAGATTGCAGGTATTTTGCTTACTCGTTGGGAAAAGTCCAATTTGAGCAAACAGATAGAAACTGGACTTAGAGCCAAGTTNGGAGATAANGTATTTATNACAAAGATANGAAAGAACATCAAGGTCGCNGAAGCTCCATTGGAAGCCATCAATATCGTNGACTATGANCCAAAGAGCAATGGAGCAGTTGATTACAGAGCGTTCGCAGAGGAACTATTAAGCAAAACGGAAATAAAATAAGCCAGAATACAATGAAAAAGACAATCGATCCCGATGCAATGAGTAATCTCTTAGATGGTCTTACTTCAGGAAGGCCTTCANTCGGAAATACCCCATATCCAAGCCCAGCAACGTCTGTTTTTTCAAAGGAGGAGTCAACTCCAAAGACAACAA
>NZ_JRPQ01000204.1 GCF_000762405.1 Hoylesella timonensis S9-PR14 | reverse complement strand
GCGATGACCAATACATTTCCAAGAAAGAAGCCCGGAAAATAGCAGAGGATGTCTGTAAAGAAATGTTTAACATAAAAGAAAACAAATTTTTACCGGACAGCAATAAATAAAAATAGTAAATAACGATAAATAGGAGAAATGATATGCCCATCAAACCCGAAAATAAATTACGCTACCCGAGTAACTGGAAGCAGATTAGAACTTCCATTCTTGAACGTGCGCACAATTGCTGTGAGTTCTGTGGCGTGGAAAACCATACCTATCGCTACAACGAGCGCACGAAACATATGGCAAGGATTGTCTTGACGATAGCTCACCTTGACCATACTCCAGAGCATTGCAGCCCTGAAAATCTCCGTGCTTTATGCCAACGGTGTCACAATCGTTATGATGCAGAACATCGGAAAGAAACACGAAGTAATAATAAGAAAAGGATAAACAATCAATAACAATTATGTTTGTTTGAAAAACCTGTGCAAGTAATATTAGGCATAAATAACTAATTACAAAATAATATAAGGTAATTATTTTGCTAAACGGGATTATTTATATATCTTTGCAAGCGTATAGCTGTATATATTACTATATGTATATAAGTTAATAACGAAACTCGATTGAATAGAAAAAAAGAAGGAACTATGACACGAGAAAATCTGTTTTTAAGACTAAAGGAAGAGGGAATAATCTTCAACGAAGACATGATCACGGAAGTTTTCGATTATATGAGAGAGAACTTGTACGGTGACGAGGTTCTTGACGTGATTGCTGATTAATAATAAGTATATGAGCAAAAGAAAAGATATGCAACACATTTTCAATGCAGATGTAGACAAGAGTAGTTCTTAGCATTAACCTATTGACTGGGAACTGCGAAGATAAGAGACAGCAAAGGATATTCTACCTTTTACCGCTACGTCTACTAAGGAAATTCTTTGGCAAGGTAGAGGTCTTGGTGAAGAAGTAAACGATATAACAGTACAGGAGTATTGTGCGAAACATGCAATATTTTACGCTGATGCACTAATTGAAGAACTTATAAAGCAACAATCATGACAAAATTAAGAAAAGCAATAAAGAAAGCGGAAATCACTGCGAATGAATTACGTTGTTGTTTGCAAAAAATAGGGACGCATTTAATTTTTAGTGGTTTTGAAGATGACGAGCCTATCGTATCAATAGGTGGTGGCGATGAGATTTTTATTGTTTACAGAGGAAGTGAAATAAGCATCGATAATGTCATATTTCTCATGGAAAATCACGGATTTATAACGAAAGAGGATTTTATATTATGACAACTCAAAAAGAAATAGATAATACTTTTATTGCTACATTAGAAAGCATCATAGGAGTTTGTGAAAAAACAACGTCAGGCAATGTTTCTCATAATGTTGCAACGATTAAGTGCAAATGCAGAGATATGCTGCAATTCTACAAGAAATTCCCTGCTAACTCTTGGCACGAAATATCAAGGGACAAAATCCCTAATGATGTAGATATACTTATACGTTTTGAAGACGGAAGTATAAAGAGGTATGATGAGGAATTGCCCGAATTGCTTGTTACGCACTGGTGCGAAATACCACAATTTAAGGAGAAGTAAAATAACCAATAAAAGTTGATATATGAAGACAATAAAGGATTTAACAGTAAGGGTTAAATACACGGTAGGCTTAGGCAATGTGGAAGTTAGTGACGAAGTGTACGAAGCTCTGCAAAACTTAGCAGACCGTGGAGAAATGAACTGCGACTTTGTGGACGATAAGCAGGTAGGAACAGCCTTCGAGTGGCTTTCCGACCATATTCATGAAGACGATGCCATTGATTGGAATTATGAGGTTGATGTGGAATAGAGGCTGAAAGGAGAAACATGGAAACAGTAGAAAATGAAAAAGGATTTCGAGTCCTGAAGATTGACAGAACGGAACTATTAAGCAAGACAGCACGTTTTGGAGCTGTTGGTGTCTGCGACCGTTGTGGTCATACACCGCATACAGGCTATTATGTCGCCGTATTGAATTACTGGCTATGTCCAGCCTGTTTCAGGAACTGGTATCAAGATGCAGAGCATTACGAGGAAGATTTAGCCTATGAAGAGAAGAAGTATCGTTCCTATCGGAAACTCTTTACGTCAGCCGATCAGGAAGAACAAGAATGAACCAATAAAAATACTCCATATAAAAAATGCCATGAAAGGAAGAATTGCTATAAAAATATTCAGAAAAATGAGGTTGGAACCAGTATTATACCCAGGTTATAATATTGGTCAGTTAAAACGTGCTGCCCATCGTCTATTTGGTGGAAAAGGAGTCTTTAATGACAGCCAGGAAGCAGAGTCCTTTTATACATCGTTTGCAGACTCCCTGATCAATTATGATCCGTTTCCGTCACAGGGTAGTTGGAGAATTATGAAAGGTTTTATCAAAAAGTCAAATTGGAAGGACTTGGGGTTGAACATATAACACAGAATCATCATCCAATGATATGTATATTTGATGTGAAGCGAATAACAAGTCAAAAAATGGCTTTTTACAAAAGAATTAACACGAAAAGTAAGGTAAAACAAAATTAATTACTTATCTTTGCAGTTGTATATACGTATATACGTCTATACATATATACGACAATACATATATACGAAAATATGGCAATAAGCATAGATGAAAATGAACATAAAATAATAAAGACATGCAACATCAAGCAACCATCATTTCATTTGCCAACCATAAAGGAGGGGTTGGCAAGACTACTACAACAGCCAGTGTAGGCTCTATTCTTGCCTCCTTAGGTAAAAAAATATTATTAGTAGACATGGATGCGCAAAGCAATCTTACTTCCTCCCTATTAAAGGGAGAGCAAGTTGACAGAACCATCTACGATGCCCTTACCGCTTCTTGCAGAGGAGAATCCTACCGATTATCTATTTTCCCTATTGCAGAGAATCTTGACATCGTTCCCTCTTCCCTGCGTCTTGCTTCCGCTGACCTTGAGCTTGCCTCCGTCATGGCCAGAGAACATATCCTTACAGATATACTACAAGAGAAGATAGCGGAATACGACTACATTTTAATTGATTGTCCTCCGTCTTTAGGATTACTCACACTTAACGCTGTTACCGCATCAGATTTAGTTGTTATACCTCTCCTTGCGGAGGTGCTGCCCTTCCAAGGATTAACAATGATTAGCGACTTTATCAGAATGGTAAAGCAGAAACTAAATCCAAAGATCGAGATTGCAGGTATTTTGCTTACTCGTTGGGAAAAGTCCAATTTGAGCAAACAGATAGAAACTGGACTTAGAGCCAAGTTNGGAGATAANGTATTTATNACAAAGATANGAAAGAACATCAAGGTCGCNGAAGCTCCATTGGAAGCCATCAATATCGTNGACTATGANCCAAAGAGCAATGGAGCAGTTGATTACAGAGCGTTCGCAGAGGAACTATTAAGCAAAACGGAAATAAAATAAGCCAGAATACAATGAAAAAGACAATCGATCCCGATGCAATGAGTAATCTCTTAGATGGTCTTACTTCAGGAAGGCCTTCANTCGGAAATACCCCATATCCAAGCCCAGCAACGTCTGTTTTTTCAAAGGAGGAGTCAACTCCAAAGACAACAA
>NZ_JRPQ01000203.1 GCF_000762405.1 Hoylesella timonensis S9-PR14 | reverse complement strand
GAAGGTTCATCATCAGATTGTTATACGGAGTAATTGGTGTCTTTGCCCAAAGAAATTCTGCGTTGCTCTTGCCGGCCTTGTTCATCCAAATTCCTTTATTACCCTTGGCAAGCTCTAACGCACCAAGCAGTAGGGCGGCATGTAAGAAGATCTTTGAAGTATAACCGCTTTCTTTTTCCTCTTTTCTATTCTCTTCTTCTCTACGTTTCTGTTCTTCAACTTCACGTCGACGCTCATCTTCTCGAGCTTTGGCAGCAGTTTGCTTGGCTTGTTCAATCTTCTGCTTCTTTTCTTCTACGGCAGATTGCTGGGCTTCGGCAATGACAGCAGCTTTCTTTTCGGCTACTTCTTTAGAAACGTGTCCTCCTTCCATNATTTTCTCTGCAATACCTGCTACATTCGTTGCAGGGTTACTGTCTTCTGAAAGNGAAACGTTCTCCTGAACTTCCTCGGGCTGTGAAGTTTCAGGCCACCATTTTGCAGACAAATTATTATATTTTACATAATCTAAAAAGGCAANGGCACTTTCTTCTTTTTGACTGTCAATTTTATGCTGATTGCAATAACTGTTATACCTCTCTTTTATCCCTTCAAGAGGAATCATTTGTATATACTCTAATTTGCTTATTGTACCATAAGCCACCGCATTTTCTATTTCAAAAACAGAATATGGTTCTTCTTGTGGAGATTTATCAAGTTCTTCTGGTTTAGACAAAGANACAGTTTNGGNTTCCTCGTNTTTATCCGTGACAGTGTAGGCTGCCGTAATCTTGCCTGANTCNAAAATGTCTATAGCTTCTTTTACTCCCTCTTTAAGATCGTAGCCAAAGTATTCTGAATTTCGTACTCTATTTTTTAATGTGGATATAGCATTNGGTATTATGCCTTCTTCAGGTATTCCTTTGGANGACTCCAAAGCTGAAAGGGCTTCAAACTCTCCAACTGAGAGAAGTCCTTCCTGCTTGGCCTNGTNAACTTCATCTATGGTTTTCCAGCTTTGCTTGTCATCGGAGAANGATAAGGTAATTTGCTGNCCTNCCTTTTGTGATAAAACTGCAGAAAATATNTAGGCTGCTGCAATATCAACGCTTTTACTTGTGTAGGAGCTTTGCATATTGACATGTGTTTCTTCTTTTGGCATTGCATCAACCCATGCAGAGAGTGTATCGGGAATATATCTTGATACAANGACTTCTACNANACCGTCAATTTTAGCTGTNAGGCTTTTCTCACCCCATTGATCCATATAGATAGTGCCTTTTACACGTGGAAGAATGTCTTCAACACCATTCAATAGTGTTTTGCCATATTCNTCTGCNGTTTCNTGATAGGTNAAATCTCCATCTTTACCTTTTTCTTTTTCGTAAG
>NZ_JRPQ01000202.1 GCF_000762405.1 Hoylesella timonensis S9-PR14 | reverse complement strand
GGTCACGTTCACCCAATAAGATTGGATTATGACACCATAAAAAAAACTATCATCCAAGCNGTTGATAAGGCGGAACAAGGATAACAACAAATTGTATCATAAGCTGTATTGGAAGGCGGTTTGCAGGGATTGCAANCCGNCTTTGTTATATCNGCTTTTTTGTGGGACTGACNTTTGACTTTNTCTATGCTAAGGCTGATTCGAGGACTTGGCTTGAAGCTGCNTCTGCCTGTTCCATGATATTNTTTGTGTATTCGGGGTTGTTTTCCAACCGTTCTCTCCATATTTGAGAGTATTCTGGATTGGTCGCATCGAAACGGCAGCTCTGGCTGATAATACCACTACCCAAATGGGAAACTAAATTCTCAAAGAGGAAACTATCAAGGCGGAGTGTATCAAAATCGACATCACGGGTGCTTTCTACCATTGCAACGGTCAAATCACGATAATAGTCATCCTCGATTTCAAAACTNTCTTTCGGAGCTATATGTATGACTTTTTCGATATTGTCATAAANGGATAGGCCAGGAGTGCCGTCAAACTTCAATGCGATTTTATAGAAATTGCTGGAATCAAGAAACTGATACCCAGCTGTTTTCCTTCGCTCTGCCGCTATCATGTTCAATTTAAGAGATTCATAAGAACGCTTTTGGATAATGGGAAAGGTGGTTTGGGCTATATTGTACACTCTTGACACTTCTGTCTTTGTAAGTATGAAAAGGCNCTCTGCGTCTTGTAAAATTCCGAGACCTTTTGTCCTTAGTTCGTCTTCTGTAATAAAGAAGGGAAGCTCAAATCCCTGTTCTTCCATCCATAGCGCAAGCATAATAGCATTCGAGCCTGTAAAAAAGGTGCCATTAGCATCTCTGGGAATCATCATTTGCTTTGACACCCAAGGATTGTCGTCATTTTCAAGCTGCTTTTTGAGTTTGGTGCTTAATAACTTCCCATAAGCTCGATAGGCTTCCCGTCGCAACATTTCTGGCGTATGCCATCTGCCTTTTGAAGAAGATGCTAACCGGATATAGCCTTCTGGTATGGACTTTACANCTTGATCGACTGGTTGTTCTTCCGCTGACTGATTAGGCATATCCGTTTCATCAACACTCCCATCAACAGGCTCTGGAATGGTTTGCGACTCTTTTTGAATTTGNCCCGAATGCTCTCCTGTTCCATCCGGCAATGGCTGTGAGGGCGCATCTTTTTTGGAAGATNTTGATGTGGGTTCAACGTTTGTGGTCTTCCGACTCACACCGNACATAGAGGTGATATGCTCCCACAGCTCATCCAAGGTCTGATAATTGTCATCGATATTGTATACTGACAATTCTCGGTAGATTTGTTCAATATTATCCTGTAATACTTTTNTTACNGTTTCGTCCTGTGTTCTCTGAATATCGGACATTAACTTCGCAAATAGCATATCCGAATGAACAATAACTGCTTTCAGCAAGGTCGCTCTGTCTTCAGAAGAGAGTGTCACGGTTTTCAACGTGGCATTGTTGAAGGCGACTATCGTATCTGAAGCCTTTGCCACAACACGGTCTATTCTTATACCTTTTATTTCGCAAAAAGGATGCTTCATAGATGATAATACTTTGTCTCCGCAAAATTCTTTNCCGAATGCCCTGACAAAGGTCAGCAATTCCCGACCGCCATCTTGCTCACTTATGGCTTCNTTGATGTAGGTCAGTATATTTATAAATTGGTAAGATTTACTGGGCGTAATCAAACGGGNACTTCTGTCTACGAAAACATTAGGATCAAAGTCTAATACGATCGTTTCACCTGAAAGCGACCATGCTATTGGATAAAAATTCTTCCCATCGATAGAGCTGACACCAATAGAATCGTTGGCAGGGAACATGCCTTGACAAATATTATTTTTTTTCATTAGGGAAACTGATTCTGCAAACATTTCCTCCGCCATATCCCTCACCTTGGCTTCTTCGTTCCATTGATGCTGCTCGTCTTTATCGAGAGCGATTATTTTCTTATNTTCAATCAGTGATTTGAACTTTTTGTATGGGACGGTTTCTTCAGAATCATGGTAATGGCTGATTTTGCTATAATGATATAGAGATAAAGCTAAATCCATACCGGGTTTGTCGACAATGGATTTTACCCAAATAAACTGTTTGCTGCCGTCACGCCCCGTTTCCTTTGTAAAAAGGTTGTTCNGAAGACTTCTGCAAGCTCTTGCGTCTATCATCCTTACNAAGTCGGATTCTAATTCATAACCTTCAAGCTGCAATCGGCATAGACGATCGGCTTGTTGATCTATGCTGTCTGGAGTTGCCCTTGAATCTATCCATGTACTCATCAACCCATCCTGCCATTGAACAGGNGGGAAAAACTGCGGGTCGTTTNTATCTTGTCCTTTGGACTGCGATTTTGCCCAAAGGCTTTTCTCCACTGCCCAACTTTGAAGAAGGGTGCATTGCGCACGATTCTTCGACAAAAAAATAAGTTCTTCCTTGGAGAAAAAATGATTGGGCGGAAAAGGCTTTAAGTTGCCATGTTTTTGTCCTTTTCCACTGTCTGTTTTGCTTTTGTTATCTTGTTTGTTGCTAAATATCCTGCTCCACCCACTTAACAAACGCTTGTTGAAGATTCCTGATGGGTTATCGCTTTCAATCATATACTTGTCAGAGTTTAATATGGAATAAACACACTGGCTTATAAAGAATTGATTGTGTCAACNCTCTATAATGCCAGTGCTTATGTAAAATATAAAATTATGGCGGCTATTCTGTATGTGTGGAAGTTAACTCCCAAGGCTCAACACTGCTTGTACGGCATTCTATGTTAACATTGCCTTGATATATATGGAATAACAACTCTCCCTTGACTTCCACATAGGCATCGGGNTTGAAAAAATCCTGCTGTATNGGTTTCGGTACAAGGAAACGAACCCAAAGCCAGCCACGTTTTTCTCCATCCTTGTCCTGCGACACCCCAGAAAAAGTTTGAAACTTGTTTCCGTGCTTGTTGGTTCGTTCTGTTATCTCGCCTTTTATCTTGCCTTTGAAATCAATAGAACCCTTGAGTGAGTCTTCATCAGTAGACTTTACAATTTCTATTTCATCATCAGTACGGAGATTGTAATAGGTTCGGTCATCTATNCGCCTGATATAAAGCGTACCGCTAATTNTTACTCTACGACCCGTGGAATACTGCTCAACAGTGTCTTTATTGCCNGGAGCGGAAACGAAAACNTGAAGCTCGGCTCCGCTTCCATCGCTGCCGGCAATNGGGATGGTGATAGTGAAGGAAATAAAGGAATGACCTTCCTTGTTTTGCTTTTCAACTGCAGAATTACTTATGATTCCACAGGCTGTAACATTGCATTTAATCATATCGATAATTATTATAATAAGATAGTTAAGCTCTTTTGATGTTGTTTGCTTGTTGCTCTTCTGGCAGGTCGCTGTCGAAATTCAAAGAGGCTGTCTGCGCAAGTTGCTTGACATCGACACTTTCTCTGTCNCTTCTAATAGAAGCGGCTTCTTTGGTCTCNTTGNTTTCATTTGCCTCTTTGGACGCTTGCANATCTTTCATATTATCATCTCCCTGCAAGTCTTGGGCAAGTGTTAGGATGCCCATGAAAAGAGATGAGATAAGATTGGAGATGGGATTGCCACCGCCAGAAAGCCCTGCANTGTCACCATTTTTATTCATCAAGTATTCCAACCATCGGTCAGGATCGTCGGAATTTGTGATGTGAGCAAGCAACATCTGCATCTGGGAATTATCCATTGGGGATTCCCGTATTTCTGAAGGCGCATTGGTATACCCCATTTGAGAGGAATAGCGTGTCATCAAGTCTTGACCGCCCTTATTCAATGTGCCGGGGAGGTTCCCACGGAATGAGAGTTCGGCAAGATATTCTACAGGATCATAGCTTTGAAGTGTACCCTGTGCATTATAGAACTTGGTCTCAAAATGAAGATGTGGCCCCGTGGAGCGTCCAGTATTTCCTGAATATCCCAACTGTGTTCCCGCATTCACCGCATCACCGACTTTTACTCCGATCTCNCTAAGGTGCATATAAGTGCATTGAAGGCGAGTACCGTCCGTTCGNTGATATTCTACNGTAATCATATTGCCAGCTGCACCGTTGTTGGGNTTNACGGCAATGACTGTACCATTGTCTTCAGTACCGTAAATGGGAAGATACCTACCGTTGGTGCCAAGATCGATGCCTCCATGATGGTGACCTGTGCGTTTCTCTCCATATTCTCCCGTTACTTTCAAACCTTCTAAGTTAATGGGCATGCACCAATGTCCTTGTAAGGGTGTGAGTGAAATGCCCGAGGGGGCAACCTTCGTTTGATCAGGTTGCTGACCTCGCATATATCCCACCTGCAATCCATGCTGTTGCGCCTGTTGAACGGCAATACGATCAAATCTGTCCAAACCATATCCGCTGATAATGCTTTCTATTTGAGATACGTAGTTCTTTGCAGTGGCATAACCACCAGCTTTGATACCTTTTGCCCAGCCTAAATGATCCGTACTGTCATTGATCGGGCAATTTCTCAGATAGCGTTGCTGAAGCAATATGGCGGAATGGTCACTAAGGCTTTGAGATACGTTATCGTATGACCGAAATGCTTCAT
The DNA here is from genome assembly GCF_000762405.1 of Hoylesella timonensis S9-PR14. Classification (GTDB taxonomy): domain Bacteria; phylum Bacteroidota; class Bacteroidia; order Bacteroidales; family Bacteroidaceae; genus Prevotella; species Prevotella timonensis_A. The sequence goes on along the minus strand of NZ_JRPQ01000202.1, from coordinate 3,757 downwards.
GGGGACGGTCATCATCATAATAACTTACTCTACCTGTCCAAGACGAGCCTTTCTTGATTCCGAAGAAATTGTTGTCGTGAAGAGCGAGAGCCGAGGTTCCCCAAGAACTCTCAATGGCCATTTGAGCAAGAATGACAGAGGAGGGGATGCCATACTTGACCTGTTGCTCCATAGCATAGGGTGCGTATCTGGCAATGAATTCTGAAGTTGATATGGCCATGTTTTTAATAATATGTCATGTCGAATAGTTACTGAATTTGTTAATTGAGATGAAGGGAACGTACTTTCTGTTTGAGATTGGACTGATTCTCTTCTTCCTTTTCGGAAGNTGATTGTGAAGTTCCTTCAACTTTATTTTCTTTCATATCGGATTCCTGTTGGCCATTCTCAACAGACTGCTTTCCATTCTCTGCAGATTTTTCGGTCTGCACATTTTCTTTCAGAAAAGGGGCGAAAGCAACTGCTGCAATAGCTTTCTTGTAGGCGGACATATCATCCGCCAGCCACATCCTGTCCCATCGCTGTTTAGAAATTTCCTTTTTCATGAATTTTCCGTCTACAGTGGCCATNACATATTTTTTGTCGGGATTTTCCCTGTCTTTAGTGATGGTAGGACGCTCTATTTTGCTGATGTCTACATTGGGAACTTTCGGCATGATAAGATCTACCTTAATTTCTGGATGTGCCTTGGCAACAGCGTAGTATTTCTGTGCAAGGGCTTGATGAATTTCCTGCTGCCTATCCGTTCCTCTGACATCGAAGTATAACTTCTTATGAGAGTCATTGGGATAAATGGCGAACGAGGGTTCTTTCTCTGCCTTGAAGAAAAATGCCCATTGTCCTTTTTCGTCACGCATTGGCGTAAATATTTCAATCTTTGGTAAGGCTGCTGCTGCAATCTGCGGTTTTACATCAATATCTCTATGCTGACTGAACTCATATTGTTTCAACCGATCTACGGAGACGGTCTTATCCTTATAGTAGTCGTCAGGCTCTTTGAGTCCTAAAGCACCACCGGCATTATAGAACTTGACATCGGTGATGCCCTCGTGTCCTAATGCTATTTTGATACGATCTTTGCGAATGCCCGAGATCTCTACGTTGTCTTCAAGAGAAGCTCCTTCAGGAAGAATGACATCGGCTGAACCTTTTGCTGTATCTCTGACAATGACGATTTCTTTTGAATCTATATCTGGGAGCTTAGACAANTCGGTGGAAATCTGATATTGNCTCTCACTGACGGCCAGGTCTTTNAGGGGCAAATCCTTACGAATTTCTTCGTACTTGACAAGCTGCTTCTGCATGTGCTTATCGATGGACTCAACGGCATTGTTGACATCTTTCTCCAGCAGTCCCAGCAGTTTGGGATTTTCCTTGATCTCTCGTTTCCAATAGTCAATATGTTGCATACTTTCTTTTGAAAGGCTTGCAGGAAGTCCCTGACGTGCCATCAGAATTCCAGCAGAGAGGTCTTGAACAAATCTCTCGTATTTCGCATCNTCGTTGGGGAGGAGATTATTNCGNCCCATGCGGTCTAAACGTTGCTCGCTGCCTGTGGCTGCTACAATGGCTCGGTAAATATCATTGGCCTTCGCAATGGCAGCCTGTCGGCTATTACCGCTATTCTTATCCATCATACCGCTGACAATAATCTTGTCAGCTTGCTTGTCATATTCTGCATCTTGCAACACCATGACACGCTCATAGCCGANACCTGCGGATTTGGCTACTTTTTGGGCGGTTGAATANGCCTTGTTCAACACATCCTTTTCATTGGCTACTCTTTTTATGAGTTCTGAACTGTCAAGGTTGTCGGCAACAACAACCCACTGCTTGGCTTGAACGAGCTTTGGCAGATAGTCGTCGATTCTGTCAAGTGGAAAACCTGTGGACTTGATTTTTTGACCATTNACCTCNGTTTGACCTACTGGTAAACCTAATATTTTACCTGCTCTNGTGGCATCATTGCCGTAAATATGATACTGGTTATCGTTACGCGCAACGACAATGGCTGTTGGATGGTTGGATTTAAGTTTTTCGGAATAATTTATCATATTTGTCACGCCACGTTCGGAGAGTTCCTCATATTTGGCACCAGTCTCTTTCAGTAAATCACTGTACATTTCTTTTCCTGTCAGGGATGTTTGGTCGATATTGAAAATCTGCTGGGTCTGACGGGTATGGTGTTTGACATAAAGAGACTTCTCATCCTCGGGAAGTCCCTGATATTCCCCCTTGGTGATAACATCTTTAGTAGCAATATTCTGGTAATCCCAACGAGTCCAATTGAAAGGAAGTGCTTTCTCATTAGTTTTGACAGAATCGCCTACATTCTTCAGNTCATCAAAATAGGCATAAACATTGGAGCGGTANCCCTTCTGATCGGACTGAAGGTTCATCATCAGATTGTTATACGGAGTAATTGGTGTCTTTGCCCAAAGAAACTCTGCGTTGCTCTTACCAGCCTTGTTCATCCAAATTCCTTTATTGCCTTTAGCAAGCTCTAACGCACCAAGCAGTAAGGCGGCATGTAAGAAGATCTTTGAAGTATAACCGCTGTCTTTTTCCTCTCTTCTATTCTCTTCTTCTCTACGTTTCTGTTCTTCAACTTCACGTCGACGCTCATCTTCTCGAGCTTTGGCAGCAGTTTGCTTGGCTTGTTCAATCTTCTGCTTCTTTTCTTCTACGGCAGATTGCTGGGCTTCGGCAATGACAGCAGCTTTCTTTTCGGCTACTTCTTTAGAAACGTGTCCTCCTTCCATNATTTTCTCTGCAATACCTGCTACATTCGTTGCAGGGTTACTGTCTTCTGAAAGNGAAACGTTCTCCTGAACTTCCTCGGGCTGTGAAGTTTCAGGCCACCATTTTGCAGACAAATTATTATATTTTACATAATCTAAAAAGGCAANGGCACTTTCTTCTTTTTGACTGTCAATTTTATGCTGATTGCAATAACTGTTATACCTCTCTTTTATCCCTTCAAGAGGAATCATTTGTATATACTCTAATTTGCTTATTGTACCATAAGCCACCGCATTTTCTATTTCAAAAACAGAATATGGTTCTTCTTGTGGAGATTTATCAAGTTCTTCTGGTTTAGACAAAGANACAGTTTNGGNTTCCTCGTNTTTATCCGTGACAGTGTAGGCTGCCGTAATCTTGCCTGANTCNAAAATGTCTATAGCTTCTTTTACTCCCTCTTTAAGATCGTAGCCAAAGTATTCTGAATTTCGTACTCTATTTTTTAATGTGGATATAGCATTNGGTATTATGCCTTCTTCAGGTATTCCTTTGGANGACTCCAAAGCTGAAAGGGCTTCAAACTCTCCAACTGAGAGAAGTCCTTCCTGCTTGGCCTNGTNAACTTCATCTATGGTTTTCCAGCTTTGCTTGTCATCGGAGAANGATAAGGTAATTTGCTGNCCTNCCTTTTGTGATAAAACTGCAGAAAATATNTAGGCTGCTGCAATATCAACGCTTTTACTTGTGTAGGAGCTTTGCATATTGACATGTGTTTCTTCTTTTGGCATTGCATCAACCCATGCAGAGAGTGTATCGGGAATATATCTTGATACAANGACTTCTACNANACCGTCAATTTTAGCTGTNAGGCTTTTCTCACCCCATTGATCCATATAGATAGTGCCTTTTACACGTGGAAGAATGTCTTCAACACCATTCAATAGTGTTTTGCCATATTCNTCTGCNGTTTCNTGATAGGTNAAATCTCCATCTTTACCTTTTTCTTTTTCGTAAG
>NZ_JRPQ01000201.1 GCF_000762405.1 Hoylesella timonensis S9-PR14 | reverse complement strand
GGTCACGTTCACCCAATAAGATTGGATTATGACACCATAAAAAAAACTATCATCCAAGCNGTTGATAAGGCGGAACAAGGATAACAACAAATTGTATCATAAGCTGTATTGGAAGGCGGTTTGCAGGGATTGCAANCCGNCTTTGTTATATCNGCTTTTTTGTGGGACTGACNTTTGACTTTNTCTATGCTAAGGCTGATTCGAGGACTTGGCTTGAAGCTGCNTCTGCCTGTTCCATGATATTNTTTGTGTATTCGGGGTTGTTTTCCAACCGTTCTCTCCATATTTGAGAGTATTCTGGATTGGTCGCATCGAAACGGCAGCTCTGGCTGATAATACCACTACCCAAATGGGAAACTAAATTCTCAAAGAGGAAACTATCAAGGCGGAGTGTATCAAAATCGACATCACGGGTGCTTTCTACCATTGCAACGGTCAAATCACGATAATAGTCATCCTCGATTTCAAAACTNTCTTTCGGAGCTATATGTATGACTTTTTCGATATTGTCATAAANGGATAGGCCAGGAGTGCCGTCAAACTTCAATGCGATTTTATAGAAATTGCTGGAATCAAGAAACTGATACCCAGCTGTTTTCCTTCGCTCTGCCGCTATCATGTTCAATTTAAGAGATTCATAAGAACGCTTTTGGATAATGGGAAAGGTGGTTTGGGCTATATTGTACACTCTTGACACTTCTGTCTTTGTAAGTATGAAAAGGCNCTCTGCGTCTTGTAAAATTCCGAGACCTTTTGTCCTTAGTTCGTCTTCTGTAATAAAGAAGGGAAGCTCAAATCCCTGTTCTTCCATCCATAGCGCAAGCATAATAGCATTCGAGCCTGTAAAAAAGGTGCCATTAGCATCTCTGGGAATCATCATTTGCTTTGACACCCAAGGATTGTCGTCATTTTCAAGCTGCTTTTTGAGTTTGGTGCTTAATAACTTCCCATAAGCTCGATAGGCTTCCCGTCGCAACATTTCTGGCGTATGCCATCTGCCTTTTGAAGAAGATGCTAACCGGATATAGCCTTCTGGTATGGACTTTACANCTTGATCGACTGGTTGTTCTTCCGCTGACTGATTAGGCATATCCGTTTCATCAACACTCCCATCAACAGGCTCTGGAATGGTTTGCGACTCTTTTTGAATTTGNCCCGAATGCTCTCCTGTTCCATCCGGCAATGGCTGTGAGGGCGCATCTTTTTTGGAAGATNTTGATGTGGGTTCAACGTTTGTGGTCTTCCGACTCACACCGNACATAGAGGTGATATGCTCCCACAGCTCATCCAAGGTCTGATAATTGTCATCGATATTGTATACTGACAATTCTCGGTAGATTTGTTCAATATTATCCTGTAATACTTTTNTTACNGTTTCGTCCTGTGTTCTCTGAATATCGGACATTAACTTCGCAAATAGCATATCCGAATGAACAATAACTGCTTTCAGCAAGGTCGCTCTGTCTTCAGAAGAGAGTGTCACGGTTTTCAACGTGGCATTGTTGAAGGCGACTATCGTATCTGAAGCCTTTGCCACAACACGGTCTATTCTTATACCTTTTATTTCGCAAAAAGGATGCTTCATAGATGATAATACTTTGTCTCCGCAAAATTCTTTNCCGAATGCCCTGACAAAGGTCAGCAATTCCCGACCGCCATCTTGCTCACTTATGGCTTCNTTGATGTAGGTCAGTATATTTATAAATTGGTAAGATTTACTGGGCGTAATCAAACGGGNACTTCTGTCTACGAAAACATTAGGATCAAAGTCTAATACGATCGTTTCACCTGAAAGCGACCATGCTATTGGATAAAAATTCTTCCCATCGATAGAGCTGACACCAATAGAATCGTTGGCAGGGAACATGCCTTGACAAATATTATTTTTTTTCATTAGGGAAACTGATTCTGCAAACATTTCCTCCGCCATATCCCTCACCTTGGCTTCTTCGTTCCATTGATGCTGCTCGTCTTTATCGAGAGCGATTATTTTCTTATNTTCAATCAGTGATTTGAACTTTTTGTATGGGACGGTTTCTTCAGAATCATGGTAATGGCTGATTTTGCTATAATGATATAGAGATAAAGCTAAATCCATACCGGGTTTGTCGACAATGGATTTTACCCAAATAAACTGTTTGCTGCCGTCACGCCCCGTTTCCTTTGTAAAAAGGTTGTTCNGAAGACTTCTGCAAGCTCTTGCGTCTATCATCCTTACNAAGTCGGATTCTAATTCATAACCTTCAAGCTGCAATCGGCATAGACGATCGGCTTGTTGATCTATGCTGTCTGGAGTTGCCCTTGAATCTATCCATGTACTCATCAACCCATCCTGCCATTGAACAGGNGGGAAAAACTGCGGGTCGTTTNTATCTTGTCCTTTGGACTGCGATTTTGCCCAAAGGCTTTTCTCCACTGCCCAACTTTGAAGAAGGGTGCATTGCGCACGATTCTTCGACAAAAAAATAAGTTCTTCCTTGGAGAAAAAATGATTGGGCGGAAAAGGCTTTAAGTTGCCATGTTTTTGTCCTTTTCCACTGTCTGTTTTGCTTTTGTTATCTTGTTTGTTGCTAAATATCCTGCTCCACCCACTTAACAAACGCTTGTTGAAGATTCCTGATGGGTTATCGCTTTCAATCATATACTTGTCAGAGTTTAATATGGAATAAACACACTGGCTTATAAAGAATTGATTGTGTCAACNCTCTATAATGCCAGTGCTTATGTAAAATATAAAATTATGGCGGCTATTCTGTATGTGTGGAAGTTAACTCCCAAGGCTCAACACTGCTTGTACGGCATTCTATGTTAACATTGCCTTGATATATATGGAATAACAACTCTCCCTTGACTTCCACATAGGCATCGGGNTTGAAAAAATCCTGCTGTATNGGTTTCGGTACAAGGAAACGAACCCAAAGCCAGCCACGTTTTTCTCCATCCTTGTCCTGCGACACCCCAGAAAAAGTTTGAAACTTGTTTCCGTGCTTGTTGGTTCGTTCTGTTATCTCGCCTTTTATCTTGCCTTTGAAATCAATAGAACCCTTGAGTGAGTCTTCATCAGTAGACTTTACAATTTCTATTTCATCATCAGTACGGAGATTGTAATAGGTTCGGTCATCTATNCGCCTGATATAAAGCGTACCGCTAATTNTTACTCTACGACCCGTGGAATACTGCTCAACAGTGTCTTTATTGCCNGGAGCGGAAACGAAAACNTGAAGCTCGGCTCCGCTTCCATCGCTGCCGGCAATNGGGATGGTGATAGTGAAGGAAATAAAGGAATGACCTTCCTTGTTTTGCTTTTCAACTGCAGAATTACTTATGATTCCACAGGCTGTAACATTGCATTTAATCATATCGATAATTATTATAATAAGATAGTTAAGCTCTTTTGATGTTGTTTGCTTGTTGCTCTTCTGGCAGGTCGCTGTCGAAATTCAAAGAGGCTGTCTGCGCAAGTTGCTTGACATCGACACTTTCTCTGTCNCTTCTAATAGAAGCGGCTTCTTTGGTCTCNTTGNTTTCATTTGCCTCTTTGGACGCTTGCANATCTTTCATATTATCATCTCCCTGCAAGTCTTGGGCAAGTGTTAGGATGCCCATGAAAAGAGATGAGATAAGATTGGAGATGGGATTGCCACCGCCAGAAAGCCCTGCANTGTCACCATTTTTATTCATCAAGTATTCCAACCATCGGTCAGGATCGTCGGAATTTGTGATGTGAGCAAGCAACATCTGCATCTGGGAATTATCCATTGGGGATTCCCGTATTTCTGAAGGCGCATTGGTATACCCCATTTGAGAGGAATAGCGTGTCATCAAGTCTTGACCGCCCTTATTCAATGTGCCGGGGAGGTTCCCACGGAATGAGAGTTCGGCAAGATATTCTACAGGATCATAGCTTTGAAGTGTACCCTGTGCATTATAGAACTTGGTCTCAAAATGAAGATGTGGCCCCGTGGAGCGTCCAGTATTTCCTGAATATCCCAACTGTGTTCCCGCATTCACCGCATCACCGACTTTTACTCCGATCTCNCTAAGGTGCATATAAGTGCATTGAAGGCGAGTACCGTCCGTTCGNTGATATTCTACNGTAATCATATTGCCAGCTGCACCGTTGTTGGGNTTNACGGCAATGACTGTACCATTGTCTTCAGTACCGTAAATGGGAAGATACCTACCGTTGGTGCCAAGATCGATGCCTCCATGATGGTGACCTGTGCGTTTCTCTCCATATTCTCCCGTTACTTTCAAACCTTCTAAGTTAATGGGCATGCACCAATGTCCTTGTAAGGGTGTGAGTGAAATGCCCGAGGGGGCAACCTTCGTTTGATCAGGTTGCTGACCTCGCATATATCCCACCTGCAATCCATGCTGTTGCGCCTGTTGAACGGCAATACGATCAAATCTGTCCAAACCATATCCGCTGATAATGCTTTCTATTTGAGATACGTAGTTCTTTGCAGTGGCATAACCACCAGCTTTGATACCTTTTGCCCAGCCTAAATGATCCGTACTGTCATTGATCGGGCAATTTCTCAGATAGCGTTGCTGAAGCAATATGGCGGAATGGTCACTAAGGCTTTGAGATACGTTATCGTATGACCGAAATGCTTCATGGGGACGGTCATCATCATAATAACTTACTCTACCTGTCCAAGACGAGCCTTTCTTGATTCCGAAGAAATTGTTGTCGTGAAGAGCGAGAGCCGAGGTTCCCCAAGAACTCTCAATGGCCATTTGAGCAAGAATGACAGAGGAGGGGATGCCATACTTGACCTGTTGCTCCATAGCATAGGGTGCGTATCTGGCAATGAATTCTGAAGTTGATATGGCCATGTTTTTAATAATATGTCATGTCGAATAGTTACTGAATTTGTTAATTGAGATGAAGGGAACGTACTTTCTGTTTGAGATTGGACTGATTCTCTTCTTCCTTTTCGGAAGNTGATTGTGAAGTTCCTTCAACTTTATTTTCTTTCATATCGGATTCCTGTTGGCCATTCTCAACAGACTGCTTTCCATTCTCTGCAGATTTTTCGGTCTGCACATTTTCTTTCAGAAAAGGGGCGAAAGCAACTGCTGCAATAGCTTTCTTGTAGGCGGACATATCATCCGCCAGCCACATCCTGTCCCATCGCTGTTTAGAAATTTCCTTTTTCATGAATTTTCCGTCTACAGTGGCCATNACATATTTTTTGTCGGGATTTTCCCTGTCTTTAGTGATGGTAGGACGCTCTATTTTGCTGATGTCTACATTGGGAACTTTCGGCATGATAAGATCTACCTTAATTTCTGGATGTGCCTTGGCAACAGCGTAGTATTTCTGTGCAAGGGCTTGATGAATTTCCTGCTGCCTATCCGTTCCTCTGACATCGAAGTATAACTTCTTATGAGAGTCATTGGGATAAATGGCGAACGAGGGTTCTTTCTCTGCCTTGAAGAAAAATGCCCATTGTCCTTTTTCGTCACGCATTGGCGTAAATATTTCAATCTTTGGTAAGGCTGCTGCTGCAATCTGCGGTTTTACATCAATATCTCTATGCTGACTGAACTCATATTGTTTCAACCGATCTACGGAGACGGTCTTATCCTTATAGTAGTCGTCAGGCTCTTTGAGTCCTAAAGCACCACCGGCATTATAGAACTTGACATCGGTGATGCCCTCGTGTCCTAATGCTATTTTGATACGATCTTTGCGAATGCCCGAGATCTCTACGTTGTCTTCAAGAGAAGCTCCTTCAGGAAGAATGACATCGGCTGAACCTTTTGCTGTATCTCTGACAATGACGATTTCTTTTGAATCTATATCTGGGAGCTTAGACAANTCGGTGGAAATCTGATATTGNCTCTCACTGACGGCCAGGTCTTTNAGGGGCAAATCCTTACGAATTTCTTCGTACTTGACAAGCTGCTTCTGCATGTGCTTATCGATGGACTCAACGGCATTGTTGACATCTTTCTCCAGCAGTCCCAGCAGTTTGGGATTTTCCTTGATCTCTCGTTTCCAATAGTCAATATGTTGCATACTTTCTTTTGAAAGGCTTGCAGGAAGTCCCTGACGTGCCATCAGAATTCCAGCAGAGAGGTCTTGAACAAATCTCTCGTATTTCGCATCNTCGTTGGGGAGGAGATTATTNCGNCCCATGCGGTCTAAACGTTGCTCGCTGCCTGTGGCTGCTACAATGGCTCGGTAAATATCATTGGCCTTCGCAATGGCAGCCTGTCGGCTATTACCGCTATTCTTATCCATCATACCGCTGACAATAATCTTGTCAGCTTGCTTGTCATATTCTGCATCTTGCAACACCATGACACGCTCATAGCCGANACCTGCGGATTTGGCTACTTTTTGGGCGGTTGAATANGCCTTGTTCAACACATCCTTTTCATTGGCTACTCTTTTTATGAGTTCTGAACTGTCAAGGTTGTCGGCAACAACAACCCACTGCTTGGCTTGAACGAGCTTTGGCAGATAGTCGTCGATTCTGTCAAGTGGAAAACCTGTGGACTTGATTTTTTGACCATTNACCTCNGTTTGACCTACTGGTAAACCTAATATTTTACCTGCTCTNGTGGCATCATTGCCGTAAATATGATACTGGTTATCGTTACGCGCAACGACAATGGCTGTTGGATGGTTGGATTTAAGTTTTTCGGAATAATTTATCATATTTGTCACGCCACGTTCGGAGAGTTCCTCATATTTGGCACCTTTCTCTTTCAGCAAATCACTGTACATTTCTTTTCCTGTCAAGGATGTTTGGTCGATATTGAAAATCTGCTGGGTCTGACGGGTATGATGTTTGACATAAAGAGACTTCTCTTCCTCGGGAAGTCCCTGATATTCACCCTTGGTGATAACATCTTTAGTAGCAATATTCTGGTAATCCCAACGAGTCCAATTGAAAGGAAGTGCTTTCTCATTAGTTTTGACAGAATCGCCTACATTCTTCAGNTCATCAAAATAGGCATAAACATTGGAGCGGTANCCCTTCTGATCGGACTGAAGGTTCATCATCAGATTGTTATACGGAGTAATTGGTGTCTTTGCCCAAAGAAA
>NZ_JRPQ01000200.1 GCF_000762405.1 Hoylesella timonensis S9-PR14 | reverse complement strand
TATTCCTTTTGGGGCTTCGCCCCGCCTTTGCCCGTAACGTCAATTGCTGTATAATGTCTTGGGCAATCATTTCTATACGGGCTTCGCAACTTCTTTGCTTGTAACTATTGCTACTGCACAAAGTCCAGAACATTCATCCTATTGCGGCTTTTTGCGTATTAACAGAGAAAATTCATGACAGCTCATTTTTTAATAACGAAAAACGCAAAAGAAAAAAGACAATATTGCAAAAAATATTTCACGGAAGAACGTCCCAATCCTACCTAAAAAGAAGAAAATCATCGTTACAATCTTTTACTTTTGACGAAAGGTAGGAGAGGGGTTGCACTTCATTTCCTTTCGCTTTTATTGTCAAAACGCCTGCGTTTCTTTGGTTTCTTTTTTATCACACGCACATTTTCGTGTTTTCTGTTGCTTTCGTTGTTATTTTCATTTGTGCTGTTTTCAACAACAAGATACATCATTTCAAAATAAACGAGCGGTGGCACCACGATGGTGAATCTGCCCTCACAATTAGGTATGACTGGTTTGCACGCCGCAAAGACGGGCTGAAAGCCCAATCGGAATATAGCCCAGGGTAACACCCTGGGTATGGATATTCCAGCATACTGGCGCGCTGTAAGCGCA
>NZ_JRPQ01000199.1 GCF_000762405.1 Hoylesella timonensis S9-PR14 | reverse complement strand
TATTCCTTTTGGGGCTTCGCCCCGCCTTTGCCCGTAACGTCAATTGCTGTATAATATCTTGGACTATCATTCTGTATTGGCTTCGCAACTCCTTAGCTTGTAACCATGGCTGCTGCACAAAGTCCAGAACTTTCATCCTATTGCGGCTTCTTGCGTACTAACCGAGAAATATCATGACCGATCATTTTTTTAATAACGAAAAAGCATAAGAAAAAAAGACAGTATTGCAAAAAATATTTCACGGAAAAACATTCCGTTCTATCTAAAAAGACGAAAAGCATCGTTACAATCTCTCTCTTTTGATGAAGGGTAGGATAGGGGTTGCACCTCATTTCTTTTCGCTTTTATCGCCAAAATGCCTGCGCTCCTTTGGTTTCTTTTTATCACACGCACATTTTCGTGTTTTCTGTTGCTTTCGTTGTTATTTTCATTTGTGCTGTTTTCAACAACAAGATACATCATTTCAAAATAAACGAGCGGTGGCACCACGATGGTGAATCTGCCCTCACAATTAGGTATGACTGGTTTGCACGCCGCAAAGACGGGCTGAAAGCCCAATCGGAATATAGCCCAGGGTAACACCCTGGGTATGGATATTCCAGCATACTGGCGCGCTGTAAGCGCA
>NZ_JRPQ01000198.1 GCF_000762405.1 Hoylesella timonensis S9-PR14 | reverse complement strand
GTTTGGTTTGTAAGATCATGTGCTGCGGTCCCAATTCCTTGGCGAGATCCATTATCTTTCCATAAGTCTCTTCGTCAAACACGTCTATGCCCAGTCGGATAAATGGGGGTGGTATTTCTCTTCTTCTCCTTGCAATAGATGCAAGCAGATCACTCTCATCCATTTCCAAAACTTTGGCATAGCTGCAAATTTGTACTATACTCATGGATACGGCTCCTGTTTCCCATCTTGAGATGGTACTTGAGCTAACTTTCAGTTTTTCAGCGATATACTCCTGTGAGTATCCTTCATGCTCTCGCTTTTCCTTTAGGGTTTTGTGCAACTGTTTCATATGTATAAAGTTACAAAGACACCTAAATTTGAGCAACCCGCCTCATTCAAATGTTTGCATCCCATGCAAGGTGGCTTGCATTAGGTGCAGATGAATATGATGGGCGATGTCAACATGGGATGATTTAATTGGTTTGTTTTCTAGAATTCATAAACGAAAATACATTGTAATAACAATCATTCCAGAACAAAATCAAATAATTTTGAGAAAATCCCTCCAGTGCAAGGTGCAAGTCCCCTTATATATAGGGGCTTGCACCTTGCACTGGAAAGTGTAGCAGTAAAATATCTAAATATTTATGGTACAAAGATTTGGAGGTTAGTACAATTTTATATACTTTTGTACCCAAGAAAAGAGAGCAGTTGTGCTTTCAACAGGTAGTCAGAATGGTNGTCANCAAGCGGTCAAAATACTGCTACAAAAATGCTACACTACNGATTTGTCAAAATTGATAGAACATTTAATTACAACGAGTTAGCAGAGTTTGGTTCATAAACCTCTCTCTCCGCTTTAGGTACTCTGAAATGAATATCAGAGAGAAACCTAAGAAAAACGTAAGTATCATAGCTACAAGTAGTTATGATACTTTTCTTTTATACCCATCCCAAATTTCAGAGTATGCACGGAGGGGGCAGAAACTCCCAAAATNCTCTAAAAAGGCTACAATCAGGCTACACATTTTCAAGGCAAAATAAAAATGTAGCCAAGAGTACATACAGAGNACATAAGGAGTATGCGTAAATTACTGCTATTCAAACAAATATGTTGAACTTTGCAGCGTGATTACAGAGGTGTTTTTGTTACCATACACCACTTCGGGCAACAATGTGTCCGACAAGCTACGGCTACAGATGGCAGGTGTTAGGACAAGACCTCTATTCAGGCTACAACTAAAAGCAGTAAAATGTATGAAAGCTATTTTCAGAGCAGTCTTCTATCTCAGAAGCAATTATGTGAACAAGGAGGGCAAGACCCCTGTCATGCTGAGAATCTATCTCAACAACGAACGCCTTTCCATCGGCTCGACGGGCATTGCTGTCCAACAGTCTCAATGGGACAGGGAGAAGGAACGATTGAAGGGAAGGACAACTGAAGCACTTTCCACCAACCTCGAACTTGACAACATTCAGAGCGGACTCCAGACCATCTTCAAGAAAGTCGAGATGACGGACGAGGTGTCCTTGGAGCGTATCAAGTCGGAGTATCTTGGTAAGAAGGAGGATGTGGACACCCTAATGAGCCTCTTCAACAAGCACAATAGTGACGTTGCACGGCAGGTAGGCGTGTCGGTCGAAGCTGCAACCTTACAGAAATACAACGTCTGCAAGAAACACTTCTCAAATTTCCTTCGTGATAAATACGGTCGGTCTGACATCCGCCTGTCCGAACTCGGCTATATCGTGATACACGACTTCGACATTTATCTTCGAACGGTTGTCGGGCAGAATCCCAACACAGCCACGAGGATGATGAAAACCTTCAAGACGATTACCATTCTGGGCAGGAAACTAGGTGTCCTGCACCATGATCCGTTCCTCAACATCCGTTTTCACATGGAACCGGTCAATCGTGGATTCCTCACAGACGAGGAAATCCTTAAAATTGCCAACAAAGATTTCGGCATCGGTCGTTTGGAACTTGTAAGGGACGTGTTCGTGTTCTCGTGCTTCACGGGACTTGCGTACATAGACGTGTACAACCTCGCTCCTGAAAACATCGTCACGCTCAACGGCAAGCAGTGGATAATGACCAAGCGGCAGAAGACGAGCGTGGAAACCAACGTTCTTTTACTCGATATACCCAAGAGCATCATTGCAAAATATAGTGGCAAGACCTATCGTGATGGCAAACTTTTCCCCATGCTGACGAATCAAAAACTGAACAGTTATCTGAAAGAAATTGCCGATATTTGCGGTATCAAGAAGAACCTGACATTCCACCTCGCCCGGCACACATTTGCCACGATGTCCCTATCCAAGGGAGTTCCCATCGAATCCGTAAGTAAGATGTTAGGACACACCAACATCAAGACAACGCAAATCTATGCCCGTATTACCAATAAGAAGATAGAACACGATATGGATGAGCTGGCTGACAAGTTGGGTACTTTCAATACGGCATTAGGCATTTCCAAAAAATAATGTATATAACCCTAAAATTTTGAATTTATGACAACGACAAAGAAAGAACTTTCCTACTTCCATCTGAAGTTGGAAGCGTATCTCGGAGAGCATTTNCCTGAGAGAGTGAATGACAATGCGTTTATAACCGCTCGCGCAGACGAGGCATTGACGGCTTACTGCGATGCCGTGGCGCAAGGTTTCTCACATCCCGAAGCAGAGACGATGGCAAGCGAGGTGCTGTACCACGACCTACACTTCTCAAAGTATGATACCCTTGTTTCCGTACTGGAGCAGGAGTTTGAGAAGGAACTGCCAAGTCCGCTTCCCGAAAGGTTAGCACTAATTTTGCTGAACAACAAGGCAATTCAAGCGGTATTTGCCAAGTACGAACTCACGGACGACTTTGCGGCAGGTACAGAATACGACAAACTGTACACCGAGCTGACTGGTACAATCGTGCTGCTCATCNAGGTCAATGGTCTGCCNACGATAGGCGGTGAGAACATGGCTTGATACTTCACCATCGGGGGCTTTTGTAGTGTCAAGAGCCAAGATAAACGCTCCACTCCACACGTCAAGAGTTTTNCAAACACTTGTCTTTGGGTCGTTAGAGCATCTTGTTATCGCTCTTGAACTATTAAAAGCCNCGATTATGAAAACAATCATCATGAATCAAGANATTCATCAGCCCGCCTTCATCAAGGCAGACGCATCGTATAAAACCGAGAGGAACAGGCAGCCGCCGACTTCTCCCAAGCAAGTCCGCCNCTTCGGTTGGACACGCTTCATCGAACTCGCCGTTCTGCTTTCCATCGTTATCGGTGCAGTTTACCTTATCTCGAAGATAGTTAC
>NZ_JRPQ01000197.1 GCF_000762405.1 Hoylesella timonensis S9-PR14 | reverse complement strand
GTTTGGTTTGTAAGATCATGTGCTGCGGTCCCAATTCCTTGGCGAGATCCATTATTTTTCCATAAGTCTCTTCATCAAACACGTCAATGCCCAGTCGGATAAATGGGGGTGGTATTTCTCTTCTTCTCCTTGCAATGGATGCAAGCAGATCACCCTCATCCATTTCCAAAACTTTGGCATAGCTACAAATTTGTACTATACTCATGGATACAGCTCCTGTTTCCCATCTTGAGATGGTACTTGAGCTAACTTTCAGTTTTTCAGCGATATACTCCTGTGAGTATCCTTCATGCTCTCGCTTTTCCTTTAGGGTTTTGTGCAACTGTTTCATATGTATAAAGTTACAAAGACACCTAAATTTGAGCAACCCGCCTCATTCAAATGTTTGCATCCCATGCAAGGTGGCTTGCATTAGGTGCAGATGAATATGATGGGCGATGTCAACATGGGATGATTTAATTGGTTTGTTTTCTAGAATTCATAAACGAAAATACATTGTAATAACAATCATTCCAGAACAAAATCAAATAATTTTGAGAAAATCCCTCCAGTGCAAGGTGCAAGTCCCCTTATATATAGGGGCTTGCACCTTGCACTGGAAAGTGTAGCAGTAAAATATCTAAATATTTATGGTACAAAGATTTGGAGGTTAGTACAATTTTATATACTTTTGTACCCAAGAAAAGAGAGCAGTTGTGCTTTCAACAGGTAGTCAGAATGGTNGTCANCAAGCGGTCAAAATACTGCTACAAAAATGCTACACTACNGATTTGTCAAAATTGATAGAACATTTAATTACAACGAGTTAGCAGAGTTTGGTTCATAAACCTCTCTCTCCGCTTTAGGTACTCTGAAATGAATATCAGAGAGAAACCTAAGAAAAACGTAAGTATCATAGCTACAAGTAGTTATGATACTTTTCTTTTATACCCATCCCAAATTTCAGAGTATGCACGGAGGGGGCAGAAACTCCCAAAATNCTCTAAAAAGGCTACAATCAGGCTACACATTTTCAAGGCAAAATAAAAATGTAGCCAAGAGTACATACAGAGNACATAAGGAGTATGCGTAAATTACTGCTATTCAAACAAATATGTTGAACTTTGCAGCGTGATTACAGAGGTGTTTTTGTTACCATACACCACTTCGGGCAACAATGTGTCCGACAAGCTACGGCTACAGATGGCAGGTGTTAGGACAAGACCTCTATTCAGGCTACAACTAAAAGCAGTAAAATGTATGAAAGCTATTTTCAGAGCAGTCTTCTATCTCAGAAGCAATTATGTGAACAAGGAGGGCAAGACCCCTGTCATGCTGAGAATCTATCTCAACAACGAACGCCTTTCCATCGGCTCGACGGGCATTGCTGTCCAACAGTCTCAATGGGACAGGGAGAAGGAACGATTGAAGGGAAGGACAACTGAAGCACTTTCCACCAACCTCGAACTTGACAACATTCAGAGCGGACTCCAGACCATCTTCAAGAAAGTCGAGATGACGGACGAGGTGTCCTTGGAGCGTATCAAGTCGGAGTATCTTGGTAAGAAGGAGGATGTGGACACCCTAATGAGCCTCTTCAACAAGCACAATAGTGACGTTGCACGGCAGGTAGGCGTGTCGGTCGAAGCTGCAACCTTACAGAAATACAACGTCTGCAAGAAACACTTCTCAAATTTCCTTCGTGATAAATACGGTCGGTCTGACATCCGCCTGTCCGAACTCGGCTATATCGTGATACACGACTTCGACATTTATCTTCGAACGGTTGTCGGGCAGAATCCCAACACAGCCACGAGGATGATGAAAACCTTCAAGACGATTACCATTCTGGGCAGGAAACTAGGTGTCCTGCACCATGATCCGTTCCTCAACATCCGTTTTCACATGGAACCGGTCAATCGTGGATTCCTCACAGACGAGGAAATCCTTAAAATTGCCAACAAAGATTTCGGCATCGGTCGTTTGGAACTTGTAAGGGACGTGTTCGTGTTCTCGTGCTTCACGGGACTTGCGTACATAGACGTGTACAACCTCGCTCCTGAAAACATCGTCACGCTCAACGGCAAGCAGTGGATAATGACCAAGCGGCAGAAGACGAGCGTGGAAACCAACGTTCTTTTACTCGATATACCCAAGAGCATCATTGCAAAATATAGTGGCAAGACCTATCGTGATGGCAAACTTTTCCCCATGCTGACGAATCAAAAACTGAACAGTTATCTGAAAGAAATTGCCGATATTTGCGGTATCAAGAAGAACCTGACATTCCACCTCGCCCGGCACACATTTGCCACGATGTCCCTATCCAAGGGAGTTCCCATCGAATCCGTAAGTAAGATGTTAGGACACACCAACATCAAGACAACGCAAATCTATGCCCGTATTACCAATAAGAAGATAGAACACGATATGGATGAGCTGGCTGACAAGTTGGGTACTTTCAATACGGCATTAGGCATTTCCAAAAAATAATGTATATAACCCTAAAATTTTGAATTTATGACAACGACAAAGAAAGAACTTTCCTACTTCCATCTGAAGTTGGAAGCGTATCTCGGAGAGCATTTNCCTGAGAGAGTGAATGACAATGCGTTTATAACCGCTCGCGCAGACGAGGCATTGACGGCTTACTGCGATGCCGTGGCGCAAGGTTTCTCACATCCCGAAGCAGAGACGATGGCAAGCGAGGTGCTGTACCACGACCTACACTTCTCAAAGTATGATACCCTTGTTTCCGTACTGGAGCAGGAGTTTGAGAAGGAACTGCCAAGTCCGCTTCCCGAAAGGTTAGCACTAATTTTGCTGAACAACAAGGCAATTCAAGCGGTATTTGCCAAGTACGAACTCACGGACGACTTTGCGGCAGGTACAGAATACGACAAACTGTACACCGAGCTGACTGGTACAATCGTGCTGCTCATCNAGGTCAATGGTCTGCCNACGATAGGCGGTGAGAACATGGCTTGATACTTCACCATCGGGGGCTTTTGTAGTGTCAAGAGCCAAGATAAACGCTCCACTCCACACGTCAAGAGTTTTNCAAACACTTGTCTTTGGGTCGTTAGAGCATCTTGTTATCGCTCTTGAACTATTAAAAGCCNCGATTATGAAAACAATCATCATGAATCAAGANATTCATCAGCCCGCCTTCATCAAGGCAGACGCATCGTATAAAACCGAGAGGAACAGGCAGCCGCCGACTTCTCCCAAGCAAGTCCGCCNCTTCGGTTGGACACGCTTCATCGAACTCGCCGTTCTGCTTTCCATCGTTATCGGTGCAGTTTACCTTATCTCGAAGATAGTTAC
>NZ_JRPQ01000196.1 GCF_000762405.1 Hoylesella timonensis S9-PR14 | reverse complement strand
GACTGATTATGAAAACATTTGGCAAAAGTCGCTCATTCATGTAACCGATGAGTTTGCGCTTCCTCCAGTTGTACTACAAGCAGGTGAAGCTATTATCGGCACGCTGGGTAATTTCAGTGTATCGACAGGAAAGGCGAAAGCAAAGAAGACTTTCAATGTGAGTGCTATTGTTGCAGCAGCTCTTATCAATGGACAAGTATTGGAATATCGTGCTTCATTTCCAGAATCGAAAAGAAATATTCTCTACTTCGATACAGAGCAAAGTCCCTATCACTGCCAACTTGTGATGCAACGCATTCTGCGGTTGGCAGGATTGCCGATAGATCGAGAGCCAGAGCATTTGAGATTTAGCCATCTCAGAGCGATTGCAGACCCAAACGAGCGCAGAGAAATCATCCGTTATGCTATTTACAACACACCCAATGTGGGCTTGGTGGTCATTGATGGTATTCGTGACTTGATGCTTGACATCAACAACTCTACGGAGGCTACCAAGTTAGTGGGCGACCTGATGCAATGGACGAGCGAACAGAATATCCATATTCAGACCGTCTTGCATCTCAACAAGGGCGATGACAACGCACGAGGGCATATCGGTACGGAACTCAATAACAAGGCAGAGACCGTCCTTCAAATCACAAAGGACAATACGCTGCCCGAGCGAAGTATCGTAGCCCCTGCCATCATTCGCTCCAAGCCCTTTGAAAAATTTGCCTTTCGGCTCAAGGAGGTTGAAGACGATATTTGCATACCCCAAATAGATTTCTCGTATTCCGACAATGAACGGAAGTCACATCGTTTCTCCTACCAAGAGTTAAGCACTAACGAACATCGAAAGGCGTTGGAACCAGTCTTCTCTACAAGCGAGATTTTGCCATATAGTAAACTTATCGTGGCTCTCAAAGAGGCTTATGCAGAAGTTGTGGGACAATCCTACGGACAAACCAAACTCAAAGAACTATTGCAATTTCTGCTTAACAAAGGTGTACTAGTCAAAGAAGAGCGAGGGAAATATAGGCTCAACAGAGATTCTCTACCCTAAAACCATTGGTTGGTCGGACGCAGGCTATATATACCTGAACCAATCCGACCAAAGAGAAACAAACTTGGTCGGACGTAAAGGTGAGCCTATAGTGTACGACCGTCCGACCAATACTAAAACCTTCAGCCTCCAAAAGAAAAAGGCTGAGATTTATTCATTTCAAACATCAAAACAAAATCACAATGGAGATACAAAATATCAAGCAAATCTCTATCACAGATTATTTGCAGCAACAGGGTTATTCACCTGCACGAATACAAGGTATTCATTTTTGGTACTGCTCCCCACTACGCAACGAAAGAACACCATCATTCAAAGTAAATACAGAGCGCAACCAATGGTATGACTTTGGAACTGGCGAACATGGAGATATTATTGATCTTGTACGTACTTTACAGCATTGTACCATGTACGAAGCCATTGACTTTCTAATCGGTTCAAAACAAATAGTGCATCAAGATTTTTCTTTTGGCGGTGAAAGAAAAACCTCTAAGCACAAATTAGAAATCATATCTGTGCAATCACTTACCAATCCTTATTTGTTACGTTACATCGCAGAACGAGGAATACCTCTCAGCATCGCCAATAGATGCTGTTCTGAAATTCGATACAATAATACCAATCGGACATACTATGCCATTGGGTTTGCAAACGATGCTGGCGGTTGGGAAATTCGTAGTCCTTATTTCAAAGGCTGCATTGCTCCAAAAGCGATTACAACTATTAGTAAAGGCACAGACATTTTACAAATCTTTGAAGGGTTTATGGATTTTCTTTCGTGGCAAACGCTAAATCCATCTTCAACTTGCGATACCATAGTTCTTAATTCTCTGGTTCTTTTGCCACGTATTCAAGAGAAGCTAAAAAGCTACAAGCAAGTTGAGAGTTTTCTGGACAATGATGAAGCAGGACGAAAATCGTTTGACGTTTTGAAGCAGTTTTGCCCATCTATCATAGACGGTTCTGTTCGCTATCGAACTCACAAAGACCTCAACGAATGGCTTGTTTCTCAATCCAAAGTGCAAGAAAGTCAACCTTCGTTACCAACCACGAAGCGTGGCATCAGAAGATAGTGTTTATCCGGGAAGCAAGTTTGTGTTTTGAGTATCTCAAAACCTACTTGCTCCCACCTTTGGGAGGTGAAAATCCCGTTGGTCTCATCAAAAAAAATAAAAAATGGAACAGAAGAATAAAGGTGGACGACCCACCAAGACATTATCAGAGAAACGGAAATATCAAGTGCTTCTTCGGCTTAACACAATGGAGTACTACACCTTGTTGGGAAAATCACGTGAAGCCTCAATTTCTCGAACAGAGTTTTTACGGCTGCTCATAACAAATGCAGAAATAAAGAGCCGAATCAAGCCAGAGGAAATGCAACTCATCCGTACAGTTTCTGGCATGGCTAACAATCTTAACCAAATTGCCCATCGACTCAATGCTTTCGGCATCTCTGCACTCAATGAAGAATTGAATGCGCTGAAACAACTCATTCACGAACTCATGAAACGATTGAAACCATGATAGCCAAAATTATTAAAGGAACAAGCTTTAGTGGAGTTATCAGTTATATGCTTAGCAAGCGTGAAGGTAAAGCCAAGGTTTTACAAGCTAATGGAGTGCGCAGTTCTTTACCAAATGACATTGCACACGACTTCAACTTACAAGCCTCTATGCGACCAAGTGTACAGAAGCCTGTTTGTCATACCATACTCTCATTCTCGGCACATGATTCAGAACGACTGACAGATGCAACAATGGTGAAGATTGCCAACGAATATCTCCATGAAATGGGCTATGGCGACACACAGAGCCTTATCGTAAGGCATAGTGACCGCCAGCATCCGCACATGCACATTTGTATCAATCGCATTGGCAATGATGGCAAGACCATCAGCGACCGCAATGAGAAATATCGCTCTACGAAGATTTGCCGAGAACTGACCGAGCGTTACGGTTTGACTATTGGCGAAGGTAAGCAAGAGGTAAACCGCTCTCGATTGAGAGGTGAAGATAAATTGCAGTATGAGATATTCGATACTATCAAGGCGATATTGCCTCAATCACAGAATTGGAAAGACTTAGTAACAGGTTTAGAACAACAGGATATTACCACTCGTTTCAAGACAAAAGGTAATACCAATGTTGTGCAGGGAATCATCTTTGAAAAGGATGGTTGCAGCTTCAGTGGCTCAAAGATAGACCGCTCGTGTTCTTTCTCTCGCCTTAATGCGGAGATAGAGCGAAATTCCCAACGGCAAGAGCAAAATCATCTACAAAAAGACCCTATGACACATTCTGTCGATGAAAACAGTTTTACTTCAGACTTTTCCGAAGCAATCAACGAAGTGTTCACTATGCCAATGCCAAGTAGTGGCGTGGATGTAGATGAACTCCGATTTCAAAAGAAACTCCGCAATAGAGCCAACCGCAAACGTAGAATCTAATCATCACAAAATTATATCCGTATGAACAACGAAACAACACCAGTTCTCGATATGCTCGAAGAACTCAAGCAAGAATGCAAAGCCATAAGTAAAGCACAGGCAGAGCTGCACACTGCTCTTGCTAAACAGCCTTCCAATCCAAAAGCAGATAGTATTAAAACGCAAGAAGCCGTACAAATTCATCTCTCAAAAGAGACCCAAGCCAAAATCAAGGAGCAACAACTTTTTGTTTTGGCGGCACTATCTGAGTCGAGTAAGAAACTCGACCCGAAGTTTGAAGCCTTGCAGCAACTCATCAAAGAGCAACAAAAGCCAGTAGAGTATAAGAACTACTCACTTTTTGCCAGCGTGCAATTAGCCGAACGTATGCTACTCTTGTTAGTCTGTGGACTGGTCATGATAAGTTGCTGGTTCTTCAGTATGGGAGCAAACCAACTGCAAACCGCCTCCGATTACGACCTGCGTTATCGCTATCTGCGTATGCAGGGCAAAGCTACCATCTCGGACTTCTCACATCTTGACAGCATATTTATAACGCATCGCAATTGCAAAGCCATTCAACAGATGCAACAGAAGGTTATTGATTACGAGCAAGCCATGCAACGGCAAGCCGAGTTGTTGCTACAACAGGATAAAATCAAGCAAGAACAAAGAGAGCTAAAGAAGCATTTGAAGAAATAGCAATTAATCCAAGAATTTGTTTCATACAGTTTCTTGGAATAATTGATATATGTATCTTGTAAAGATAACTATCGATATCAAAATTCTTTAGTCCGAAATCATAACGAGCATAAAGGGGATGTCTTGGGTGTCCTGATTTTGTTAACTCTCCTATTTGCTTCCAACTGATTTTTCGCTCTTGTTCTTGAAGTACATTGGCAATATCTCTAAAGCAATCTAATAAATAATTCCTCTTAGATATAAGATTACCCCAAGCAACTAAAACATCCAATTCAGAGTATGTCTTAAAGAATTCTCTTATAGCATCAAGATTATTCTGATGAAGGATTTCATCCCTCTTATTGTGTACACCTTTGAAATTTGTTGATCTCTGAGCATATAGATTTAACATAACAAAACCATCGTAATTCTTAAGCTCTGCAAATCCCATAACTTTTCTCACCGTAGGATCAGGGTATTTTTCATTTGCTGTACTTGGATTGACTCCGATTACCACTAAGTGCTTTGTACATCTACTTGCTAATACATAACGATGGGTTTCCTCATCACCAATCATTTGTTTAATCTGATAATCCATATTTCAATTTATTACTCGGCTTAGTTCCTCCTCGACTTCTTCCACCGTAGGCAGAGCCGATTTTAGATTATCGGGAATAGCCTTTGACAGTTGATAATCACTCACACCAATTGGCTGATCGTAGCCAGAGAGTGCATATTGCGCTACCACCTTATCGCCACCATTGCAGAAGGGCAAGCTGATGGTTTTGCGTCGAGAAGTTGCTCACTTTTTTTGCCGTAATCTGCCAAGCGAAAAGATTGTTCTCTATCTGCACTTGCAGAATATTACGACTCCACCCATTAGCAACTGCTTGCGTAATGTACCAATAACACTCGCCCAAAGGAAGCTTACTATTAAGCAGAATTGCATAACTCGCCCAGTTGGTGCGAACAATGGCAGAATACTTGAATATTTCCTCAATTTGGTAGATATTACAATAAATATAGGCACTATGTACGAATATACCAATAACGATGTTATAGGCACGGCATAATCGTGTTACATAGATTATCTCATTCAGCTTTATTCATTATAATTTCTAACATTTTACTTTGATGACGCACCATATCATCAACGTTCCATTCTAAACCAAAATCACGTTTCTTACCTTCACCTTTAATCCCATTATCGTAATTATCTTGACATATTTGTAGCATAATTCTAAATTTTAAGGAAGCAACACTTACAGGATTGGATTTGGTATCAAGATAGCGATTCTTTTTATCAATTGGATTCCAGTTAGAACCAGAACTATTTGCATCAGAACCTATCATAGCAAAATTACCAAAGCAGTTTATATCTTTCGTATGAATTGGTAAATCGTCTCCTGCTTTAGCTTGCGGATAATAATGTTCCAAGCTTTTTCTTGTTCGAGAGAAATAGAAGTTATTGAAAGGATCCAATTCAAAGTCACTACAGCCTAACGCTTCGAAAAAAACTTTTCTTTCACTGGAATCCTTCTTAATTTGATTACCACGAAGTTTGTCGACGTATTTTTTCCAAAGCTTATAATCTGTATAATTGAACACATACAGAGGAATATTGTAAGAACCGACAGGATAAATACTATTGAAATCTCGATTCACATTTTCTAACTCAATAACTAATTTTCCAGCTTTTAGAACCGTTCCATCGAAACTATTCGGTTTCGGCTGTTTGATGTCATTAAGTTTACTTGCATCTAAATACACGTCGAAAAAATATTTATCGGCCAACTTTCCCAGGAATTCCACATAATTATCAAGGTTCCTATCTTCAAAAAGATGAAGTAAGCAATAGAACAGATAGTTTTTTCGTTGTTTTGGGGTGAAAGCAACTTCAAACATGGATAGCAATTGAATCACCTCAAGTTGCTGTGTTTTCTTGTTTTCGTACAGATCCTTTAGATAGGCAGATCTGTTACTATCCTTATGGTAATATTGCAACTTCCATGGATTCTCAATAGCTTTATCTATATCATTCACATGATGTATTATATAGTTGTCAAGGATGTATTTAGCCTTTAGGAGATTGAAAGCAAATTCTTTAACGAATTCTGGCGTCAAATTTACCTTTTCAAACTCTTTAATCAGTTCTTTATCATCAAGTGTAAAACTTAACGGATTAAAATCGGTTTCATTTCTAAATCTCGTAATTTTTAGGACAATCAACAGGAAATTCGGAAAGTCTATTATTGGCTGGAAACGATCATTCTTATCATCTTCTTCCTTCTTCTCTGTCTTTTTTATAGGGACATTCAAAAGCTCTGAAATAGTTTTCATACCTAATGACGGAGTTGAGCTTGTATAAGAATTTGGGAATTCGTCGAATAAGTTTATGTCAAAACTTTCCATAGTTTCTCCAAACACACTTGTCATCTCTGGAAATTTCTGCTGTATGTATAAACTTATGTCACTACAAGCCTCCCATATACGACTAAACTTTTCCATTGATTCATCATTACCAATCAATTTCAATTGCTCACTGAGTTTAGCTTTGACGATTTCATGTTTTTCCAGCTGCTCTCCACGTGAATTCATGACCTCGAAATAGTGATTCAAATCCACATCCTTCGGGACACAATAATGGATGATATGTACCTTGTCCAATAAATAATCCTTGAAAGCTTGAATATCAGCAAGGTTGTCTCCAATTATGTCTTTGATTGCTTCTTTGGCATAATTGTAGCCTTGGAGAATACCCATGTCGTTTTCTTCACTAAACTTAGGCATTTTTTCGATTGTTGCTGCCGAAACTTTTCTTGCAGAATATGTCAGACGATTAGGAATTGGTTCATGACTTAAGGCTTTTAGGACAATATAGATTGTAGTCAGTCGTTGCTGGCCATCAATAACCTCAAAGATATTGTCATCTCGCTTGTATGTGACAAGGGTTCCAATATAATAAATCGGTTTCTTCAACGAATCATAAATATCTTTTATTAGGGTGTATATTTCTTCACGTTCCCATGCATAATTACGCTGATAGATAGGTATCTTATATAATACAGATGCCCCTCTGTTTGAAAAATATATGTCTTTTATAGAACATTCTTCAAGAATATGATTTAAGTCTTTCATTGCCTTCATTTTTTATAGAAACCATTTGTTTGGAAGAAATACAGATAGTTTTCATACACGCCATCTTTCCCATCTTTTAGATTCTTCAATGTATCACCATTGCCACTATACTCATTGCATTTCTGCGCCCAACCATCTTTAATGTCATCATTTGAAAGAGGATTAAGCTTGTCTGCCAAAGCACTCAGTAATGAAGTCGGTGTATCTTGTTTAGCAATCAGTTTATACATATTAAATGTGTTGATCTTTTCGCTCCACCCCATAATGTAGTTTTGTGCTGAAAGCCAACCGAGATTAGTATATTGTGCTCTCAAGGAATATGCCCAAATGAACGCGTATATGACAAATTGTTCAAACAGTTCAATATCATCTTTTGTCGGATATGTTTCTGGGCAGAATCTATCAACATAAAGTAGAACAGAGGTGTCAAACATCAGGCGTGTTATACCATTACCTATTCCTTTATTGAAATGCCGATCCAAGGTTTTTACTATTATGTTGTCGTTGATATAGAATCCCTCATACTTATTATTGTTCTGAATATCTTTTAGTATATTATAATAGTGCTTTGTATATTCAAAGAACGGTTTGCCAGCAATTATCGGTGTGTCTAATTGAAAGGCATTTACATTTCGAGACCCTGAAACAAAAGGCATTGCCGAAGAGTTGACCATATCTGCATAGCAATAGGCACTTTTATAGAATTGGGCATAAGGCGTTCTTGCTGAACGAGTAATACCTTTGAACATGTGAATGTTCTGTTCATTCAACACATTAGCCTTATTACCACTTACCCATTCTTTGATTCGATACAGATAATTGCCGAAGAAATCTGCCAAATCGCTTTGTGAAACCTGTTCCCAATCCTTTACTATTTTTTCTGTCTCATTCTCGCTAATGTCACTCATCTCGCGAAGATGGTATGCTTTCAATAAGTCATGAGGATAAAGAGCCTTACCGCGTGCATTTTGAGAGTCAAAGAACTGAAAAGCTTCAGACACATCCGTCGTTATCACTACAATCAACTCGCACTGATTCTTGATGTAGTCCTTAAGTCGTTCCATCTCTCGTTGGTGCTCTATTGCAGAATCACTCTCTTCTGATTTGATTCCAACCCTTCGATATAGTGCATTATAGTTGTTGGCAATGTTATGATTATTGTACTCATTATCATATAGCTTCTGTTGCAAAAATTCAATACCCACTTCTCCCAATGAAGTCAGAAGTAGTGAGAATGTTATGGTACGTTGCTGGCCATCGACAATATTATATTGTTCCTGCTCCTTTTCCTTTGTTTTGTGAAGGATAAGCGTACCTACTCTGTATCTTTCTTTATTACTATTCTTAGCATCAATAATGTCATCGAGCAATTGTATGGCATTCCGAGCTGTCCATTTGTATGGACGCTGATAAGGAGGCACACATAGTTTTACATCCTTGATGGGCTCCTCTCCATTCGTTATGGTTTTGCGAAGGAGCAAATCGCCTATAGTAGTTATTGATAATGTTAAACTATTCATACGCTGTTATTTATCTGTGTTTGCACATTGTAACCCTTACCATGATAAAAGGTCATTATTACAATTGAAACCTCATTTTATATGTTTTTGTCTACAATCTTACTCAATTCCTCCTCCACTTCTTCCACCGTAGGCAGAGCCGATTTTAGATTATCGGGAATAGCCTTTGACAGTTGATAATCACTCACACCAATTGGCTGATCGTAGCCAGAGAGTGCATATTGCGCTACCACCTTATCGCCACCATTGCAGAGGAGCAAGCCGATGGTCTTATTGTCGTGCTCGCCACGTAGGGTGTCATCTACTACATTGACATAAAAGTTAAGTTGTCCCATATATTCGGGCTTGAAAGGTGTAGCTTTAAGTTCGACAACAACATATGCATGTAATTGGATGTTATAGAGAATGAGGTCGGCATAGAAATCAGAATCGCCTACTTCAAAATGCTTCTGCTGTGCCACAAACGCAAAGCCACTCCCCATTTCCAAAAGATATTTGGTAATATGAGATACTAATTGCCGTTCAATGTCTCGTTCTGCCATTTTATCTGTCTGCCCCATCATATCAAAGATATAAGGGTCTTTCATCAGATAGTTGGCAAGGTCGCTTTGCGGTTTGGGCAATCGTGCCGAGAAATTACTCACTTTCTTTGCCGTAATCTGTCGAGCGAAAAGATTGGTCTCAATCTGCACCTGCAGAACATTGCGACTCCACCCATTAGCAACTGATTGCGTAATGTACCAATAGCACTCGCCCAATGGAAGCTTACTATTAAGCAGAATTACATGGCTCGCCCAGTTAGTGCGAACTATGGCAGAATGCTTGAAGATTTCCTCTATCTGACTGATGTCGCAGTGATAGATTGCTGACAATGTTTCAGTAACTTCTTCTAATTGCGCAACAGGCTGTTGCGTAATTGTAATCGATTGATTTTCTGTGGCTTGAATTAGTGCAACAGGTTGTTGCACAATTTGATTGAGTTCGTTAGTCAGACTTAAAACCTTCTCTACAGTAGGAGTTGTGAGTAAGCTATCTATCCTGTCCATCTCTTTCAGCACTTCCAACGGATAAGCATTGGCAAACTGGCACATATAGAAGATATTTCTGCGAGAATACCCTTTCTTATCTGGATATTTTGAGCGTATCGCCTTGGATAGGTTGTCAATCACTTTTCTTCCCCAACCTTCTTTCTTTTGGAGATAGAGAATAAAATGTCCCACTTTCCAATAGTGGAAAAGCATGTCTGCGTTTGCAGAGGCTATTAAGCGTACTTGTGTATGCTCAAGATCAGTACCGATGGCTCGTACAACGGAATCTAAATCTTGGTGCTCTGTTTTATTTATTTCTTGGCTCATATCGTTTTAGCGTTATAACTGATTGAATTTACTCATGGCATTCGCTTTGATGTCGTCTGCAATGTCTATGTATGGCTTCATAGCCTTGTAATCACTATGCCCTGTCCATTTCATCACAACTTGCGGAGGAATTCCCAATGCAAGGGCATTACAGATGAATGTTCTACGACCAGCATGTGTGCCGAGTAGGGCATACTTTGGGGTAACCTCATCAATGCGCTCATTACCTCTGTAATAAGTTTGGCGTACTGGTTCATCGATACCTACCAATTCTGCCAGTTCTTTGAGATAATCATTCATTTTCTGATTGGTAATGACAGGCAACACCTTATCATCTTCAAATGCCACGTCCTTGTATTTGTCAAGTATCGCTTTGCTGTGGTTGTTCAGTTCGATAATCAAACTATCAGAAGTCTTGACAGTTGTAACCTCTATGTGGTCGCCCTTTATATCACTTCTGCGAAGATTGAACACGTCGGAATAACGCAAACCTGTGAAGCATTGAAATAGAAAAACATCACGCACTCGGTCTAAGGCTTGCTTGGTAGTAGGTATTTTGAACTCTCGGAGTTTGTTCAGTTCCTCCCCTGTGAGGAAAATGATTTTCTTTTGGGTGCTTTTGAGTTTAGGCTTATAACTGTCGTAGGCGTTGTTCTGATGCACACCTTTCTTGTAAGCCCAGCGCAAAAACCATTTCAAGAAACTTAGTTGCTTGCCAATAGTAGAATTGCGCATCTCCTTTACATCACGCAGATAACCCACATAGTCATTCAAGCCTCGCTCATCAAAGAACTCAAAGGTAAGTCCTTCACGAAAGTTGGTCAAATGATTTTTCACGGCTGCAAATTTCTCAAACGTGGAGTCCGTCCAATTGTTCTGACGTCCACAATCCTCGACAAAATCATCAAACACCTGAAAGAAATCACAAGGCAACGCTTCTTTCTTTGGCTTAGGTTCTTCGCTCACAGGTTTGCGCAAAGCATTGAAAGCCTCCTTTATCTGTTCGGGCGTTGGTATTACGTCCTCTACCTCAAACCTCTTAAAGATTGACTGTATTTCCGTGTAATACTCCAAGAGCGAAGCATTGATTTCAGAAGCCGATTGTTTTAACTTGTTGCTACAACCATTCTTCACACGCTGCTTATCTGCATCCCATTTGGCAGCATCAATGCGATAGCCAGTGGTGAACTCAATCCGCTTGGATGCAAAATTAACGCGCATACGAATAGGCACGTTCTCTGTGATAAGAAC
Organism: Hoylesella timonensis S9-PR14; assembly: GCF_000762405.1. Classification (GTDB taxonomy): domain Bacteria; phylum Bacteroidota; class Bacteroidia; order Bacteroidales; family Bacteroidaceae; genus Prevotella; species Prevotella timonensis_A. The sequence continues at coordinate 4,634 of NZ_JRPQ01000196.1, read as the reverse complement.
TCCGTACTTTTTCCTGCTCTCCAATGTGAAGATGATATTCCGTTTGATGTTCATATCTTCGGGTGTATTGATTTATGCACCCAAAGTTACACCCTAAAAATGATATAACCAAAGATTTTCCGTGAAATCTCATTTTATTAATAATTTGCGCAAACTGCTATATTACAATAGATTGATGAGATTTGATAGTTTATGATAGTTCAAGAGAAAGAGCCTCTCTCTCCGCTAATAGGCTTTAAAAGGTCTTCACAAGAGTCTTCATTTTAGCCTTCAAAATTTAGATAATCGTTGTAAAATCAAGGTTTTACAACGATTTTTCTTTGTATATACCTCCATAGCCTGACGGCATAACCCTATATTTTGACAGTCATCTTTCGGTCAATTTCTGCTACATAAACTGCTACACAAAAATTGTAGCAGCAAAAAATGTAGCAGTGACGGGATTTTGAATACCATATTGACGGCATTAATTCTTTCTTTTTCAGAGTGTTATATATTAACTTTGCAGCCGAGTGCTACACAAAAGAATGATGCATTATGAGAACAAATTTCAAGGTATCCTTCTACCTACGCTCAAACTATGAGAACAAAGAAGGAAAGTCGCCTGTAATGCTCCGAGTATTCCTTAACGGAGAGATGGCTAATTTCGGATCTACGAAAATATTCGTGGACAAATCGCTGTGGAATAACACTACCAGCAGGCTCAAAGGTCGGACGGCAGAAGCCTTATCCGCTAATGCCGCATTGGACTCCATTTCCACAATGCTGAATAACATTTACCACAAATTCGAGGATGATGAATCCTTGTCATTGGATAAAATCCGCTCATTCTTTGTCGGGAAAGACAGGGAGTACACGACCTTTCTCCCTATATTCGACAAGTTCAACGAAGATGTCAGACAGCGTGTCGGACATACCATCAGCAAGGACAGCCTGCAAAAGTACAGCGTTTTAAGAAGGCATTTCGCAGAATTCCTTATCTATAAGTATGGGAAGAAAGATATTGGACTGGCAGAGTTCACGCCATCCGTAGTACAGGACTTTGAGCTGTACCTGAGTACGGCGGCTGGGTGTGCCTATAACACATCAGTCAAGAAATTGAAGGCACTGAAAACCGTGACCATCTATGCGCAAAAGCGTGGCTATCTTCTTCACGACCCATTCCTCAATCATCGTTTCCACTTGGAGCCGGTAAACCGTGGCTTCCTTACGGACGAGGAAATCATGAAGATTGCCAACAAAGAACTGGATATCCACCGCTTAGAACTAGTAAGGGACGTTTTTATCTTTTCATGTTTCACAGGTCTGGCATATATTGATGTTTCCAATCTCACACTAGACAATATCGTAACACTTGATGATAAGCAGTGGATTATGACCAAGAGACAGAAAACAAATGTGGAGACAAATGTTTTATTGCTTGACATTCCCAAGAGTATCATTGCCAAGTACAGTCATAAGACCTATCGGGACGGCAAACTATTTCCCATCCTAACGAATCAGAAAACCAACGCATATTTGAAAGAAATTGCCGACATTTGTGGCATCAAGAAGAATCTGACCTTCCATCTTGCCCGACATACGTTTGCAACCATGTCGCTCAGCAAGGGTGTTCCTATGGAAAGTGTATCGAAGATGTTGGGGCATACCAACATTAAAACTACACAAATTTATGCCCGTATAACCAATAAGAAGATAGAACACGATATGGAACAGTTGGCTGGCAAGTTAGACAAGTTCAATGTTGCTATGGGCATCAACTCAAAATAATGTACAACCCTAAACCAAGAAGATTATGACAACAACAAAGAAAGAACTTTCTTACTTCCGTTTGAAGTTGGAAACGTATCTCGGAGAGCATTTTCCAGAGAGAGTGAATGAAAATACGTTTATAACTGCTCGCGCAGACGAAGCATTGACAACTTACTGCGATGCTATAGCACAAGGCTTTTCTCATCCCGAAGCAGAGGTAATGTCAAGCGAAGTATTATACCAAGATTTGCATTTTTCCAAGTATGACACACTTGTGTCTGTCTTAGAGAATGAGTTCGAGAAAGAACTCCCTTCTCCTCTTCCTGAAAGACTGGCACCAATGCTTCTGAAGAATAAGGCTGTGCAAAGCGTTTTTGATAAGTACGAACTGGCGGACGACTTTGGTGCAAGTCCAGAGTATGAGAAACTCTACACCGAACTGACAGGAACAATCGTTCTGCTCATTGAGGTCAATGGTCTGCCAACGATAGGCGGTGAGAACATGACTTGATGTAGCACCATCTGGAGCTTTTGTAGTGTCAAGAGCCAAGATAAACGCTCCACTCCACACGCCAAGAGTTTTTTCAAACACTTGTCTTTGTGTAGTCTGCGCATCTTGTAACTGCTCTTGAAACTATAAAAAGCTCCGATATGAATACAATCATCATGAATCAAGACGTTCACACACCTGCCTTCATCAAGGCAGACGCATCGAACAAAACTGATAAGAACAAGCAGCAGCCGACTTCTCCCAAGCAAGTCCGCCGCTTCGGTTGGACACGCTTCATCGAACTAGGCTTCCTGCTTTCCATCGTTATCGGTGCCATTTGGCTTATCTCGAAGATAGTAACGCCACAAGTCGTAACTGTCATGTCAGTCATTGCAGGTTTTCTGATACTACGCTTTATAGTCAGGGTAATTCTGAAAGTGGCATTTACGCTGCTGAGCATTCTCTTCTGGCTGGCGATTGTCTGTGCCACCCTGCTCTGCGTACTTTGAGAAGCACAGCTCCGTAAAACCTTCGTTTTATTTCATCAGGTGGTTATCTCGCATTTTGAGATAGCCACCTTTTCTATATTCCACTACGAGCGTTGCACTTTTGCTTCTTTTCCTATGCTCCACGATATGTGATGAAAAGGAGACGGATGCTGTTCCCTTTTTATCCGCAAAGGTAGTACGGAGCTTGTGGCTTTCCCAAGGTCTGTGCCGCTTGGTTTGTCTGGAAAATCTCCACGCCTACGGGTTGTATTTTCCGCCAAAACCTTGTGCAAGCCTCGCCCCGCTACCTTGATTTTGCTACAAAAAGGAATCAGCATACTCCGATCTTTGGACGCATAAAAAAAATGTCGCTATGGATAAGCAAAAGGTAAATACAACATCTTCGATGAACAGCAAAGGATATAGCTCCTCCTCTCATTACCGCATTAACCCTGTGGCTGAAAAAAGTGAGCAAGTGTTGGCAATTAAGTTTGTACAATGGGACGTTCCCCCTTTGGAGAGCCTTTGTAACAGCAAAGTATATCTCCTACGTATGAAACTCAATCGTGGCGAAATGATGAGCCGTGAAGAAAAGAATTGGCTATGTGAAGCGGTAAACTCTAATACCTATTTCCGCACAGCCGTACCCCTGCAAGGCTATCGCTTTGACTTCTTTGATGTACTGAAGAAATACCTTGTCAATCAGTACGGACAATGGACAGAGTATTACGCACCCGACAGAACAAGCCTAAGAGCCTACCTATATGGACGTATCAATCAAATAGTAGAAATTCCCAAGTATTAATAACATCAAAACATATACGACAATGAAAGGAACAGAACATTTCACACGGACAATAGCCGAGTATCTTAATCAGCGTGCTATGACAGACCCCTTGTTTGCCCCTAACTTGATGAAACCTAACAAGAATATTGAGGAGTGCATCACCTACATTCTTAATGAAGTGCAGAAAAGCGGTTGTAACGGCTTTGATGATGATGAAATCTTCTCTATGGCTGTTCACTACTATGATGAAGACGATATAGAGGTGGGTAAGGCTGTTTCTTGCCAAGTAGCCGTTAATCACATTGTGGAACTAACGGAGGAAGAAAAAGCCGAAGCAAGGCAGGAAGCCATTAAGCAATATCAGCGTGAGGAACTTGCCAAGATACAGAGCCGTAACGCACGAGTGAAAAAGGCCGAGAACGCAGTAACCAAAGCACAACCCTCACTATTCGATTTTTAAGCCTATGAAACCGAGAAACAAATTTGAAAAAGCTGTTTTGGAACAAAGCAAGCATCTTCGCCCGATAACCAAGACACAAAGTAAGTGGGCATTTCGTGAGTGTATAGACCACTTCGCCTACCGCTTGCCAAAAGGTCGCACCACTTGTATGGATTGTGGGCATAATTGGGTAATGGACAAACATAGAGAAACTTGCACTTGCCCTCGTTGTAGGGCAAAGTTGCAGGTCAAGGAAACCTACGAGCGCAAGTTGCAGGAGAAGCAGTATTTCACCATACTTACCACTTGTGGAGAGTTTCAAGTATTGCGTATGTTTCTACTTGTTGTGGGTATGGAGAAAGGTTACAAAGCACAGACTTCTATAATTGAGATTGGGCAATATTGGTGGAATATGCAGGGACGAAAAGCTGTGGTTGCCATACAGAGGGTATTGGGACACTATGTTGATACCTTTTCCTATTATAGTCCTATGGCAATCCGCAACGATAATGAAGCCTATCAGCATATTGCCTACTCACCGATATATCCGAAGTTCAAGGTTACAGACATACTTCGCAGAAATGGTTTTAAGGATAATTTCTATGGCATCGTGCCTACCCAGTTTATTCCTNCATTGCTTACAGACAGCCGTGTGGAAACATTGCTAAAGGCAGGTCG
>NZ_JRPQ01000195.1 GCF_000762405.1 Hoylesella timonensis S9-PR14 | reverse complement strand
TGAAGAATAAAAACCTATGACACAGTTGTTTACCTTCAATTCGTAACCCCTTTTTACTTTTCCCTGATGGGTTACGATTTGGTAACGGAACTCCTGCCGTTTGATGCTCGTTTTCGCTTACCCTCAAAATAGCAAGAAAAAGCTAAATAATACTATTTCAAATAGTTACATTCCCTGTATTTCCCTTTGTTTCCCTTAATTCTTAGCTACCGATTATGCCCGCAAGATGAGCTTGGATCTACGCATGATAGACGAAAACGGGTACTCAGACCATATCGACAACAAGGCAAGCCATTGTGCGAAATTACTCAATGACTACTATCAGAAGTATGATGCACAGAAAGGTACGCAATTTGTGTTTTCTGACTTGGGTACTTACAAGCCCGGTGGGGACTTCAATATCTATTCTGAGGTGAAGCGTAAATTGGTAGAAGATTATCATATCCCGTCTTACGAGATACGCTTTATTCAGGAGTGCAAGAACGAGAAAGCCAAAAAAGCGATGGTAGAAGCGATGAATCGTGGAGACATCCGCATCATTTTCGGTTCTACTTCTATGCTTGGAACGGGTGTCAACGCCCAGCAGCGTGCGGTGGCGGTGCATCAACTTGATACACCCTGGCGACCCTCAGATTTGGAGCAGCGAAATGGTCGGGCAATTCGTAAAGGTAATATGGTTGCCAAAGAATTTGCTGACAACAAGGTCGATGTGATTATCTATGCCGTGGAGCGGTCGTTGGACAGTTATAAGTTCAACCTACTACATAACAAGCAATTGTTTATCAATCAGTTGAAGACCAACACGCTCGGTAGTCGTACCATTGACGAGGGATCGATGGACGAGGATAGCGGTATGAACTTTTCAGAGTATGTTGCCGTGCTATCTGGTAATACGGACTTGTTAGAGAAAGCCAAACTCGACAAGAAGATTGCCACGCTGGAATCAGAGCGTAAGAATTTCCTCCGTGAGCGTGATGCCGCAACGGGCAAGTTGGCGGAGATTGACAGCTCCGTGTCTTTCCATTCAGACAAGATCAAGGAAGCCAAGGCAGACTTGGCGTGCTTTGAGAAGCGTGTGGAGCGTGACAAAGAAGGTAATCCTATCAATAAACTGGTCGTAAAGGGCGTGGAAGACAGCACAGACATCAAGGTCATTGCCGCACGCCTGCAAGAAATTAACGACAAGGCACGTACCAAAGGCGAGTACAATAAAATCGGTGAGATTTATGGTTTTTCAATCATGGTGAAGACGGAGAGTACCTCAAAAGATTTGTTTGACTGCTCCGTGAACCGTTTCTTTGTCAAAGGACAGGAAAGCATTTACTATACCTATAATAACGGTAAGTTGGCAACAGACCCGAAACTTGCGTGTGAGAACTTCTTGGGTGCGCTGGGGCGTATCCCCAAGGTGATAGAATCGCATGAGAAGGAGAAAGATAAGGTTGCAGCCAATAAGGAAATCTATACTGCTATTGCTAATGGAACGTGGAAGAAAGAGGACGAGCTTCGTTCGCTCAAAGGGCAGTCGGCAGAGTTGGACAGAAAGATTGCCTTGACGATTACAGATAACAAAGAGGATAAGGAGGAGGAAAGGGACATATCCAATAATGAAAATTCCACGACAATGAAGAGTAGTACCACTCAGACACAAGAAAAGGAAGAAGACAATCACTATCAAAGCATCCGCCCTAAATGGAGACTTTAAGTGTAAGTATAAGCAATTAGACTTGACAATCTTTATTGCCAAGTCTAATTGCTTTACCTAATATCCACCTTTATTATGGAGCAATCATCTTTTCTATGTTGCAAGGGTGGCAATTCCTTGTTTTGCAGATAAGCATTTATATGATGGCATTTATAAAAGCCATCGCTGCAAAGAAGAAAGCCGTCGCCAATTTTCACGGGTATATTTTGCACTTCTATCGGATTCCTAAATCCTTTACCGTTAATACAGACTGTGAGATAATACTCATCCTCTATGCACACGACATCATCCGTCGTAAGTTGCGTAATTGTTCCATCAATGCTTTTATGATATAATCGGACATCACCCAATGAGGTGTAATATAGTTGCATATTAGTGATGTACATAAGAGTAAGTGCAGCTCCCATCTTGGATTTCTTTTGGTAGCATAATTCACCCAGAACATTATCGGCATACTCAAGGCTTCGTCTAATCAAGTTAAGCGGATTGGACACTTCATTGTTCACAAAATAATAGCGTACAGCCTCACAAACTGTTTTGGCAGCTTGTTCGGGAAAGGACAATCCTCCCATGCCATCGGCAAGTACCACTAATGTTCCACCAGCTAATTCTTCATATAGGACAAAGTCGCCATTCTTTTCGCCAGTAGCGATACTTTGAAACTCAATCTGTATATTCATCGAAGATTCTTATTAAACACCGCTATCATTTTTTTGAAAGCTTGAAGAATTTGCTCATATTGAAAAGCAGAGTTACTGTCAAGCACTTGTTGAAGGAGTCGGCTATCCTCCTCTTTTTCTATTTCCCCCTGTAAGCATTGCCCATAATAGGCTAAATGCTCTATGGATAAAAAGCTGACAATATCATTGGCAAGCCAATATGCACCAACAACAAACTCGTCAAAGTCCTCCCAATCATATACTTCTTGATAAACATTCCGGTTTAAGTTGGCAAAGAAATAGTTATCTATGATAAAGCCCATGTCATCCGCATCTTTGCTTGTTTGGATATTGCGATCCAGCCAAGCATTGAGTTTGAGGATGAAAAGTCCATGTAGCGATGCTATCTTGATGTCGAATTTATTATCAATGCTTACGGTTATGGCATTTTTCAGCACTTCCTCAAATCCTTTAACCGACATGGCAATATCTTCTTCCGGTGGCCAGTAAATATAGCCATCTTCCTTTGTAACTTCACCGTATGGTACAACGTCCATTTCGTAAGCCCCATAATAAAACCGCTGATACATTTTCTCTTCTTTTGTAAATCCATGCGATAAAAGTGTCTGCGTAATATCGTCAAAGGCTTTCCAGTTAGGAATGGCAATAGCGAGATCCAAGTCTCTTGTCTTTCGACCAGAACTTATTCCTACTAACTGTCGAATCAATATATCCCGGGCTGTTGCACCTATGACAAAGAAGTCTTGTCCAACTTCTTTGAAACATTCATTGACTACGCTTAGCAATTCTATCAAAAGAGGATTGCCTATTTTATCACTTGAAATCTGGAAGTTCATCGTTCAATAATTTGTTTGCAGCTTCTATGGAACGGCTGTTTCCATCACCTAACAGGTCCGCATAAATAAGGATTACGGGCATCTTGCCGGCTTTCCAGAATTTTTGATACATTTCTATTTCTCCCTCAATGGTATGCACGGCACCAGTTTTCATCAGGTTGCCGAAAGCTAAATCTGTGTAAATCTCAAATTTCTGTGGTGTTAAATACCCATCAATTTGATAAGCTGCACATTCTCCGCCCCAGTACATCCCCTCAGGCAAGGTTATCTTATCCCATTGCTCTTTGCTCTTTACGTCTCTGAACCCCAAACGCTTAATCAGCAATTTAGGCTTAAGTACTTGATGGTAATTCTCCACCCACAAGTCAAGCAATCGACGCTTATCCCTTAAAGTGCGTTTTTTCTTGGTTGTGAGAACAAATTTACGCACCTCTAATTCATCAAGTACATTTTTTACGGTACCCAAAGAAACCGCACATTGTTCCTTAATTTCTCGGAAAGTCTTACTTATGTTATTATCATCTTGTAGCAAAAAGAAAATGACCTTTAGTCCTGCCTCTTGAAATATAGGATAACTCTTGTTAAGCGTTGTAGGTGCTTTTTCGCCTGTATGAGAGAGTTGAAATATGATACCCTTGTCTTTTGTATGCCGAATTTGATAGTTTCCTGCGGTATCGGCAAAGTTGATGCCAGCCGTTCTCAAAGTTTCATAGACCATGGGTTGCACATATCGTGCTACTACCAAAAAAGGGATTGCCTGCAAATCAGGACAGTTTTTTATGGTATCTTTGATACGAGTTACATTAACACCGTTCACCTCGTTTTCAATTAAGCAAAGAAAATTTATCCCCAAGATTTTTATTTGTCCCTTAATCATAGGGTTTTCTTGTGGAATAAAATCGTATGTAATGCTTTCGTTACTTTCTAACCATTGTAACTTCATAGCATTTACTGCTTGTTCAATAATAAGTAATTCACTCATATTTGTTCATTATTCAAAACCTGTTCAATTCTATTGAACAATGCAAAGATAATGAACAAATATGATAGTTCCAAATTTTCTGTTCAATAAATCATGATCGTTCAATAATAATGAACAATAAAAAACATTGAACAGCAAATACCGAGTGAAAACATACGATAAGGTCTTACCAATTATCCCGTTTGCGCAACATCTCGTCTATCTCTTCACGCAGGAAAAGAAGCCGTCCATTGGCTTTAAGATAAGGGATTTTTCCTGCCCAAACCCAGTTATAGATGGTCTTCTGCTCCACTTTGAGTATCTTGGAAACGTCGATGATGTCCAAGTATTCGGGTTTCAATGGAGGGTGAATGGTCGTATCGACAGATTGCTCTTGCAAAACCAGCAGATGGTCAAGTTTGTTCTCAACGGTCATCAGCTTGTCAAACAAGCGTTTCTGCCATGTTTCTTCGGTTCTTTGGTCTATGTATGACATAATTCTCCTTTTTGATAGTTACCACTTGTGTCTTGCGACAAGATACGCTGCTCCTTCATATAGGCAATGTACTTCTTTGCCGTTCGGTCCTTGATTTCCATTTCTCGCATCAACACGTCGCATAACTCTTGATATGATAACTTTAGTTTGGCACGGAATGCAGACTTTACAACAGCCAACAGCTCATCGGTCTTGCGTCTCTCTTTATCCTCCTTCGACTTTTCCCCACGATAAATGTGCATATCGGCTTTCTTATCCCAGCCAAAGAGCATCATCGGCACATCTAGAGGACTGCCGTCACGCACTTTCAGAGCCTTGACGACTGAGTATTCAGGATTGTCATCCTTCTCAATGGAGAGAATGCCGGCTGCCTTACGTTGCAGCTCCGAGCCTATATGTCCTCTGAGTTTAATGCCGTTAGGTACAAAATGTAGGACACAAATAATGCAAGTATTATAAATCCCTGCCAATCGATAGAGTTCGTCTACGATGGCTATACTCTCCGTCTCGTCGTTGGCGGAGCGTATCAGGTCTGCTATACCGTCAATGACCACAAGGTGTATTCCCCCGTGCTTGTGATGGAATAAGTCCATACTTTCACGAATAATCTTCAGTCTGTCCTTGCGTGATAGCGATGCCAGATAGAGGGAATGATAAAACTCTGGCACGGACTTGACACCAGCCCTGCGAAGTGTCTTCTCCAAGTTCTTATAGAGTTGTGCCTCCGATTGCTCTGTATCGTAGTGAAGTACAGCCAATCCTTTGGGATTGGCTGTTACTTCCAATCCCAAGGTTTGCTCTGCCTTTAATCGTTCTCTCCCAAGAGTGCCGGCAAGGATGGCGGCAATGTAGTTGCTTTTGCCTGTTCCTTCTCCACCTGTGATACAAAACAGATTGTCCTGCGTTCCAAGCGGAACACCATTTACTGCCACCACCGACTTTGAAGCGTCTGGCGGATTATCGTAGTCTATCTCACAAGATTGCAATATCATCATCGTCTGTGCATACATATTGGTGAACATATCATTAAGAAGCACTTTCAAGTCCTTTGCTTCATTGCCCAAGGCAAAGAAGTCCGATATATCCTTCTCCGACTTACCCCCTTGCAATGGTAAGGTTAGACTCAATACCTTGTATTGAGCAAATGCATCTGTCTGCCGTTTAGCTTCCCTTACACCTGTCTCGTCCGTATCGTACAATATAATAATGTGTTGAAAGCGAAGCTGCAATCCTTCGATGATATTCTCAGGAATCTGTGCCGTCTCACTGTTGAAACAGATGGCGTTGAAACCATGAGCCGAAAGTGAAAGCACGTCTTTCTCCCCACCTGTGATGAAAACAACATCCCCTTTGCTGGGCAGCTGCTGGAAGCCAAAGACATAGTCGTTCACTTTCTCACCCCCATAAAGAAAGCGCAGCTTACTCTTAGGGCGATAGACTTTTACAAACTTCCCCATGCTATATCCAAACATAGGCTCATCATGTGTAGAACCAAGAGTAAACGGCTTTCCCTGATTGGAGACAGACTCATAGTGAGCAAGCGACTTTACATGAAAACGTTGCAGAGTCTTAGCATCAATGCCGTATTGCTCCCAATAGTCTAGTTCTTTGACATTGAAAGATTGCTCAATTAGCTTGTACCATTTTTTACCTTCCATCTTCTTGAGCTGGTTAGGTGGTTGTACTAAGGGTGGTTTGCAAGGCTTCATCATCATTGTGTGGGGATTACTATGTTCTTTCCTTTCAATGCAAATATTCAGCTGCAAGTCCCGATTTATGGTTTCAAGCACCTTAACAAAGTCTTTCCTCACGTCCAGTCCGAGCATTGTGGCTGCAAACCAAAAGCAGTCGCCGGAGTAGGCATCGTTGCCAAAGTCCTTCATTCGGTAGCAGCCGGACTTGTTGTCGAGATAGATATTGCACGATGCACGCCTGTCGTCATACATAGGATTTCGGAAATTGCGCTTTGGCACAAAGTCGATAGGCATATAGAAGCAGAACACATCCAGTCCTTTGTTGGTTCGGCTCAGTATTTCTTCTTTGATGTTCATAGCTCCTCAAATAAAGTTTGACCATCACCCATATATCCTTTAAGGACACCATCCTTGTAGGCGTTGAGCCGTTGTAGGGCTTCCACTCGTCTGAAACCCTTGAAGGAGGCACGTCCGCTCTTGACGGCGACGTAAAGTCCCTTGAACGGATAGGCAACGTGGTTGCATGATATATACCTGAACGGGATTGCGTTGGTGTCCCTCCATCGGGCAAGGGATGCCCGCGAAATGCCCAAGAGTCTGATGACGTCGGAGGAACTGAGTTCCATCTTATCCTCCAAAACGGAATAATCGCGTCTCATTTCCACGATAAAGCCGGCTATCCGCTCCATGTCGTTCCTTAGTGAGCGTAACTCTGCAATTACCGTCTTTTGTAAATTGTCTTCTTCTGTCATATGCCACTTCTCTTTTCAGTTTAGGATTGAATAGTTGCTCTCCGTGGATTATCATCCGTCTGGAAATTCAGAGTCCTTCCCCAATTGGTGCAATAACTGCATAAGATGCTGCTTAAATCTTCTACTGTCCAGCTTGCACAGCCGATTGAGAATGACGATGAGATCTTCCTGCTCCATTGTGGAGAAGCGAAGGCTTTTATGGGGCGTGGTTGCTATCATGGACTCAATCATACCCTTGGGGAGATGTATCAAGAGCACGTCCATATCGAAGGCTGCCGCACATCTTGCATAAGTGTTGATACGAAGGTCGGTCTGCATCTTGCAGTGTTTCATAAAGTTGGAATATTCCATATTGGCATAGCCTGCCCTTAGCTTGCAGTTTTTGCTGGCGGAGAGCATGATTTCAAGTGTCGGAAGTACAACGTAGAATTTTGCATTACTTCCGGAGTTTTGTTTCTTTGTATTCATATGTATCCGTCTTTTTGTTAGAAATAATGCTGCAAAGTTCTTAACAAATAGGGCTTTAGAAAGAATATTAAATTGCCAATATTGGCATTATATTGCCATTTTGCATTTTTAACATTATGCGTTATTTGTTGCCGTGTTGCCCAATACGTAGGCGAAAATATTGAGCCTGCCATATCAATCACACCTTTGGGACTGTCAGTGCATGGTGCAAGGTCTATCTATATATATAGACTTGCACCATGCACTGAAAATTGTAGCCAAAAGATTTCTAAAACATTTTCCCACAATAATTTGGAGGATGTTCTACTTTTTTGTACTTTTGAACCCAAGAAATGCAAGTGCGCATTTCGGGTAGCAGTATCTGCGTGTACTCTCAAAATACTCTGTTGTGGCTACAATATGGCTACAATTAAAAAGGATAAAAAAATAAAAGACTATGATACAAGGAGTTGCAGCGAAATGGTCATTTTCCTCTCTCTCCGCAAACAAGGGTGTAAATCAGCAACTTATGCGATTTACACCCTTTATTACACCCAAAAACTTGCAAGCAATAAAAAATGGGGTCAGTCGTAAAAAAAATGCACCCAAGACTGTATTCGATAATCAAGAGTAATTAATTTGTAATAATCATTTTAGACATGACAGTATATTCTTTAATTGCTGATTCTTAATACTAATCAATCTTGAATACTATGTCTATCACACTTGTATTTTTCCTATTTTCATTTTCTTTATGGCAGATTCCAACTGAGATAAAACTTGTAGTGATGCTTTTATTTCGCTTGAACTTATATCAGGTAACCCTGTATGCCCATGAGAGGCTTGATGCAAAGTAGACTTTTGGTACATCTTCATCTCGTCTAACCAAGACGATAATCTATTAGTTTTTTTGTTATCGAAGGTATCTATTTTCTGCTTTATTTTACTTAATTGTTGATCGGCTGGACAATTACTCAAAAGGTTTCGTATGCTTTTCAAGAGGTCTGTAGAGGTCTGAATGTCTTGTTCGGTAATATAAAAAGACCCATTCTGCTCATTCTTAGATATTTCCGAAATTAGTTTGTCTGTTTCTTCTTTAGCTCCAATCATTGTAAGCATACAAAATTGTTGTACTAACATTTCAAAAAGTTGACGAGTTTCATTTCCCAATGTCGTAATATCTTCATTTTCGTCTATTTTTTTCTTAATATTCTCTGTACTTAGCCTTCCTTTGGTGTATATCTTATGCCTTCCCCCATATTCATATATTCCTTGAATCACCCATTGATTACTTTTATCTTTCTCATTTATCCAATGTTCACATAGGTTAAAGAAGCTGGTGCTGTGAGTCAAAATTATTATTTGAAAATCATTAAATTCATTCTGTATGTATCTATAGAGAAACGAGCGATATGAGTTATCCATACTCGTCACTATATCATCAAAAACCAATAAAGATTTTTTCTTTGAATCTTGCAATAAAGACACAGACGAGAGTATGAGAAGTAACTTAATAACATGAATTATTGATTCATTAAAAAAATCATTGAAAAACCTATCAAGCCTCAACCCTCTGATACGATCTTCTATTACAATCTTATTTCCTTGATCTTGAGATAAACATATTTCTATATCAGAATGAAAATATTTAGACAACAACCGATTGACTTCATGGATAATCAATTCTTCACACCCCTCTTCACCGATGATAGTATTTCTTGTTAAATAGCAATTGTTTAGTAGCTCTAGAATATCTATTTCGTTCGAAACTTGAAGATCTTTGCCACTAACCATATAAACCTCTTGCTCGTCAAAATTGAAGCTTTCGATACTCATACCATCGACTTCTATGAAGATATCTTCTTCTATCATCGATTTGTTGCGATAATTACTTTCTAATTGTCGTATTTCTGCCTTCCTTTCCTCTCCGACCTTAATATTTGGCACTTTTTCTTTTATAATTCTTTCCTTGAAAAAGAAAAATTTTATTGCTTCATAGATAGACGTTTTGCCTGAGCCATTTTCCCCGTAACATAGAATATTCTTATGTTCTGAAACTGCAAGATCCCCCAATACAATAGATGCATTATTAAATGCTTTGAAATTTTTAATTTCAATTCCTTTCATTTCTCTTGAAAAAAATCGTTAGTACTTCTTGAATCTTTTTCTCACGACTATTAAAGTCTTCCAATGTATAGTTCCCAGATTGGAATAACTCTTGCACATACGGAAGAGGAGAGTTTTGGTAATCTTTGATTCTGTTGGCTAATGATGTGTTTTTTAAGGCTCTATCTAACACAATATAATTAGCTAAACTATAGAAACATTCTTTGTCCCAAGTGCTCAAATCTCTTTGATCTATGGACTTTAGTATTTTCTCTACATAGAATGAGGATACGACTCTATCTTTGCTGTTCTCAAGATAATTAAATAGAAGAGACAGTCCTGTAGTTAATCTTCCAGGAAAATTAACCATATCAAATCTAAATTCTGGCAGGTAATAATCATTGACAGATTCTCTATGTGCTATCTTGCTCATTATAGAATATATCTCAAACTTGACCGTTGTAGTCGCTCCCTTTCCATAGCAATATCGGATAACCTTTTTGATAAACTCAATGTGTTCATTTTCATTACTATTTTTATTGAAAAATAAATATACTATAAAAGCATACTGAGGGTACAGATTTGTATAAGCATATAGGACTTGCAACCACTTAGCAATCTCTCTGTTTGTGTTTCTCAGATATAAGACATGTTTTAGTATATCCAATATTTCGCATAAGGAGTCCATGATGTTTTGGTAATTGCCGGTTAAAAAAGGAGAAGCCTTATCATTCTGAAAAAAATCTCTTAATCCTTTTTCTGCTGTAACAATCCTTTCTTTTCCTCGAATAATTTGATAATAATAGCGGAATAAATCATCAACGCTTATGTTGAGATTATTGCAGTCAGTGGTTATTTCCTGCCATTTTTCAATAAATGAAGATGCCTCATTTGCTCTTAAAGACATCTCATAAAGACGAGCTTTGAAAATATCAGCATCTTGCAAGTCCATCCCTCTATTATTTATTGTCTCAAATATGGTTAGAGCTTTTGATCTTGCCTTATTTATATCCATATCTGAAAGGACTATGGGAAGTAAATAAACCTTGGTTGAAAAATATTCCCAAAAATCTCTCTTCTCATCATCTCCAATACGTGAAAAATACTCTTTTAACATATCGTATATAACCACCGCATTTGTAGCTAAAATACCTTTCTCTTTTTTGTATCTAGGCTCTCTCAACTTTTTAAGCTCATTAGACTCTAAACAGTAATCTTCCTCTGTATACTGTAGAATTTTGTTTAGGTCTTTCTGATTATTTGATTCAATTGCTTTAGAGATGAATTTACATCCATTTTCTATCCCTCCCTCCCAAGATTCAACCCAAAGCATCCGTGTAATTTTACTTAATACGGGAAGAAGAATTGATAGAGCTTTTATGAAAAGCCATAATGTAATGAGACGTTGCTGTCCATCTACAATTTCTTGCTGTTCATTATCCTCTTTTGATGCAAGAACAATATTTCCCACGAAATATGAGTCATTCTCTGCAAAAGCTTTTGTTATGTCTTCATATAACTGAACACACTGCTCTTGTGTCCAACTATATGGTCTCTGATATGATGGAACAATATATCTATTGTCATTCATAAAAATATTCTTTAGATTTTTCTGTTCTGCTGATAGTGATAAAGCCATTACTTTAGTAATTCTTTGGGTGAAACATTTAGTAAATCTGCCACTTTGAAAATGGTAGCAAGATTGGGCTGCTTGCGGTTGCAAACATAGGCGTTGGTGATGCTGAAACTCATGCCCAACTCTTTGGCGAGCCATGTCTGGGTGATGCCTCGCTTTTTCAAATGCTACTGATAAGGTTGCTATGCTCTTTCTTCTGTCCCATTAGATGATAGTATAACTCGATATTTGCTACAAAGATATGAACTTATAATGAATAAAACGAAGAAAAAAAAGAACTTTCACGCTACTAAAAATAGTTTTTCCAGTGAGAGGAACCCAAAAGGAATCTCTTAAACAATCAATGATGATTGATTAACAACGTACTTTTATCTAAAACAGTCCACTTTTAGAATGTATATTGATCGTTTTTGATAGTCGTTGATTTTCTTGCATTTCCTTATACTTCCCGCTATATCCCTGCCTCTTGGTAGAGTATCAAAAGCTCTCTATTTTTGCATCGTCAGGCCTGACAGAATGCCCTATGCGCAAGGGCAAGTTATTCATTTCAAACAATTGAATTATGACGATAAACGAATTACTGGACAAGCCTGTTTGGCAGATGACTGGTGAAGAATTACTTTTCCTTGCACAACACAGTAATATGTCCACGAGCAGGGAATCAACAAAGGCTTCTTCCTCCAAAGAAGAAAAGCGATATGTGTACGGGTTGGCTGGCATTGCACGCCTCTTNGGNTGNAGTNTNCCTACNGCTAACCGTATCAAGCAGAGTGGTAAAATCAATCGTGCCATTACACAAATCGGTCGTAAGATTATTGTTGATGCTGACCTTGCACTGGAATTGGCAGGACGAAAGACAGGAGGAAGATGATGAACACGACTGATTATGAAAACATTTGGCAAAAGTCGCTCATTCATGTAACCGATGAGTTT
>NZ_JRPQ01000194.1 GCF_000762405.1 Hoylesella timonensis S9-PR14 | reverse complement strand
GAATATATTGTCTTATAAGACCATTTTGATTTTCTATCAAACCTTTTTGCCATGATGAATACGGATCTGTGAAATAGACAGTAATGCCAAGTTTCTTTGTAATGTATTCATGACAGGCAAATTCTAATCCGTTATCAGTTGTTATAGTCTTGATAAATTTCTTATATGGCATCAATAACCGAACTACCGTTTTTGCCAGCTCTTTTGCCTCCTTTCCTTTATTAAGTTTCCTCATAAACAACATTCCTGTTTTCTTTTCCGTAATGGTCAATATGGCACCTCGATTCCCTTTGCCAAGAATAGTGTCCATTTCGAAATCTCCGAAGCGTCTGCCATCTGCTTCTTCTGGTCGATCTGTTATTTTTGTCCTGTTACAAATCATTGATCCATCAATACTTACGGGACGTGACCGNTGTTTGAGTTTATGNCGACAATATANATATAAAGTCCCTCCATTTTTCTTATCCTTACGAATGATTTTATATATAGTTTCATNAGATATTATCATGCCACGTTCTTTTAGCACAGCAGAGATTTGTTGTGGAGACCATTGTTCTTCTATCAACAATCTTATNGCTTCATTTTTCACTTCATCCGAAATGGCACGGTTGCCTGGCTTTCGTTTCTTCCTTTGGTCCGCATTTTTCTGAGCNGTTTCCCAATTATAATTTCCACGGACACCGCTGTTCCGTTTGATTTCCCGGGAAATGGTAGAAGGATCAACACCTATTGATTGTGCAATTTTTGCCTTACTACATCCGTTTTTAGTAAGTACAGAAATCGCACNTCTTTGCTGTGAGGTTAAATGGTTATACATGTATATAAAATTAGTTTATGAATGAGACAAGTCATCTTTATTGCGTNATTAAATGTTTTTAACACATACCTTGAAATGCCTATGTTTATGATATTTTAATATTTACATATAGACGTATTTATTATTCAAGAAGCTACTGCAAAAATACATTCAATCCATTTAATTGATGTATATCTATTCA
>NZ_JRPQ01000193.1 GCF_000762405.1 Hoylesella timonensis S9-PR14 | reverse complement strand
GAATATATTGTCTTATAAGACCATTTTGATTTTCTATCAAACCTTTTTGCCATGACGAATACGGATCTGTGAAATAGACAGTAACGCCAAGTTTCTTTGTGATGTATTCATGACAGGCAAATTCTAATCCGTTATCAGTTGTTATAGTCTTAATAAATTTCTTATACGGCATCAATAACCGAACTACAGTTTTTGCCAGCTCTTTTGCCTCCTTTCCTTTATTAAGTTTCCTCATAAACAACATTCCTGTTTTCTTTTCCGTAATGGTCAATATGGCACCTCGATTCCCTTTGCCAAGAATAGTGTCCATTTCGAAATCTCCGAAGCGTCTGCCATCTGCTTCTTCTGGTCGATCTGTTATTTTTGTCCTGTTACAAATCATTGATCCATCAATACTTACGGGACGTGACCGNTGTTTGAGTTTATGNCGACAATATANATATAAAGTCCCTCCATTTTTCTTATCCTTACGAATGATTTTATATATAGTTTCATNAGATATTATCATGCCACGTTCTTTTAGCACAGCAGAGATTTGTTGTGGAGACCATTGTTCTTCTATCAACAATCTTATNGCTTCATTTTTCACTTCATCCGAAATGGCACGGTTGCCTGGCTTTCGTTTCTTCCTTTGGTCCGCATTTTTCTGAGCNGTTTCCCAATTATAATTTCCACGGACACCGCTGTTCCGTTTGATTTCCCGGGAAATGGTAGAAGGATCAACACCTATTGATTGTGCAATTTTTGCCTTACTACATCCGTTTTTAGTAAGTACAGAAATCGCACNTCTTTGCTGTGAGGTTAAATGGTTATACATGTATATAAAATTAGTTTATGAATGAGACAAGTCATCTTTATTGCGTNATTAAATGTTTTTAACACATACCTTGAAATGCCTATGTTTATGATATTTTAATATTTACATATAGACGTATTTATTATTCAAGAAGCTACTGCAAAAATACATTCAATCCATTTAATTGATGTATATCTATTCA
>NZ_JRPQ01000192.1 GCF_000762405.1 Hoylesella timonensis S9-PR14 | reverse complement strand
CAAAAAGAAGCCAAAAGATAACAAAACGTATTTCATAAAATTTTAATGACTATATGCGGTGGTAATTTATAGAACCAGCCTAAATTTACTCAACAACAATCCTGCCTTCAATGGTAGCATCAACCTCAAGCCCTTGTGCATTGGCTTGTTGAAAATAATCCATAATGATAAATCGCACATTGTTTTGCTTATCTTGAGGCGACAACACCTGTGTTTTCTTCTTAAAGGCAACAAGTTTGTCATTTCCCTGCGCCAAGTAATCAAGGGTTGCTATACGGTACAAACGCTGTGGGTCAATGGGTTTTCCGTGAACTAAAGCCGACTTCAACTGTCCGTCTTTCGTAATTCTTAGTTCTACTCCATGACTCACACCTTCGCCACCAACCGAGGCAATTTGCTTAAAAAGCTCAAGCACTTGTTCACCTGTGAGTGTTAAGAAGCAAAGTTTGTTTTCAAAGGGTGCCACATCAACCACATCACCCTTCGTCACATCCCCTTTCACCAACGCTGCACGGATACCTCCCATATTATATACGGCGAAATCGGGTGTCTCATGAAATGCTCTTCCACCCCAAACCAAGATGTCCGACAACAGATTAGAAAGCGTACTTTCAGGTCTGCCCACAGACATATTGCGCTTAACTCGCCCAACAACAGGGCTCATGATGCTATCCACATGGTTTTTGTAAGGACGCATCATGGCGTCTACCTTCTCATTACGAATGCTATCATACCGATGATCTACGAGTATTCGAGTACGCTGGACACTCGTCAACTGATAGTGCGATACACACGATGTTGCTATCAACGATATGAAAGCAAGCTCAAACAATAATTTTGTTTTTCTCATTTCAATTTTTATTTATCAATATTTCAATACTATCCAATGCGCAAGCCCTCATCATCCTTTATCGCTTTTCATCTCTATACTACACCGTAGTTTCAAAGCACATCGGTACAACTGAGGTTGAAAACGATTGAATGATAATGCAAAGATAGATTTTTTTTGAAAGATTACAACAATAGTTTGAAGACAATATTCTCTATGTGAAAGCGATTTCTTCTTATCAAGGTAATTTTATAGACTCCTCTTTACACCGCTCTTTCATCTAAGGTGAAGTGTTGAACAACAATTCCATTGCGACCGTCATCACAGATGATGAACGAAGCTTGGAGACTTTGTCCTCATGACGACACCACAATGGTAACGCATTTAGCTGTATTGTGTACGTTTGCAAATTTATCTCATTCGTCTGTTTCGCAAAGAATAGAAAAAGAAAAAAGGATAAACTTATATTATTTCAAAAAATTGTTGTAACTTTGCACCGCTTTTCGGCATAACCTCTGGAAGTAGAAGAGTTGCTATCCATGTTGTGTTGGAACGACAAACAATATTTAATGACCAAGTTAAAATGGATTTGATTAAAGTTGCTGAAGAAGCATTTGCAACCGGCAAGAAGTTCCCTGAATTCAAAGCAGGTGATACTATTACTGTCGCTTACAAAATCGTCGAGGGTACCAAAGAGCGTATCCAGCTCTATCGCGGTGTCGTAATAAAGATTTCTGGACACGGTGATAAGAAGCGCTTTACTGTACGCAAAATGTCTGGAACAGTAGGTGTAGAGCGTATTTTCCCTATTGAGTCGCCCAGCATTGACTCGATAGAAGTGAACAAGCGTGGTAAAGTACGTCGCGCTAAGTTGTACTACTTACGCAACCTTACTGGTAAGAAAGCACGTATTCAGGAAAGAAGAACTGCATCCAGCAAATAAGACTCAGCTGAAAAGTATTTTTAAGATAAAAGAGATTGCAAAAATAGTGCAATCTCTTTTTTCATTTTATTTTATTTCTTCGCTATCTCTTCTTCATCATCATAATTTAACTCTGCACTATTCTCACCATGCAAAGCAATCTTTAAGTCCTTCCAATTTTGAAAGCCTGCAAGGAGAGCTAACTTATCTAAGGTAGCATCTGATGGTTTTTCTTTTCTTTTTAAGCAATCCCACGCCTTTTGTACGCAACTTAAATTTTTACACAGAACATGTTTTGTCAATATATGTACAATCTTCTCATCTTCTGTCAACAAATTACTGGCAGATTTACCAACCTTTGCCTCCATTTCCTCTAACAGGTGCTTTATGTCATGCAACATCATATTTAGAAATTTATTTAGTAGTATATGCAGAACCTTTATTTTATACATCCACTTGTAGTTAGTCATTTGAATACTCTTCCCTTCTCGCTTAACACACAAATGAACAAACAAAATTACAAAAAAAATATGAATAAGAATAAATATAGGACCGCAATTAACTGAAACAGTTCAAGAAAGCTAAAAACCAAAAGATAGCTTGACAGAACTGTTTGCTTTTTATTTTTTCCTATAAAGGAAATGCACTTTCTTTATTCCAGCGGACTTATATATCATAATTTTTATGTAAATTTGTAAACCATTAGAACATTTTCCGATATGAAAGAATTAGCATTAAAGTACGGTTGCAATCCCAATCAGAAGCCTTCACGCATTTATATGGAAGAGGGGGAATTACCAATAGAAGTATTAAATGGTCGTCCAGGCTATATCAACTTCCTTGACGCACTCAATAGTTGGCAATTAGTAAAAGAGCTGAAGGCTGCAACAAGTCTTCCTGCTGCTGCCTCTTTTAAGCATGTCTCACCAGCTGGAGCTGCCATTGGACTACCACTAAGCGACACTTTAAAAAAGATTTATTTTGTCGACGATGTAGACTTTGAGCTTTCACCCCTTGCCTGTGCTTATGCAAGAGCCAGAGGAGCCGACCGCATGTGTTCGTATGGTGATTTTGTTGCTTTGAGTGACACCTGCGATGCAGCAACGGCATTGCTCATCAAACGTGAAGTGAGCGATGGTGTTATTGCACCAGATTATACACCTGAAGCATTGGAGATTTTGAGAGATAAGCGCAAAGGAACTTACAATGTCATTAAGATAGACCCAAACTATCAGCCGAATCCTATTGAACACAAACAGGTTTTTGGCATTACCTTTGAACAAGGACGCAATGAAGTTAAACTTAATGACGATCGATTATTTGAGAACATCCCCACAGAACAGCAATCCTTGCCAGAAAATGCCAAGCGAGATCTTATCATTGCACTTATCACACTCAAATATACCCAGAGTAACAGTGTTTGTTATGTCAAAGATGGACAGGCAATTGGAATAGGAGCTGGACAACAGAGTAGAATTCATTGCACCCGCTTGGCAGGAGACAAAGCAGACGCGTGGTGGCTCCGCCAATGTCCTAAGGTCATGAATTTGCCATTCAAGGAGCATATCCGTCGTGCAGATAGAGACAATGCCATTGACTTATACATTGGAAACGAGGCGGATGATTTGTTGAAAGACGGTGCATGGGAGCCTATCTTTTCGAAAAAACCAGAACCCTTAACCCAAGAAGAAAAGAAAGAGTGGCTTTGCCAAAACACACAAGTGGCATTAGGGAGTGACGCATTCTTTCCCTTTGGAGATAATATTGAACGAGCTCACAAAAGTGGTGTGCAATACATAGCACAAGCTGGAGGTTCTGTAAGAGACGACCACGTTATTGAAACTTGCAACAAATACGGCATCACAATGGCATTCACAGGGGTGAGATTATTCCACCATTAATTCATCAAACACAGTGGCATAAGCATCTTCTTATGAAGAACATCTAACAAGAAAGCAAGTGTCACTGTCATCAATTTATATGTGTATGGACGATTTTGACGATATATTAGAAAACGGGATAGTCTTTCGCAAGCCTCCTAAAGAGAAAAAAGAGGACGGAAAGATTAAGACCAAAGCCAAGAAAAAGAAGTATATTACAGGAGCACATGGCAGTGGCTCTGCTCGCCAAAAAGCGAAATACCGCACACAGCGAGCCAATAGACATAAAGGGAAAGCGTGATATAAAGATATTGCATTTACTTCGGAGCGTTAGTATTGTTACGCTTCGAAGTAATTTTTCCTGATTTAGTCAAGGTCAAGGTTACATCTTGTAAACTTCGCTTTGCGTGGTCGAACAGTATATTTGGATTGTAACGCCGCCCTCTGTATGTTATTTCAAAATGCAAATGTGCGGTTGTTGCACGTCCAGTTCGCCCTGTCAATCCAATCACCTCACCAGCTTTCACTTTTTGCCCCACCTTTACAAAGTTTTTAGATTGATGACTGTAAAGGGTTTCAAAGCCATATTTATGTTTAATTTTGATGCAGTTTCCATACCCATAATGTGGTCCTGACAACGTCACTACTCCATCAAAGGCTGCCACTATCTTATCATTCGGCTTGGTCTTCAAGTCTACTCCACCATGTCCTCGCCTGCCTCCGTAAGGACTTATTACCTTTGCACATGGAAGCGGATAAGCCCATTTACCTGTTTTCCTCACTTCAGACAAGTTCAGTTGAAAAGAATTACCGTTTCTAAAAGGATTTTCTGGGTCGACTCCTACACGCTGTTGCTCCTCCGTCACCACTTTTACATCAATGCGATGCCCCACTTTCTTAAACTGAAGCAATTGTGAATATAATTGATGACTCGCAGGACTGAGAATAATCGTTGGGTTGATACGGGCACCATTCACCATGATTGAAAAGCGCAAAAACGAGCGTCCTGCACGTTCTCCAATAATCGCAATGGTCTGTCCTGCACGCACATGTTCACCCACTTTCACCAAATTCTGCACTTGATGACTATAAACGGTTTCCAATCCATTCTTATGTCGAATCACTAATACGGGTATTTGAGCTGCATTTCGCTTGGACAAGCGCACAGTACCATCAAACATCGCCTTCACCGCATCTCCCTTCGACGTTCTGATTTCCAGTTCTTGCTGCGGCAAAAGGATACTCTTTCCCACAGGAAGTGGAAAACAATAATCTGTTGAGGACAACTTTTTGAAATCAATATAAAAATGATCAGATTTGTCAAAGAGATGAGGCGTTGCAATACTCACCTGCTGTCGCTCTGCAGGAGTGAATTGTTCAGAATCGGGAGCAAAAGCCGACAAGCTCATGACCGAGGCTAAACTCAATATTAATTTTCGTAAAGGAAATTTCATTTCATTACCGTTTTGGAGACACATAGACAGATGCTATCGTATTTCAGAATCGTCTTTCTACCTGCTCATTCATTTAACAGAATACCATTATAAATCCTTCCAGACGCCACTCCCAGCCGTCTTGCAGAAAAATATTGGTCTATCTGGTCGTACGTACAAATGCCTGTCTGTAAAATATGGTGCGCCTTTACCCCCTCCTCTATGAGTTGCAGACGATTGCATTCAGGCAAATCGAGATGCCACTTCGTCTTCTTCACACTGATAGACGAAAGGGGAAAACCTGCTTTTGCAAATCTTTCAAACACTTCATCACCAACCTCAAAATTCTTTAAGGATATTCCGGGTCCTATACAAGCATACACATCAGCTGCCGAGGTGTCATAAACCTGCCGCATCATAGAAAGAGTGTGCTGCACAATTCGCTGCACGGTGCCTCGCCAACCAGCATGAATGGCAGCAATAGCATGATGCTTCGTATCATATAAAAGCACAGGGATGCAATCGGCAGTAGACACACCAATACAAACTTGTGGTACAGAAGTGATGAGTGCATCCACACCTTCTAACAATAAGTGCTGCGTAGATGGTGACAAAGAAAAGAAATCTTTTTCGATAACCCGTGTCTCGACACCGTGAACTTGATGTGGCAACAAAAGACGGTCGGCACTTAACTGGAGTTCGGTACAAAGAGCTGCTCGATTAGACTGTATGGCTTTCGGTTCATCTCCACAATAAGGATTGATGTTAAACGAACTATAACAACCCTTACTGACGCCTCCGCTCCGTGTGGTAGAAAAGACCTTTACTTGCTTATGCAATGGAAAATAAGTGAGCAGAGGTGTGGGCAGATCTTTTTGTTGCACATCAGACATCTTCGTACTCATAATCCTCCAAGTCTTCGATATCTTGATTGTCGGTGTCATCTATCGGAGTTATTTCCTCCACCTCACCCTCAGCAATGAGTTCCGACGCCATTTTATCCATTTCTTTATCCCGATGAATCAAATTGTCTTCTGCAATAATTCCCTGCAGTTTATTACTCTCGCTATTAAGTTCTTTCCACAAAACATCCTTCAGTTCATCCAATCCCTGACCTGTCACAGCAGAAATAAACACAACGGGCAAATCAGTAGGAAGAGTATCGTGCAGCATATCAATCAATTCTTGATCTAACAGGTCACATTTTGTCACTGCTAAGACACGGTGTTTGTCCATCATATCAGGGTTGAAGGTACGCAGTTCATTGAGCAATATTTCATACTCCTTCTTAATATCATCAGTATCACCTGGTACCATAAACAGTAGCAAGGAGTTGCGCTCAATATGTCTCAAAAAACGCAAGCCTAACCCCTTCCCCTCACTCGCACCTTCAATGATGCCTGGGATATCTGCCATGACAAACGATTGGTGATCACGATATTCCACAATACCCAAAGATGGTTCAAGGGTAGTAAACGGATAATTGGCTATCTTAGGCCGTGCACTCGACAAAGAGGAAACCAAGGTAGACTTACCTGCATTGGGAAAACCAACCAACCCCACATCTGCCAACAATTTAAGTTCTAAGATGACCGTCATCTCTTGCATGGGCTCGCCAGGCTGTGCATATCGTGGAGCCTGATTGGTAGCTGTTCTAAACTGGAAATTTCCAAGTCCTCCTCGCCCACCTTTCAACAATAACACCTCCTGTCCATGCTCGGTCACATCGCAAATAAACTTACCATTTTCGGCATTATACACCACCGTACCACAAGGAACATCAATATATATATCCTTTCCATCAGTACCATGACACTTGTCTTTACCTCCATTTCCACCATGTTCGGCAAAGATATGTCGGTCGTACCGCAGATGTAGAAGCGTCCAGTAATTGTGGTTACCCCGAAGATAGATACTTCCTCCCTTACCTCCGTCACCACCATCGGGTCCGCCATTGTAGTTGTATTTGACATGACGAAGGTGCATAGACCCTCGACCGCCTTTGCCCGAACGACAATAAATCTTTACGTAATCAACAAAATTAGACTCCATGAAAACATGATTTAGGGTAAGACAACAAAACATGAAATATGACTATCATTCAAACTCCTCAGTTCTTTGAACTTGAATGATAGTCATATTAAAAGTCAATTATAAAGTTTCAACGACAGCACAAATATCTGCTGTGATTCTATCCAACTCGCCCAAGCCGTCAATGTGGTGATGTATCGCTTCTTGCTTGTACCACTCTATGAGCGGAGCTGTTTGTGCATGATAAACACCTAAACGTTTTTTAATCGTTTCTTCATTATCATCACTGCGACCACTCTGTTGCCCACGCAACAACAATCGCTTCATCAGTTCATCTTCTGGCACATCCAGTTCTATCATAGCAGCTACATGATGACCACGTTTTGCCAACATTTCTTTCAATGCCTCAGCTTGTGGAATCGTTCGGGGAAATCCATCGAAGATAACTCCCTTATGATTTTTACCAAAGCTATCATAAACACTGGCGAGGATATCAATCATCAATTCATCAGGAATCAGCTGCCCTTTGTCAATAAATCCCTTGGCTGTATTTCCCAAGTCCGTACCATTCTTGATTTCGCTACGCAACACATCCCCCGTAGAGATATGTTCCAAACCAAATTTTTCAATGAGCTTATCGCTCTGTGTGCCCTTTCCTGAACCGGGAGCACCAAAGATTACTATATTTTTCATTCTTCTACTATTGTATAAATATCTCGTAAATTTCTTCCTAACTGGTCATAGTCCAAACCATACCCCACAATAAAATCATTAGGTATCTCCATGGCTACGTACTTAATATTAAGTGGTACTTTGAGTTTACCTGGCTTCAACAACAAAGTGCAAATGTCTAACGAGGCAGGACTACGTGTACCCAATTTTTCTATCATACGCTTCATTGTAGCACCAGTGTCTACAATATCCTCCACAATAATGACTGCACGATTTGTAATATCTTCATTAAGACCTATCACCTCTTTGATTTCACCCGTGGAAGCAATACCTTGGTAAGAAGCCAACTTCACAAAAGAAATCTCACATGGTATGGTGATATAGCGCATCAAATCGGCTGCAAAGATGAAAGAACCATTTAACACCGCCAACAAAAGCGGATTTTTTCCTTCAAAATCGTGGCTAATGTGGTTGGCAACCTCCTTTACACGGCGTAACAGGTCGGCCTCTGGAATGAACGTCTTAAACGTCTTATCTTTAATCGTAACTTCACTCATGGATGGTATGATTTATATTTAGAAAGCACAAAGTTACTAAAAATATCATGAAGTTGCGAAGGTCATAGGCATTAATTAGTATAATTTAAAATCTATCTATCATCTACAAAATATTGATTTCCATAACCTTTTGACACATTCAAAATCTTTTGTCAAACAGCAAGCATAGAGAGATTCAATCTTTCTATCTACCCCCTCTTCAGTAAGAATAGTCATTAACATTTTTAACCCAAAGAGTTACCCGCTAAAAATGGCGGTTTCAACATGCAAATGCACTAACGATTGCAAAGTTAAAAAATATTTTCATAAAAGCATTCAAATGGACAACGAAAATTCAATTTTTCTCTCGGACGACGATTTATTTTGTCTGTGACCTTAGTTACATACTGATGACTTATATCATCAAAAGAAGATGATTTTGGAATATATTGTCTTATAAGACCATTTTGATTTTCTATCAAACCTTTTTGCCATGA
>NZ_JRPQ01000191.1 GCF_000762405.1 Hoylesella timonensis S9-PR14 | reverse complement strand
AAACTCATCGGTTACATGAATGAGCGACTTTTGCCAAATGTTTTCATAATCAGTCGTGTTCATCATCTTCCTCCTGTCTTTCGTCCTGCCAATTCCAGTGCAAGGTCAGCATCAACAATAATCTTACGACCGATTTGTGTAATGGCACGATTGATTTTACCACTCTGCTTGATACGGTTAGCNGTAGGNANACTNCANCCNAAGAGGCGTGCAATGCCAGCCAACCCGTACACATATCGCTTTTCTTCTTTGGAGGAAGAAGCCTTTGTTGATTCCCTGCTCGTGGACATATTACTGTGTTGTGCAAGGAAAAGTAATTCTTCACCAGTCATCTGCCAAACAGGCTTGTCCAGTAATTCGTTTATCGTCATAATTCGATTGTTTGAAATGAATAACTTGCCCTTGCGCATAGGGCATTCAGTCAGCTCTGACGATACAAAAGTAGGAGGCTTTTGATGTTATTCCAAGAGGCAAGGATGTAGCAGGAAGTATAGGGAAACACAAGGAAATCAATAACTATCAAAAACGCTAAATACATATTCAAAAAGTGGATAGTTTTGGGCAAAATGATATTCGTTTCCAATCATCATTGACTACTTAAGAGATTACCTTTATGTCTTCTCACAGGAAAAATTATTTCCAGTAGCGTGAAAGTTCCGCTTTTCTTCGTTTTATTCATTATAAGTTCATAACTTTGTAATTAATATCAAGATAAACAATCATCCGATGGGACAGAAGAAAGAGCATAGCAATCTTATCAAGGAGCATTTGAAGAAGCGAGGCATCACTCAAACGTGGCTCGCTAAAGAGTTGGGCATGAGTTTCAGCATCACCAACGCCTATGTTTGTAACCGCAAGCAGCCTAACCTCGCTATCATCTTCAAAGTTGCGGATTTGCTCCGTGTGTCACCCAAAGAACTAATAATGTAGGAAAGCAATATGTGTGTGATAGATGTACTTGAAGACAAATTGCCAATCAAAATACTGAAAGAACTCCTGATTGATCATACAACGGGGAAAAACATCTTTTGGGCATCATCAGACTATATTACCTTGGGTAAAGGCTTCGACTTCACTGATTCTATCGAGATCGCCTCTATTATTGGTAATAATGGGCATATCATTATGCCTCGTGTAGTCAAATCGAAAGAGCTTAAAAAGAAACGGACAATAGATAAGGCTGAAATTTTTACTCCAGCTTGGGTATGCAATGATATGTGTAATGCAGGGGATGAGAATTATCTATCAAAGGATAGTCACTTTAATGAGCCTTCTTACATAGATGACAGGCACATTTGGAACGTTTGCCCTAAACCTATACGCTTTGCAGATGGAGTGACGTGGCAAGACTATGTACTACGTAATTGCATAGAGATTACTTGTGGAGAAGCACCTTACTTAGTCAGTCGCTATGATACCGCTTCGGGCGAGTTAATAGCATTGCCCCAAAGAATAGGGTTACTGGATAGAAAGATTCGAATTGTAAATGAGAATGTCTCAAATCATAGCGATTGGATACAGTGGGTTATTAAGTCTTTTCAGACAACTTATGGATATGATTGGCAAGGAGATAATGTGCTACTGGCTAGGGAGAACCTTTTCTATAGTTTCGTAGAGTATTACGAAGAACGTTGGGGCGAGCAGCCTTCAGTAGATAAGCAGATCGAGATTGCTAAAATTATCTCATGGAATATATTTCAGATGGATGGATTGAAGATGGTTATCCCAAACTCTTGCAAGCATGGTGTGCTGGGGACTGTTGGCAATCTATTTGGAGAGGAAGAAATGATAACTTGTGAAGGATGTAAAACGAACAATCCGAATAAACATAATGGTATCCCTGTAAGAATTATGGATTGGGACAAACACGAAGTAATAGAGTTCCGTTCCCTTTATTCAAAGAAGAAATAATGGAAGAGAATACACTTATCAAAGAACTGATTATTGGTCGAGTAGAACCACACATATATGCATTCTCTACTGGTACAATTCCCGACTATCTAAAGGTAGGAGATACGTATAGACCCGTTATGAGACGTCTTGAGGAATGGAGAAGATATTTTCCTGACTTAAAGAAGAGATATGTGGAAAAGGCTAAGGTAGATGATACAATTTACTTTCGAGATTATGCGGTGCACCAGTTCTTAGAAAAGGAGCGTGGTTGTGTTCGTTTGCTTCGAAAGGAATTATCTGATTCTTGTTATTTCTCTAGAGAATTTTTCCGTGGAGCTACGGAAGAAAACGTTGCCCAAGCAATCTCCGATATTAAAAATGCTTACGAGAATAAGTTACAGAAGTATGCCTATTTTTCGTTTGAAGACGGCCGTATTCCTATTAACTATGTCTATGAACGTAGTGAGCATTATGAGCCACGTCCCAATCAATTAGAAACAATCGAACGCTTCAACGTAGCTCTATCGAAAGGACGAAATAACCTATTGATGTATGCAGTGATGCGCTTTGGTAAGAGCTTCACCTCAATGTGTTGTGCTCTTGAAATGAATGCCCAGCTAGTTGTTGTAGTCTCTGCCAAGGCAGATGTGAAGTCAGAATGGAAGCGTACAGTAGAGAGCCACATTAAGTTTGTGGACTACACCTTTTTAGATAGCGACGCCTTACTACAGGATGATAACGTTCTCGAGATAACATTACAAACGAAAAAAGTTGTTCTCTTCTTGACTTTACAGGACTTGGCTGGACAAGAAGTCAAAACTAAGCATCAATCATTGTTCGAGCGAGAGATAGATCTTCTACTTATTGATGAAAGTCATTACGGAGCAAGAGCCGAGGAGTATGGTCGTGTGCTCAAGCTTTCTAAGAAAAAGGAACTTAAGGCAGAGCTTCTATACTTAGATACGGCTGATGCTTATGAGCAGAATGCGGAGCTCAAGCTTCTGAGGTCTCGAGTTCGTATTCACCTATCTGGTACACCCTATCGTATCCTTATGGGGAGTGAGTTTGCAGAGGAAGACATTATAGCATTCTATCAGTTTTCAGATATCGTAGAAGCTCAGGCACAATGGGACAAAGATCATATCCTTTCTGATGACGTCAAAGAATGGGAAAATCCTTATTATGGCTTTCCTCAGATGGTTCGTTTTGCATTTCTGCCCAATCAGACGTCTCGAGAGCGGCTGGAAGAACTTCGTAAGCATGGTTTCTCAAGTAGCTTATCCGAACTGATGAAACCTCAATCTATTGCTGAAGATAAGAAGCATCAATCACATCGGAAGTTTGTCCACGAGACAGAGGTTTTTGGATTACTTCAAGCTATTGATGGCTCTGAAAGGGATGAACAGATTCTTTCTCTGTTAGAATTGGAAGAGATCCAACAAGGCAAGATGTGCCGGCACATGGTATTTGTATTGCCCTACCGAGCATCGTGTGATGCGATGGAAGAATTACTTAAAAAGAAACAGAAGGCTTTTAATCATATAGGAGACTATGCTATAATCAATATAGCAGGTCTTAAGAGTACATATCTCTATCCAACAACAGAGTCGGTGAAGAACAAGATTGAACAGTGTGAAAGAGATGATATTAAGACAATAACGCTCACTGTCAATCGTATGCTAACGGGTAGTACTGTTAAGGAGTGGGACACTATGCTGTATCTCAAAGATTCAGCATCACCTCAAGAATATGATCAAGCAGTTTTTCGACTCCAAAACCAATATGTCCGTACACTTAGCAGTAATAATGGAGAGACGATTAAATATAACATGAAGCCACAAACATTGCTTGTGGACTTCGATCCTAATCGTATGTTTCGTCTCCAAGAACAACGCTCTCAGATCTATAATGCCAATACGGAGCAGAGAGGGAATGAACACCTTCGTGATCGTATAGCGCGCGAACTAGAATACTCTCCCATTATAACAATTGGCAATGACGGACTACAGCGCATCAGCCCTGCTGACGTGATGGATGCCGTACGAGCTTATTCTGTCAATCGCAGTGTTATGGACGAAGCAACAGATATTCCATTGGATTATATGCTTCTTTCAGATGAGACTTTACTGAATGCCATATCTCAACTGAATCCTATTGATGCTTCGAAGGGTATAGAGATCAAGGCGGTAACTGGAGATGAGACCGAACTGGACATTGGAGAAGAACAAGTGCATCCTAACAGCACCGATACTCATCCGACAAAAAATGAGCCAAAAGATGAAAAGGAAGACAATCTAATAGGCAAAAAGCTCGCTACCTATTATGCTCAAATACTCTTCTATGCATTTCTCACAGAAACTCCTGTTGATTCGCTTTTATCAATTATCAGATCAATCGAAGATAATGAAGAGAATAAGCGTATTGCTAAGCATGTAGGATTGAGACTATCCATACTCAAACTTGTGCAACAGAAGAGCAACGTATTCTCTTTAAGAGTACTTGACTATAAAATAGAAAACTTGAACAGTTTAATGCGAGATAATTCACTCTCTCCAATGAAAAGAGCTGAAGTCGCTATGGCAAAGTTCGGTCGTCTCTCCTCTTCTGAGGTGGTTACTCCTCAGGCTGTAGCCCTTGAAATGATTAATGCCCTCGGAGAAGAAGCCATAACCAAATCAACAAAGATTTTAGACATCGCCTCCAAGCAAGGAGAGTTTACTCGAGCACTCATCTCTAAGTATGGAGACGAAATTGGCAAGAACATCTATGCTTTACCTACATCAAGTGTTAGTTATGAGTTTACTCGCAAGGTGTATAACTTGCTAGAGCTTGATATCAGACATATCATCTCAAGATTCACGACATATGA
This sequence comes from Hoylesella timonensis S9-PR14, assembly GCF_000762405.1. Lineage (GTDB taxonomy): Bacteria > Bacteroidota > Bacteroidia > Bacteroidales > Bacteroidaceae > Prevotella > Prevotella timonensis_A. The sequence goes on along the minus strand of NZ_JRPQ01000191.1, from coordinate 9,852 downwards.
TCTGCTCGATTCAGATCACAAAGAATCATTTATACAACAACTCAAAGAAATGAAATTTGATCTCGTAATAGGCAATCCACCATATCAGAAAGCCGATGGCGGTGCAGCAGCTAGTGCAAAACCAATATATCAAGAGTTTGTAAATATTGCCAGAGATATATCTACCAAGTATGTATCTATGATTATGCCTGCTCGGTGGTATACAGGAGGAAAAGGGTTAGATGAATTTAGGCTAACTATGCTTTCCGACAAGCATATCAAACTTTTATACGACTATCAACGTCCTGATGAAGTCTTCCCAGATACAAACAACCGTGGAGGCCTCTGTTTTATTGTGAGAGACAAGGGTTTTGACAATACCGTAATTCTTCCAAAGGTTATATCTAATAGAGGAGGACAGGACATTGTATCCCAAAGTCGTTCTATAAGGATTGATGGTCTAGATATGTTTATTCGCCATCAAGAGGCAATATCAATATTGGAGAAGGTTACAGGGAGTGCATCTTTTGCTTCATTATCAGATATAGTATCAGCAAGACGTCCTTTTGGAATAGATGGTAACATAACAAAAGATACGACAGTTTTTAAGGAACAACCAACCCAAAAGAATTCGATTGTTTGCTTTGGTCGTTCCTCTTGCCTAGGATATATTACTTTTTCAACGGTAAAGAGAAACTCTGAATGGATAAATAGGTGGAAGGTGTTCATGCCTTATGCTAATAATATTGGAACAGAGTTGAATGATGATAATCTAAATGCGTTTGTAGGAGAACCGAATTCGGTTGCCACAGAAACATTCTTGGTCGTTGGGGCAGATCTTTCTCTAGATAAAAGCTCGGCTAACACATTGGTGCAATATCTTAAAACACGTTTTGTTCGTTTTATGCATAGCTTAGCTAAAGCTAGCCAGCATGCGACGAGCAAGACTTATCGCTTTGTTCCGCTTCAAGACTTTACTGACCAATCAGATATTGACTGGAAAAAGTCTGTCGATGAGATTGACAAGCAACTCTATACAAAGTATAACCTTTCAGCAGAAGAGATTGACTTTATAGATAGTAAAATCAAAGCAATGAAATAGTATGTATATCAAGGAAATCAAGATACTAAACTTCCGAAACTTCAAGGAAGCTTTGATACCTTTCCATGAAGGGGTGAATGTTATAATAGGTCATAATAATACAGGTAAAAGCAACCTACTTCGTGCAATGGGTTTAGTGCTTAGTTATAATTATGGTCATAGGTTGGGAGTTAGTGACTTATTTTATGAAACCGATATAGCAGTGCTTAAACAGCAGTCACCACGGATTCAAATAACTCTTGTCTTTTGTCGAAGTGCGGGGGAAGCCTTGTATTCTGCAGAAATGGGACTCTTCTCTAGTTTGATGACAGATCCGGCATTAAGTGAGGAAGCAGAATTGAGATTCGAGTTTAAATTGATAGATGTACAAGAGGACCACTATAAGGCGGATGTTGCTAACGCAAATACAGCCAAAGAAATATGGAAGATTATAGAGCAAGACTACATCAGACTCTATAAAAGTAGTCGATCGGGAGGTAATCAGGCTGCTGGTATCAATATCAATGAGACGTTGGGGCAGATTGACTTCCAGTTCCTTGATGCTATTCGCGATGTCAGTCATGACCTATACGCCGGTTATAATCCGCTCCTTAGGGATGTGCTGAATTTTTTCATTGATTACTCGGTTAAGAATGATTCTACAAAGACAGAGGACGAGATAAAGGGACAATTAAAAACTCTGAGAGATGGTTTTGTACAACAGTCTAGTCCACTGATGCAAACTTTACAAGGTAGATTGCAGAATGGCAAAAACGTGTTTCTGAAGTACGCACTTGATACAGGTGCAACATTCAACGGAGCTGTACCTGATTTTGATGGAACGGTGACGGAAAATGAAATGTTTGCAGTGTTGAGAATGATTATAAAATATGCTGTTGGTATAGAAGTACCAGCGACGTATAATGGTTTAGGCTATAACAATCTAATCTATATGTCGCTTTTGCTTGCAAAGATGCAGGCGGACAGCAGCATCACCTACATGAAACGCAATGCTAAGGTACTCTCATTCCTTGCTGTAGAAGAATGTGAAGCACATCTGCATCCAGCTATGCAGTATAAGTTCCTACAGTTTCTACAGGACAACAATGCAAATGGACATGTACGTCAGATATTCATGACCTCCCATTCTACCCAAATTGCCTCTGCTGTGAAACTGGATGACTTGATTTGTCTAACTTCACCTGCATTAGGGCAGATTAATGTTGGATATCCACGTGACATTTATAAAGAAGATAATGATGATGAATCCAAGCAATATGTCCAAAGGTTTTTAGATGCTACCAAAGCTGATATGTTTTTTGCCAACAAATTGATATTCGTTGAGGGCATTGCGGAGGAGCTGCTACTCCCTGTCTTTGCTAGATATTTGGACAAGAACCTTACAGATGAGCATGTGCTGGTGGTAAATATGGGTGGTCGCTATTTCAAACACTTCCTAAAGTTGTTTGATACAAACAATCCATACACCATCAACAAGAAGATTGTCTGTTTGACAGACATTGATCCCTGTAGGAAAAAGCATGAATCTGACGCGACATATGAAGCCTGCTACCCATATGAATACAATATAGACGCAGACAACTACGACTATAAGCATCATGCGGATACAGAGGTGAATCAATATGCGGACCACCCCAACATTAGGTTTTATAGGCAAGATGTAACGTACGGAAAAACGTTGGAGTATGACATAATGCGTGAGAATCCCAATTGTGAACTGTTGCTGACCAACTCTGTGTCCAATCTGAAGGAGATAAAAGCTATGATGGCAGAACAGGATGTAAAAAAAATGATGGGTAAAATGCGAAACAGTGAGGCTAATACCCGTATTAAGACATCCATAGGTGCATCGAAGTGGACGGATGAAGAGAAACGAAAAGCCTTACTTGCATCACGTTATTTGAACTCCGTTTCAAAAGGTAGCAATGCGCTGGAACTAAACGTAACACTTATGGCTAATCTGGAGAAACCAGAAACAGACAGAAAAGAGTTCCATGTGCCCCAATATATTGTTGACGCATTAACATGGCTATTATCATAACATCAGAGCAAACCATACCTGTAGACAAGCCATTTAAGGTGACTGCTGGACCTGGTGCTGGAAAGACACATTGGTTGATAAGCCATATCAAAAATGTAGTATCAAACAGCAACAAACTTGATGTGGTGAGGAAGGTGGCTTGTATCACTTATACCAATGTGGGTATCGACACCATCATTTCACGTTTGAATATGAGGAATGACGTGGTTGAGGTATGTACCATCCATAGTTTCTTGTATGCCAATATAGTAAAACCCTATATTCATCTGGTAGCTGCAGAATTTGGGCTGGAGTTGAGCAAACTTGTGGTTGTAGATGACTCTAATTTTAAATCAAAAGGAGCGGCTGAAATTGTATTAAAAAGCATTGGCAAATCTTGGTTAGATACCGAAACCTATCTGAATGGCTTAACAAAAGCCATATGGCGTTATGAAAACCATGAATACAAACATTACAAACCCAAATATCCACAAACTTATGTCACTAAAAGTGGCAAGCGATATGTTGGTAATGACTGGTACATGGGGTTCAAAAGATGGATATGGAGTGGAGGCTATATATCTTTTGATGACATTTTATATTTCTCTTACATCCTGCTTTCAAAATATCCCAATATATACATATTGATAAAGGCTAGATATCCATATATTTTCGTGGATGAATTTCAAGATACAATACCTTTTGTGGTTGACTTCCTAACCAAGTTAGGCAATGAGGGGGTAATTGTGGGAGTGGTTGGCGATAAAACACAATCAATCTATGATTTTCTCGGTGCTACAGTGCAGCAATTTGACAGTTTTACTGTTCCAGAAATGCAGGAGTATGAGATACGAGGGAATAAGCGTAGCACGAAGCAGATAATAGATTTACTGAATATTGTCAGGACTGATTTCTCGCAAGACTGGCTGAATGGATCAGAAGGAATGATGCCGGAATTGCTAGTTGGCGATATGCTTAACTGCTACCAACAGAGTATTGAAAAGAGTGGAACTAACGATATACAATCGCTGGCCTTTCAAAACGTACTTGCCAATTCGATGCGTAAAAAGAACGGAGTGAGAGAAGTCGAAAAAATATTAGAGATTGATTTTGACAGCAATGCTAGACGTCAGATGATTATAAAGACGTTGATTAAGGCCGTGGAATATACTAGAATGAATGACTTGCGAAATGCTTGGCATCAACTAGACATCATCAATCGCGATAGGACAATAACCATTGTGGCTCTAAGACGTTTGCTAGATGGCTATAAGGACTATAAAGACGGAAGCCTGATGGATTTCTACAATTTTCTGGTGAATGATTTACAACTCAAGATAACTAAGATAACAGGCAAGGCAATCAAGGATTTCTACGTAAACCATACATACGCTGATGCTGCCCTTGGGGTGAAGTATGGTGATTCAAATGACAAGCATAAGACTATCCACAAATCAAAAGGAGAGGAGTTTGATAACGTCTTTGTCATTCTTGAAAAGGAAGAAGACTTGGAGTTTCTGTTGTCTCCAAACCTAGATGGCAACAATGTTCATCGGGTGTATTATGTGGCTGCTAGTCGTGCAATGAAACGCTTGTTTATCTGTGTACCCACATTAAGTACAGAAAACCGTATTAAGTTGAAAGATAAGCCAATAACTATTCCATAACGGCAAGTTGATATTGTCAACAAGTCAGTGCTTCAACACGATACAAATCCAAAAAATTAGACAAGTCAAACCCCGCCCGAAACAACTTGCCCATTTTTTTTGGGGGGGAGTAGTCTAAGAAATTCATCTGTGCAATAGTCTCAATACACCTTAGACATACAAAGGAACTACTCTCAAGATGAATATCTTGACTGACCCGTTTTTTATTGCCTAAATTTTGGGTGTAGAAAAGGGTGTAAATCACGTAACTCGTTGATTTACACCCTTGTTAGCGGAGAGAGAGGGATTCGAACCCCCGGCACCTCTCAGTGCGACGGTTTTCAAGACCGTTGTAATCGACCACTCTACCATCTCTCCTTCACATGATTATGTGACTTTAATTGTAAAGCGAGTGCAAAGGTAAATGTTTTCATAGAAACAAAAGAATAAATAAAGAAAAGAATTGATAGATTAATATTTGTTAACATTAGAGCGTGGGTATTTGAATTGAACACTAAGTGTAAAGCTTATTTTTTGTGATTAGACAGTTTCTTGGTTTGCAAACTCGTTTCGTTTTGGTGTATATTCAGATTTTATATCAGTTGTATATTTAATATTCGATATGAGGATGACAGTTGTTCTCACTAACTGGGGAATTGGGTATCAGGGATAAAGTAGAATGTTTACTCTCTGACACACAAACTTTGTTTTTATATTCTGTCGCCGAAACTGCAATAATACGATGAGACTTCTTTTAGTGCTATTTAGCCTTATTTGGGGTTGAATGCCACGCTATGCACTTACTGCTAAATATCAGTTTTCCGCATCTAAGTAGTTAAATAAGGTTAATAAATAAAAGATTTATAGTACTATGCTTTGCAAGGTACTTGTATTTTGCATACATTTGCATCATCAACTATAAATTGATGATTATGAATGTAGACAATGTGAAATCACAAATGCGCAAGGGAATGTTGGAATACTGCATTTTGTTGTTGCTGGAAAAACAGGCAGCCTACACGTCGGACATCATTCAGCGGCTCAAGGAGGCCGAACTGCTGGTGGTGGAGGGAACGCTGTATCCGCTGCTTACACGACTGAAAAACGATCACTTGCTGAGTTATAACTGGCAGGAAAGTACGCAGGGGCCTCCGCGAAAATACTATATGCTCACCGACAAAGGGGCAGTCTTCCTCCGCGAATTGGACAAGGCGTGGGGAGAGATTGCTGCCACTGTCAATTTTCTGAAACAATCTAAATAAGTTATTCATTATTCAATCAGTCATTATGAAAAAAAATATTACCATCAATATGTTAGGCAGGCTTTACGCCATTGACGAAGACGCCTACGGACTGTTGCAACAATATATCGACACTTTGCGCAGCTATTTTGCGCATAAGCCCGATGGAAAAGAGATTGCCGACGACATTGAGGCTCGCATCGCTGAACTGTTTGACGACCTTAAGTCACAGGGAGTTGAGGCTATCAACATTCAGCACGTGCAGGACATCATTACGCGAATCGGAGATCCCAAAGAGATGGATGAGGATGAACCGAAAGACGAGGAGACGACGGAGCAAGATGAGGAACAGTCGGAGGAAACGAGTACGGTCAACCGACTGAAAGATGAAGTTGTTGCTTATTTCGATCGATTGAGAAAATCGGGCAAACGCCTATATCGTGATCCCTCCGATAAGAAAATCACCGGACTGCTGGCTGGATGTGCCCGCTACTTTGGTGGCGACTCTTTGTGGTGGCGGTTAGCTTGCGTGCTGCTCGTCTTTATCACTTTCAATACGTCTTTGTCTTCTGGCATGTTTTTCCACGTAACGCCGTTTACATGGACACCGCTTTGGCTGGTGCTCATCTATTTCATGATTTCAATCATCACACCTGTGGCACAAAATCCCGAAGACCGACTGAAAATGAAAGGAAAGGATGTGACGCCACAAAGCTTGGCACAAGAAGTGACCGAAGAACACGTACAGGCAGATATTCCTCAAACTCGGCAGAGTGGGGCGATAGGATGCGTAGGAGGTTTTTTCAAAATTATCCTGCTGCTGATGAAGGGCTTCTTAATTCTTGTCTGCATTTTTGCCGGATTGGTATTGGTTACTTTATTGGCAGCCCTCATCGTGTTGCTGACCATGCCCGATTTGTTTGGCGACATTGAATTTGCGACGCTCTATTCAAGTGCGGTTAGTCCAACATTGAGTGTGGTTTGTGTTGTCAGTATGGCAGGTGTGCTTTTCATTCCCCTTTATTGCGGCATTCACTCAATACTTAGCAACACCAAGAAACTCCTGCCGATGGGCACTCCGCAACGCTTGATGTGGGCGGGTGTATGGACTGCGAGTCTCATTGTAGCGATTGTCAGTGGCATTGCCATTGGTGCAAGAATTTCCATTGCTGAGGAGAAACAGGATAATTTGAGGCACGAGGCGTACATCAAGAAGAATACACACAATGGCGTATTCATCAACGAAACCGATTGGGATTTCCTGAATCAAGGCGGATGGTATCTGCTGGTTGCTCCGACAGATCGTGAGGACCATTACACCTCAAATGGAGAATATTACACTGGCAACCAGGATGTGCGGTATTTGGACGGTTACTCAGACTGGGGACTGAACTATCAAGTGGAGCGTGAGAAAACCGATGTTGCCCCCGGCACATATACCTTGAGTGTCGTCGCTCGTACCAATGGCAAAGGAGCCTATGTATATGCCATTGCCGATGGACGCAAATATATGGTGGAGATACCAGCCAATGGCAATACAGCTGGGAATATCTGGGCAGAGGCGAAACGTAGGTTGAGCGTCGCAGACTCGCTCTCATCAAATCCAGACGAGACCTATTATCAGAATATCGTTGAGGCTAACGACGGCAATGGATATGGATGGAACCGCATAGAGATCAAGAATATACGCAGCACCAAAGGCTCCGTTCGCTACGGCATTTCCACCAAATCGAGCTTCACTGGCACCACTTTCGCAGGGCAATGGGTATCGGCAGCCGACTTCAACTTGAAATAGAGAAGGCAATTAAGTTTGTTTTTGCGAACAACAGTGTGGATGTTAGTGTGAAGGGTGGCTTATATTGACTATTTACTAAGAGTTGATGAAAATTCATGATTTTTAGGTATTGTAATACTTTTATTTATTTAATACCTTTGCAAAATGATTTAGTATGTCACCAAAGACATTAAAACGAATCACTTAATTAATTATTTACAAATATTATTTCACATGAAGAAAAAATTTTACTTAATTCTTAGTATGATTGTTACGACGTATGCATTTGGTAATGCCAAAGAGCATATTAAGGCAGATTCAACGTATCTTTTAAAGGAAGTTGTTATAAACACTACGCGTATCCCTGAAATAAAGTCTAATGCTGCTGCAACAGTAACAATTATAGATCAAAAGCAAATTGCAGCAATGAGTAAAGCTGAACCTGATTTATCTCACCTTTTAGGTTTACTCACTCCAAGCATGGCGTTAGCGAGCAATACAACAAGTTCACGCTCGCAATCTCTTCGAGGCAGGGGTGCTCTCATATTAATAGACGGGATTCCACAATCCACTCCATTAAGATCTACAGACCGTGATATACGCTCTATAGATGTCTCTGCTATTGATCACATTGAAATAGTAAAGGGGTCGACTGCATTATACGGAAATGGTGCTATCGGTGGTGTGATAAACATTATCACAAAAAAGAATACAAAGAACAAAAAGATTGCCGGTGAGTCTTCTCTCTCAGGTTCAACTTATAATTTCTATCATGGAACACAAGGAATGGGCTATCGTGTCAACCAACAACTTTATGGTTCTATAGATAAATTAAACTATCTTGTTAGTGGTTCTCTTGTAAAAACAGGTAGTAGTATTGATGGTTCTGGTGAATATATCTCTCCACGCTATGGGTTAGGTGATACTTATACGTCAAACGCTCTTATTAAATTAGGCTACGCATTATCAGCCAAAAATAAAATAGAATTTATGTATAATTTCTATCGGAGCTTGCAGCATACTGCTCTTGTTCAACAAAAAGGAGAATATCTAAAAAGTCCAGCTATAGGTATCTTTGGTGAAAAAGACCCACAGGCTGTCGATGAAGGTACACCATATAATCATAATGCGTATCTAAAATTTTCCTCTCGCAAATTATTTTCAAATACAGATTTTGAAGCGTCCATATATGGTACAAGTTTATATACAATATTTGATTTCAGAAAACATAACCCGAAAAAACCGCGCTGGGAAGAAAAAAGTGGACAAGCTACCATCAAAGATCAAAAGATTGGTTTCCGTTCTCAATTTAATACATTCTTGTCAATATCTGACAATCTCTTCACTCGTCTTACTTATGGATATGATTATCTTTTAGATAAAACCTCTCAGCCACTTGTAGATGGACGTTATTGGGTTCCTAAACTTCAGAGTAGTAATCATGCTCCATTCTTGCAAACAAAGACAACTCTTTGGCAATGTCTTAATGTAAAATTAGGAGGACGTTATGACGTTATAGATGTCAATGTACCTGATTACGATATATTGCGTACAAAACTCAGCAGTCCTGAAGTACATGTTAAGGGAGGTAAACTAAAATATGATAATTTCTCATTTAATGCAGGTATATCTTTCAACAAGTTGTCGATATTTCAACCTTTCGTTGCTTTTTCGCAAGGTTTTTCTATTTTTGATTTAGGGCGGACGCTGCGTGCAGCTAAAGAAGACGTTTTATCCAAGATTATTACTGAGCCAGTAAAGACAAATAACTTTGAATTAGGTGTATACTCTGATATCAATCATAGGTTACAGCTAAATGGATCTGTTTTTTATACTTATTCAAAGTTGGGTAGCGATCTTAAGATTGGCGGTTTCAACATGCAAATGCACTAACGATTGCAAAGTTAAAAAATATTTTCATAAAAGCATTCAAATGGACAACGAAAATTCAATTTTTCTCTCGGACGACGATTTATTTTGTCTGTGACCTTAGTTACATACTGATGACTTATATCATCAAAAGAAGATGATTTTGGAATATATTGTCTTATAAGACCATTTTGATTTTCTATCAAACCTTTTTGCCATGA
>NZ_JRPQ01000190.1 GCF_000762405.1 Hoylesella timonensis S9-PR14 | reverse complement strand
GGAGATATTATCCGCATAGAGGCTGAAGAAGCATGGGGTACAACTGACTTTCGCTATGTATTGGCACAGCTTATGCCCGAACTGACTATTTATTATATAGTGGAAGAACCTGGCTGTGAAGTCTATGCAACCAACGATGCAGANGGCAAATATTTCCCCGAAAGGTTCTATGTAGACGCTTATGTAAACGGAGATTATCAAAGTGAGTACTTTGACACCGAAGAACAAGCAATGACTTATGTTGCTAACCTACTCGGTAAACAGGAAGTAAGCAAAAACGAGTTAGAGAATTGGAATGAATGCCATGAGGAAGATGACAATTTTATCTACATACATGAATTTGAAATTGTTGAATGCTAAAGGAAACGGAGGGACTAACCACCCCTCCAAAAAATATTTTAATATGAAAAAATATATTGTTAAGTATTGCGACACAGTTTGTTTCAGTCATCCACTTGAAAGCATCAAGACAAAACCGAGTCATTGGGTTTATGAAAAAGATTTTGAAAAATTAGAAGATGCCCTCACCTTTGCAGAGCAAGAAGAAAAAGCATGTACTTTGACAAAAGTGAGCGACCTTGATTTTTGCCCGACAGATGAAGAACGCAATAAATATGTCACCTTTGTTGATGTATTAGAAGTAAACTATGATGAAGATGGTGAGATTGAAGACACTGACGTTGTAGACAGAAAAAACGTCATAGAGTTTTGGATTGAAGATTAAAGAAACATCGATACCCGCCTACTCGGCGGGTATCAATTTGAAAAACAGTTGCAGTGTAAGCATGTCTTTGCGCATGCCGAAAGAAAAACCGAAGATTACATACANCATTTGCCGTGTGCTGCTCTCACAGTTCGCAGCACACTCCATTATTACCTCCCCCTATTATCCACGCTTTGTTCTGAAATAGCAAGTTATTACTAAGACTATCATTCCTTTCACCCAGCGCAAAAACATGCTAACGCAAGTTTTTGTTACANCTTCTTTCCCTTTCGGCTTGTTCCTCACGCCTGCTCCGCCAGAGTTCCATNACGCTGCAGCCATCTTCTCCTTTGTCCTGTTCCTTTTTCAATCCACTGCGACAGCGGCGAAGATGGCAGACTGCTTAATGGAACACTGGCTACGCAAAAACCCTTAAAACAGTTTCTGCTGTTTTAATCCCATNAAAGACACTGTTTCTGACCTTTCAGGATCGCCAACAGAGTCTTTCATGGGACTTCGGGAGAGGTGAAGGAAGATTATTTTTGATTAAAATCAGTTTTATGTAATCAGTCTTGACCTTACGATAAGAACCTTTGGCGTGATATGGTGCATCCCGTCCTTTGTCAAAATATGGCTTAGATATTTTTCCGAACATCCAAGGTCTTTCTCAGAGAACTTTCTAAAGACCGCTGCTACACTACCAAAGTAGTAATTCCTACGTCCTTGAATGAAATGCACGTGAATCACTTTCCTTAATTGTTTATCCATAAAACATCTAAAAATAGAAAATTAAAAATTTCTANTTTTCANCCCAAAGATTAAAACCAACATCGTCTCTTTGCTGATATATGTCTGTCGTTACCTCAATTTCAATACCTGTCCCAGTCCAATTTACAGAGACAACCTTGGTATTGTATTCATTGGAAAGCAAACCCTCCAATGGTACTTCAAGTCCTCGATACCTACCTGTGCTGCTTCCTTCGAATACAACATCTTTTTCGTCTGCCTTTATATATCCCTTATCTACAAAACTTTGAATAGATAAGGTGTCCCCAGGAGACGGAATGCAGGAAAATGGCCAGGTACCAGACCAATTATAAACATTTCCTGCCCAACAAAATAAAATACGCACTTTCATATATTTCTTTTAGGGACAA
>NZ_JRPQ01000189.1 GCF_000762405.1 Hoylesella timonensis S9-PR14 | reverse complement strand
GGAGATATTATCCGCATAGAGGCTGAAGAAGCATGGGGTACAACTGACTTTCGCTATGTATTGGCACAGCTTATGCCCGAACTGACTATTTATTATATAGTGGAAGAACCTGGCTGTGAAGTCTATGCAACCAACGATGCAGANGGCAAATATTTCCCCGAAAGGTTCTATGTAGACGCTTATGTAAACGGAGATTATCAAAGTGAGTACTTTGAGACTGAAGAACAAGCAATGACTTATGTTGCTAACCTACTCGGTAAAGAGAAAGTAAGCAAAAACGAGTTAGAAAATTGGAATGAATGCCATGAGGAAGATGACAATTTTATCTACATTCATGAATTTGAAATTGTTGAATGCTAAAGGAAACGGAGGGACTAACCATCCCTCCACAAAAAATATTTTAACATGAAATCAATCAATGAAATTGCAAGCGAGAATGGTTTAATGGTCATCCAAACGACTACTGGTTTGAACGGTTATCCACAGTGTTTGAAAAAGGCTATTATTGGATTTGAGGATTTTGAGCAAGCAGAAAATCTTGCCGAAGAATATCATCTTGACATCGAGATATTCACAAAGCGTGACGGTTGGCAGCTTTGGAGCAGAGGAAACAATCATGCATACGATGCTTTTGAGCGCTCTGCAGAAGACTATGGCGAGAATTACCAACAATTTGAAGCGAACATGAGCCAAGATGACTTCTTGCAACAAGTAGGTGCTGCAAGTTATATTGATGAGCTGGCAGATGAAGAAGATGGGCTTGAAAAAATCGAAGACTACATCAAAGGTTTAAGAGAGCTATATGATGAGATAGCAATAGCCGATGACGATGAAATCGTTATTGCAGACGGTGATGTGTACGTTGAGACGATCAAAGAAAAAACAATGCAATATAGTTACGACACGAAACACTATGTGATAGGTCTTATAGACAATAACAAAGATTAAAGGAACATCGACACCCGTCTACTCGGCGGGTATCAATTTGAAAAACAGTTGCAGTGTAAGCATGTCTTTGCGCATGCCGAAAGAAAAACCGAAGATTACATACANCATTTGCCGTGTGCTGCTCTCACAGTTCGCAGCACACTCCATTATTACCTCCCCCTATTATCCACGCTTTGTTCTGAAATAGCAAGTTATTACTAAGACTATCATTCCTTTCACCCAGCGCAAAAACATGCTAACGCAAGTTTTTGTTACANCTTCTTTCCCTTTCGGCTTGTTCCTCACGCCTGCTCCGCCAGAGTTCCATNACGCTGCAGCCATCTTCTCCTTTGTCCTGTTCCTTTTTCAATCCACTGCGACAGCGGCGAAGATGGCAGACTGCTTAATGGAACACTGGCTACGCAAAAACCCTTAAAACAGTTTCTGCTGTTTTAATCCCATNAAAGACACTGTTTCTGACCTTTCAGGATCGCCAACAGAGTCTTTCATGGGACTTCGGGAGAGGTGAAGGAAGATTATTTTTGATTAAAATCAGTTTTATGTAATCAGTCTTGACCTTACGATAAGAACCTTTGGCGTGATATGGTGCATCCCGTCCTTTGTCAAAATATGGCTTAGATATTTTTCCGAACATCCAAGGTCTTTCTCAGAGAACTTTCTAAAGACCGCTGCTACACTACCAAAGTAGTAATTCCTACGTCCTTGAATGAAATGCACGTGAATCACTTTCCTTAATTGTTTATCCATAAAACATCTAAAAATAGAAAATTAAAAATTTCTNTTTTTCNTCCCAAAGATTAAAACCAACATCGTCTCTTTGCTGATATATGTCTGTCGTTACCTCAATTTCAATACCTGTCCCAGTCCAATTTACAGAGACAACCTTGGTATTGTATTCATTGGAAAGCAAACCCTCCAATGGTACTTCAAGTCCTCGATACCTACCTGTGCTGCTTCCTTCGAATACAACATCTTTTTCGTCTGCCTTTATATATCCCTTATCTACAAAACTTTGAATAGATAAGGTGTCCCCAGGAGACGGAATGCAGGAAAATGGCCAGGTACCAGACCAATTATAAACATTTCCTGCCCAACAAAATAAAATACGCACTTTCATATATTTCTTTTAGGGACAA
>NZ_JRPQ01000188.1 GCF_000762405.1 Hoylesella timonensis S9-PR14 | reverse complement strand
TTAAGACAATTAACAACACAACCTTTGAAGTGTCTTTCCCTCAACCATTGGAACCTGGAGAATACGTTTTCTTCTATAAGAACGGACTCAACAATCAGTATTTTAAGACAGCTCCTTTTGGCTTCGATTTTTCCGTTGAATGATTTTTGATGAACTTATTGATAGTTTTGTTTGATATGAGAGCGGTCTTTAAACCGCTCTTTTTTTTGTTCTGCGCTTGGCATGAACGTACTACACAAGTAAGAGATAAGCAAAGAGCGAGAGAAAAATTAAACTTTTCTACACCAAAGTAAGAATTCTTCACGCACGTTTTTAATTTTACACTTGCTGGTTGACTTTGCAGAATTGGTTGGTAATTTGTTGGTAATGAAGCCGCATTTTATTTTAGAATAGCTAATTAGCTTTTTTATCTAAAAAAATCAGTAAATTTGCATTTTGTTATTTAAGTACCCATTTCGATGAACATAAAAGTTCATTTTATGGAAGTATAATAAAAATATGTTCCAGCATTATATCATTAAAACATCGTTGCTTCCCGTATGTTGTGCAGCAAAGTCTTCGGTGTGTACAGCACCTGTGAGGAGAATACTTTTTTCTTTCGCTTTATTATTAGTGAGTTTGGGAAGCTACGCACAAGAACGGTTACCCAAGGTTATCCTCAAAGACATGGAAGGCAAAACCGTACAGACGGATACGATAGCCAACAATGGCAAGCCCTTTCTGCTTGCTTTCTTTGCGACATGGTGCAAACCTTGCAACCGTGAGCTAAAAGCCATTGCCGAACTCTACGATGAATGGCAGCAAGAGACAGGCATGAGACTTATTGCTGTATCGGTGGATCAGGCACAGAACATCAACAAAGTAAAGCCGTTGGTTGACCAGAACGGATGGCAATATGATGTGTTGCTCGACCCCAACAGTGAGTTGCGCCACGCACTGGGCATTCAACTGATTCCCTACACGGTGTTGCTTGATGGACAAGGAAACATTATTTATCGACACAACGGTTACACCGATGGCGCAGAACTGGAGCTTTACGAAAAGATAAAGGAAATTGCAAGCAAGTAGCCTTATGAACAAACGGATAATGATGCTTGGATGGCTCATCGGCATGGCAAGCACATGGCTTTGCGCACAAGAACAATCGGACAAGCTACGCCTGTCGGGAAGTCTTCAGAGTGACATTCTGCTTCCAGAGAAAGACAAGACAACGGGAGCAAGCACTGATGACGATCATTTCCTGACAAACACTTATCTTGACCTGAAAGCCACAAGCCGCTATGTAGAGGCGGGGGCAAGACTGGAATATCTGAAACATCCGCTTCCCGGGTTTGAGAATGATATCAAAGGTTGGGGACTGCCTCATTTCTATGTGACAGGTCGCTATAAGAATGCCGAATTGACATTGGGCAGTTTTTATGAGCAGTTTGGGTCGGGCTTCATCTTTCGTACATACGAGGAACGCAGTCTTGGAATAGACAATTCGCTGCAAGGTGCGCGCTTGTCTTATCGTCCTTGGGATGGTGTGGCGGTGAAAATACTCACAGGACGCCAGCGTCGCTATTGGAACCACAACGACAGTTGGTTGACAGGGGGCGACATCGAGTGGAATATTGATGAGTGGCTCAAAGGATTACAGAAGCATCAGACCTATGCGATGATTGGCTTTTCTTACATCAACAAATACGAGAAAGAGAATGTCGTCATGACAGACCCTACACACCGTCTACGCCTTCCTCGCTATGTCAACGCGTTCGACGTTCGCATGCGCGTGCAACACCGTTCGTTGAACGTGCTGGCAGAGATGGCGATGAAAACACAAGACCCTTCCAATGACAATGGCTATATCTATCGCAACGGTTATGTGGCAATGCTCTCGGGTTCATACTCCAAACGCGGCATGAGCCTGCTTCTGCAAGCCAAGCGCAGCACGAACATGACGCTGCGCAGCAGCAGGGGTATGGAAGGCACCTCTTCTTTCATCAATCATCTGCCTGCCTTCACCGTAGAACACACCTACACACTGCCCGCACTCTATCCCTACGCCACACGTCCCGACGGAGAGTGGGCATATCAGGCAGCGGGAGCCTATACCTTTCCCAAAGGCTCTATGCTGGGTGGCAAATATGGGACGATGGTGAAAATAAACTTCTCGCACGTTCATTCCATTTCCAAAAATGAAGATGGCGGCAGGGGAACCGATGGATATGGAAGTTCGTTTTGGCGTTGGGGAGCATCCACCTATTATCAAGACATTGACGTGCAGGTGGAGAAACGCCTTGGCAAAGACACAAGGCTCAACTTGATGTACATGAATCAGCGTTACAACCAAACGGTGATTGAGGGACATGGAGGTATGTTGAACTCGCATATATTCGTGACAGACGTGAAGCAAAGACTGGCACGAAAAACAACGCTGCGTGTTGAGGGACAGTACCTCTTCTCGAAAGATGGTGACAAAGACTGGGCGTTCGCACTGGCCGAGCTGTCGCTGGCGCCACACTGGATGTTTACCTTGAGCGACCTTTACAACCTTGGCAACACCCACGTACACTACTATCAAGGCTTTGTGACATACAGCGGTGGAGCGCACAGGTTACAATTGGGCTATGGCCGCACACGCGCCGGTTACAACTGTTCGGGAGGGGTATGCCGATACATCCCTGCCACCAAAGGTCTGACACTTTCCTACAATTATAACTTCTGATAGCTCTGACAGCAATGAAATCTTTATATATCCTCCTTTTGGCCGGCTTTTCGCTCTTAACGAGTTGTGACCCCATTGACGCTGACAAACGTCTCATCGAAGTGCCTGCCGCCACCATTCAGCAAAACGTGTTGATAGAAGATTTTACAGGGCAGCGGTGCATCTTCTGCCCCGAAGCCGCAGAAACCATCGCAAAGCTGCAAGCCACTTATGGCGCCGACAAACTGATTGCGGTCGCAATACACGCAGGACAGCTCGCCATCAAAACTTCCCCCTCTGTTGTAGGATTGCGCACCGATGCGGGGGATGCGTATTACAAGCATTGGGCAATTCCCAACGTACCCAAAGCCATCATCAACCGTCGGGGCGGCGTACTGTCAAAAGACGCTTGGGCTGGAAAAGTCTATAATGAGTTTAACAAAACGACGAACGTAAACATAGAGCTTAAATGTCAATATGACGCAGACACTCACCAGGTGGAGATAGAAACCAACTTGAATACCTTGACGACAGTGGTGAAAGGACAACTGCAACTATGGCTGGTGGAAGACGATGTTATTGCGCCACAGCTCTTTCCAAACAACAAGTTAGAAAAGAACCACATACATCACCATGTGTTTAGGGCGGCCGTCAACGGAGAATGGGGAACAGAACTGACGCTCTCTCCCGAACATGCGCACAAAGAGAAAACCACCTACACGCTGCCCAATGGCATCTTGTCTGACAATGCATGGATAGTGGCTTTCTTCTATAACGATAACGGTGTGCAGCAGGTGGTTCGGAAAAAGATTTCCAACCCGTAAATAAATGATAAAAAATAAAAATATGAAATTACGATTACTTAGTTTTTTAGGTATGCTCGCATGCACATTCGCAGGCGTGCAAGCACAGACAAGTTCGGATGACGTTGTTTTTGTCAACGCCAAAGGAGATGCGATTACACCTGACGCCACGCTTACTATTGATAAGGTGGAGGACGACGTTTTTACGCCTGGGCAGAAACAAATGCATACGGAACTATTCATCTCCAACCGCTCAAGCAAAACACAGAAAGTGAAACTCTCTTATAACATAGAAATGCAAGAAGGACTGTTGGAGGTATGCGCGTTTGAATCTTGCAATTCTCATGAAGAAGCCGGCACTTATCAATTACAATCAAAGGATATGGCTGCCACTGGTAGAGAGGAGCTTTCCATTAAACATACTTTCGCCAAAAAAGGAAATGGCAAGGTTGTTCTGCAAATCATCATCATGGAAGATGAGGGAAACGGCAAGATGACAGAAAAGAACGGGCCGAAGCTTACCATCAACTTCATTCCTGAGACCGCCGGCATTGCATCCTCACCGATACCAGCAGGTGGTATCTACGATGTCTATGATACTAATGGCGTTTTGCTCTATCGACAGCTCACCTCGCTTTCAACACTTCCTAAAGGCACCTATATCGTTAAGTACAGAAGCAATCAAGGAGTTATATTCACTCGAAAGTACATTATTTCCTAACGAACATCCCAACAACACTCGTTACAAGATGATAAAAAGAATCTATATTCAACTATTGGCGCTCATCGCCATCCTTTGTTATCCAAACAGTCTTAGGGCAGGCGACTACAGTCTGGCTCCCTCCACTGGACGAAAGGTGTATGTACCTATCCATGCCAAGAGTGCGAAAGCCCAACTGTTGATTACCAATTATGGCAGGGATGAGGTGAAAGATTTTGATTACAAGGTTTCTTTTGAAGGAAAAGTGCTGTTGGAGGGAAAATACTTCTTGAAAGAACCGCTGAAACGCATGGAGGGGACGCATGCGAATATTGACGTGCCACCTCATGACCATCTTTCGGAAACAGAATTGCAGGTAGAGATAACGAAAGTGAACGGTGAGCCCAACAGAGCCTCTTATCCTTGTGCCGGTCTTATCAGAGCCACTGTCACACAAGTGCCTCACCGCAGGGTCGTCGTGGAAGAATACACAGGCATGTGGTGCCAATACTGCCCACGCGGCATTGCCGTTATGGAGAACTTGGAAAAGAACTATCCCGATGATTTCATCGGCATTGCCATTCATCGCCGTCCCGACCCACTATCCTGTCCTGATTATGCTTGGAACAGCTTCGAAGCAAAAGGCACACCACATCTTGACATGAACAGAAGTCGCCTGCTTTCCAATTTTACGGCTACAACAGAATTTGAGGAAGAAAGAGCCATGGGCGCCGACATGGATATTGATGTCTCTGCCCAATGGGATGAAAAGAAAGAACGCATCACCGTAACGCCAAGCGTCACCTTTCGAGTTGTTCCCAAAGATACGAAATACAGTGTGGCTTATGTGCTGACAGAAGATGGGATGACAAAGCCCGAATGGTTACAAAACAATCGCTATTCGGGAGACAACAGCGTTCTCGGCAAGTCTCCTGAAATGGATAAGTTCGTCAACTCGCCATTTGTGGTAAGCGGAATTCTCAACAACTTTACGGCAATCGCAGCAACAGGGGTTTACATCCCGGCGAGAGAAGGCGAAGTGCAAGGTGTTTACACGCCAGGGCCGGAAGACTTCGTAAAGACTCCGATAGAAGTAGACCAAACGCAAAGTTTCCAACATGTGTTTAACATCGCCTACAACCGTCTGCTGCAAGACAAATCGAAACTGAAAGTCTGTGTGCTGCTGATTAACCATCATACAAAGAAAATAGAAAATGCAGCCAAATGCACCATCACCGACGCAGGCGCAACGAGCATATCTACCGTGACTGAAGAATACGGCAACAACACAGAGACAGCACGCTACACACTTGACGGTCGTCGTATTCAAGCGCCGCAAAAAGGAATCAATATCGTGAAATATGGCGATGGACGCGTGCGCAAAGAAATCGTAACACGCTGACACAAAAGAAAGCACCCCCCCCCCCACTCTATTGCATGATCTCACAAATAACCACATAGAGAGAGAGAAACATCAATCACCGTTCGTAATATTGTAGATACGATGGTAAAAGAAATTGGCACATAAGAAAATAGGAGATAAAAGATCCAATGTATGGAATTTTTATCTCCTATTTTTTATTTTCAATGCTTTTATCCTAATTTCTTCGTTAAGGTGCTGCCATGAAGGGTTTTCACCCGCACAACAACCACTTGCGTAGAAGGAACGTGCAACCTCACCGTATGTTGTCCGTGGGCATCGGAGGAAGCAATCAGAGTTCCGTTAAGTGCGAACACCTGCACAAGTGCCAAGTTCTCGCCCTGTACGTCAATCCAGTTACCACCTCTCACCATGCGTAGCGAGCTTTGTGTTGCGTCTATATGTGTGGTTTCGTCAGGGTAAACATTGTAAATACTGTTCGTAAACGACACTTCAAAGGGAGCGCAATTCTCGTTCCACAAATCACACTCCACACCGTCTACCATGCCCATCAACGCCAATCGGTAGGTACGGTTGTTGATGACGCATAACTTATCTTTGTTCTTCAGCCATCCCGTAATAAATATTTCAACATCCCCTCCAGACAAGTCATATTGTTTTTGGGCACTGTTGCCCAAGGCTATGCGTCGCTGGGTTTTCGTATCAATCAGGCAAAGCGTCAATGTGCCGTTGTAGGTGGCTTGAGGTGCGAGCGTCATCACCACTCCTATCTTGAGCCATGGATTGCTACTGAGGTCTACGTCTGTGGGCGATATAGATGCTCCACTGTTGTCTTGCACCATTCCTTGGAGTTTTACGAAAAGCTTATCGCTGGGCTTAGCTGCCTCCACCTGCAACGTAGACGGCTCGTTGCCATGCACCATGCCCACCACCGTGGCAATGTTGCCGGTATCATCTTGCTTGATTACCTCTACCTTCAGTTTGTATTTCTTGGATTGCAGATTGTCGGGCAAGTGCATGTCCACCCTCACCTCTGTATCTGCAAACATCTCAAAATCCACCGCCTCTGCGGTTTGTCCTGTAGCCACCACACGATTGTCATCATCCACGAGCGACACCCTCACCGTGCCATCGAAAGGCGTACCCGTGAGTTTGCGAATGCTCAAACATAGCGTGGCTTTGTTGCCAGCAGTACACGGTTTGAGCGTATAGGGATGGGATGCCAATGCGAAAGGTGCTTTGTCATCGGGCTTCTCAAATAGGCGCACATCGTTGCCTTGCACCTGAAAGGCTATGCGTGGTGCCGTTTTCATCTTGCACCATGCCCCATAGGTGGTCTTGTTTTTGATGCTTGCACATACAGCCTGCAAGTAGTAGCGTCCATCTGCAAGCTCTTCAAGATTCACCGTAAACGTGCAAGCATCGTCAATCAACTGTCCCGATTGCAACACACCACCGTTATATTTGCCGCGCTCAGCGGTGTATCCGCCTTTGTCGTGCCATGCCGATGGCACCACTTTTACTTGTTTGCCCTGCTCGTTGTACACGCCCAAGCCAATATCTCCGGCAAACGTTCCGTCGGCTTGGTTCTTAAAGTGGTGATAGCTAACCGTCATGGGTTGCCGTTTGTTGGTGGGCATATCGCCAACTACGCTCATATTGCCCTCCGAGTTGAAACACAAGTTGGGTGCATCGTCCGCAAGTTCGGCAGCAATGGGTGCGCTTCCCGGTTTGTTAGGATGCACCAAAACTATCTGCACCTGCTTGTTGAAGGAGAGAGGCTTACGGCCAAACTCCTGTCCTGTGGTGGAAAGGTTGAGTGCAGTAACGGAGAAGTAACCGTCACCACCGCCTCCCCAACCAAAGTTCATGTGAAAGAGGTTGTCCTTATCTACACCGTCTACCACCCATGCGTGTCCGCTACCGCCCGACTTCACGCTACCGCTGATGTACACAGGGAAGCCGTTTTCTATCTCCTTGCGCAATATTTGAGTGAAAGCAGCTGCGCCCTCATCAGACTTGTTGAGCATGGAGGTGGAATAATTGAAGTACGTTTTCAGTGCCTTGGCAGCCATGAAGGTTTGTGCACCGCTGGATGTGGGACTGTATTGCATGTTCACCGACACGCCTACATCACGCATGAGCAGCGCCACAGCGTCGCAAGCCTCCGCATCGGCAAGTGCCATGCGTGTGTTGTATTTGGGCAACATCTTGTCCCAAGGGTATACCGACTGACTGAAATCCACGCTCATCGTGCGGTTGTCAAAGCGCACTACATACGAGTAACTGCCCTTTCCACGCTCTGGCCAGCGATGATAATACATGATTTGTGCCACTGCCGTAGCCACACATCCCGTAAAGTTGTACCCCGTAAGACGACTGTAAGGGTCGTCTTGGTTCCATGCCGTTGTGAGCAACGGAGCCACCTCCTTTCGGTTAGGGGGCGTAGCGGTAACGGTAGCTCTTGTGCTGGGTTGTCTTTGCAATTGGTGAAAGGCGTCACGATAGGCGCACAGCAGGAATTTAAGTTCACCACTTGCACGCAGCGTGTCGAGCGTTCCTGTGTGCGAATAGCCCAACACTTGTCCCATAGCATCATCGCCTGCCACCACAACAAACCCCCGTCCGTGGCGATCGTTATAGATATAATAAGGTGGTGTACCATGCGAAGCCCTCGTTACATGACGTTCCGAAAGGCTCACATTGACATATTTGCGGGCAATACTTATCGACTTGTCCACTGTTACTATCTTACCCAAGGTGGGAATGCTCACCGTCGTGGCAAGCACAATGCCCCATAAGGTGGGGCTTAACCATCTTTTAATTTTCATTTTTTAGTCTTGTTTGGTTTTAACTACGAAAGTATGATACAAAACCACTAACCACACCGACAACACGAAAGGTGCGGTGAGCGTGACAAGCCCCATGTGCAAACCTGCATACTGCATCAGCAACGAGAGTATCAGGGCAACCAATGTCTTGGCGTAAGTCCACGAGCCAATGTCAAGAATGTTGGCGACTGCCAAAACCGCAAGAATGGCATTGTAGCCATACATGCCGTTGTTCACCGAGGTGGTACTGACACCTGGCACCCACACCACGGCAAGACACAGTACACAGGCGACAAGCGATTCCACGCCCATCTTGCGCGAATTGACACAAATGGCAAGAAGAAACAACAAGCCCGTGAGCAGGTTGTTGCCCTGAAGCATGATTTGTCCAAAGCTCAGTGAGACGGCTCTCATCAGCGAGAAACTTTCCGCAGTGCCGGCAGCTGTCGTTGCTGGCAGCTGTAACTGGGGGAAGACGTGACTCAACAGCAGCATTGCCCAGGTGATGAGTACAAAGGGTGCGGTGAGCGCAGGAAGCAAGCGTTGCCGCTCGAACAGTCGCGTCACCAGCGTTGACAGTGCACATACCACCACCATGAGCAATACAGAACCTACATGGATGGGCATGAAACAGGGAACGGCGATGCCTACCAGCGCAGCGTTAAAGCCATACAAGCCGTCACGGATGCGCCCCGCATCATATCGAAGGGCAACAGCCGTACATGTGCCAATGGCACTTCCAGCCAAGGCAAACAAGCACATGAGGAGGGAGTTGCAACCAATACCTACAAGCATCAGTGCGCCCGACAGCGCATTGCACTGAAACATGACTTGTCCCACACCACGGAATATACTTTTCATCATCTGCATGGAGTTGTCACTTAAGTAGTGTTTTTGTTCGTTTCAGCGCACAAAATTACGTAAAAGTTACAATATATACGTAAAAGAGAACTAAAAAACGGGAATATAATCCCTAACGAGTCTCCTTATTCACGAAATAGGAGTAAAAGTGTACATTTTATTATTGAATATTTCATTACCCTGCCTTTTTCTCAATTTTTCTTTGTAATATTGTAGTTCCAATAACCAAACGTTGATAATTAAAACCTACTTTATGATGAAATTGAGAACTATCATTTTGTGTTTACTCGCATCTTTGGGGCTTTCTTCCATGGCAGACAACCAGCTGCTCGAAGGCTTTGAATATGGAAATGCGTCTTCACCAACGGGGAAGGAATGGCAATCGCCAGAGCAATTGAGCTATAATAAGTTGCAACCACGTGCCAATTTTGCCTCTTTCGCCACCGTAGAAGAAGCTCGTAAGTTTCTTCCAGAAAATTCTTCTTATAGAATGAGCTTGGATGGGGAATGGAAATTTCATTTTTCTAAAAATCCAGACGAACGCCCAGTCGACTTTTATAAAACGAGCTATTCTACTCAAAACTGGGATAATATCAAAGTTCCAGGCTCTTGGAATATGCAAGGTGTCCAAAAAGATGGAAGTTTGAAATACGGTGTGCCCATTTATGTGAACCAGTGGGTGATTTTCAAATACAACATCGCTGTTGACGACTGGCGCCTTGGCGTGATGCGAGAGCCGCCCAAGAACTATACCACGTACAAATATCGCAATGAGGTGGGCTCGTATAAGCGCACGTTTACCATTCCTAATCACTGGGATGGGCGCGAGGTGTTTGTGTCGTTTGACGGTGTAGACAGCTTCTTTTATCTGTGGATAAACGGTCAATATGTGGGGTTCTCGAAGAACTCACGTGATGCAGCTCGCTTTGACATCTCTCCTTATGTACATGCTGGAAAGAACGATATTGCCGTCGAAGTATATCGCTCCAGCGATGGATCGTTCCTTGAGGCTCAAGACATGTTTCGTTTACCGGGAATCTTTCGCAGTGTCGCCGTATATGCAACGCCAAAAGTTCATATCCAGAATTTGGTGGTGAAGCCAACTTTCAAAAATGGCAAGGGAGCATTAAACATCGTAACAACGATAGAAAACTTGAACAAGAAAGCTGCCAAGAACTACAACATTTCGTATCAATTGTACGAAAACAAGTTGTTTGGTGACGAAAACAAATTGGTTTCCACCATGTTGGAGAGCCAGCCAATGAACTTAAAGAGTGGCACTTGTATGTCGGTGAACGATGATTTTGAGTTCAATAATATCAAACCATGGACACCCGAAGAACCCAATGTCTATGTTTTGGTGGCGCTACTGAAGGATAAGAAAAATAAGGTAGCAGAGGTTGTGAGCGTTCAAACAGGCTTCCGCACCGTAGAAATTAAGGACACACCCGCCAGTGCAGACGAATTTAACATGGCTGGGCGATACTTTTATATCAATGGTCAACCGCTGAAGTTGAAGGGTGTAAACCGCCATGACACTAACCCTACAACGGGTCATGCTATTCCACGCGAACAGATGTTTCAGGAAATCATGATGATGAAGCGAGCCAACATCAACCACGTGAGAACATCGCACTATCCCAACGACCCTTATTTTTATTATCTATGCAATAAATATGGTATCGTTCTCGAAAGCGAAGCGAACATCGAAAGCCATGAGTATTTTTATGGAAAAGAATCGCTTTCTCATCCTAAGGAATGGCGCAAGGCGCATGTGGCAAGGGTTATGGAGATGGTACAATCGTTTATCAACGAACCCAGCATTGCTATTTGGAGCTTAGGGAACGAAGCAGGACCAGGGAAAAACTTTGTGGCAGCATACCAAGCGCTGAAGAGCGTTGACCAAACTCGCCCTGTACAGTACGAGCGCAATAATGACATTGTAGACATGGGGTCCAATCAATACCCCTCTATAGACTGGGTTCGAACAGCTGTGAAGGGAAAGATGAACATCAAATACCCCTTCCATATCTCTGAATATGCACACTCCATGGGTAATGCAGTGGGAAATTTGCAAGATTATTGGGACGCTATCGAATCGTCTAATTACTTCATGGGAGGTGCTATCTGGGACTGGATTGACCAAAGTATGTACAACTATACCAAGGACGGTCAACGCTATTTGGCTTATGGTGGCGACTTTGGAGACACGCCCAACGATGGACAATTTGTGATGAATGGTATCATCTTTGGGGATATGAAACCTAAGCCACAATATTTTGAGGTTAAAAAAGTGTACCAAAACGTGGGCATTACATGGGCAGAGGGTCAGACAGATGTGCTGGATATCTTCAACAAGAATTATTATTCCGATGATTTATCATCCTACAATGTTGGATGGACGCTATATGAGGACGGCATAGAAGTAAAAAATGGTGTCATCAACTTGGGCAAGGTACAGCCACGTCACCATCAATTGGTACAACTTCCAGGACTTCGAGAGTCGTTGGACGCCAACAAGAATTATCAACTCATCGTGCGCTTCCAATTGAAAGAAGACATGCCATGGGCTAAGGCAGGATATATTCAAGCCGACCAACAGTTAGAAGTACAGAAAGCACAGCAACGTCCGCTCTTAACTTCTACCATTGGTGTGCCTCAACAAGCACCAAAAGTAAACGAACAAGCTACCCAAATTACCGTCACAGGCAAGAACTTCTCTGTAACATTCGACAAAGCCAAAGGCTCCATTTGCCGTTTGTCCTACCAAGGCAAGCCCATTATCAAGGAGAACAACGGACCTCAATTGGATGCGTTCCGTGCATGGGTGAACAATGACAACTGGGCTTATCAGGCATGGTATGAGAATGGACTCCACGATTTACAGCACAAGGCGTTAAGCTATAAGATGGTAAAACATAAAGATGCTACCATATCCCTCTATTTCAATATAGAGAGCCAAGGCGCACATTGTGCAAAACTGGAGGGTGCTGACAAGAACTGGAAGAAGCTCGTAGAACAGGAGAAACGACCTGATTTCAAATTTACGACTGATGTCATTTATACCATCTATCCAGACGGAAGCATTGAAAGTCAAAGCAGCATCTCTTCCAATCGCCCACAACTCACACTTCCACGATTGGGATATGTGCTAAAACTGCCTTCAAGTTTCAGTAAAATGATGTACAATGGGCGCGGACCTGTGGGCAATTATCCCGACCGCAAGACCTCACAGCACATCGGTATATATACCCAACCGGATGTAAACAACGAGATGGTTAGCTTCCCGAAACCACAGGATATGGCGAACCACTTAGATACTCGTTGGGTTGCTCTGCAGAGCGAAGACGGACAAGGTGTACTCTTTGCAAGTACCAACGAGCAAGGCATGGTCTTCTCTGCCCTTCCCTACTCTGCTCAACAACTGGCAATGGCAAATCATCCACACGAACTACCCACTTCTGACGGTATCTATCTACACCTCGATGTCGCTATTACAGGACTGGGAGGAAATAGCTGCGGACAAGGTGGACCATTGGAGAAAGACAGAGTGAAGGCTGGTACGCACACATTTGGTTACGTGATACGTCCCATTCAAGATATGAGCAAGGAACACTTAAACGCCATGGGACTCATCCGTTCATCATCAGAATTGCCGCTAAGCATGGTGCGCAACAATACGGGAATGGTAACTATTAGTAGTCAACACCCCACTACTATCTATTACCAACTCAACGGAAAGGGGAAAGCCCTAAAATATACAAACGCCTTTGCCCTACCCCAAGGAGGACAAGTCACTGCATGGCAAAGCGGTTCTGCACTTCGATATACACAGAAGTTCGAGAAAATGAAAAACGTTCCTGTGACATTGAAGTTTGCATCCAGCGTAGAAAGCGGTGAGGGAGACGCAGAACACCTCATAGATGGTAATCCAAATACGTACTGGCACACCATGTACAGCGTTACTGTGGCAAACTATCCGCACTGGTTTGAATTGGATGGAGGAGCCGTCAAGACAATGACAGGCTTTACCTACCTGCCTCGCCAAGATTCGTGGAATGGACTTGTAAAGGACTATCGTGTCGAAGTAAGCCAAGACGGAAAGACGTGGACGCAAATAGGAAGTGATGGAACATTCCCAAAAACAAAAGCACTTCAGCGAGTAATGTTTAACAAGCCCGTCAAAGCACGTTATCTCCGCTTCACCGCACTTCATTCACACGATGGGCAGGACTTTGCTACTTGTGCAGAATTTACAATTCTCAACTAAGTTGCAGGCAATGCCCTAACCAACTGAACAACGAATACGAATCCGACAGTTGGAATCTATGAACGCTAACGTTCTTCGAAAGAAACAGCTCTGCCGACATCAACATGCTGCGTGTCGCTGCCAAATCCGTTTCGTTCGGTGATCGTTAGCGTTCATTATAGGCTGGTTCTATAAATTAGCTTTGTTAGATTTTGGACTTATTTTTGAGGTCAAAATGTAAGTGAGTGAAGGAGTGTAGCGAGCTACACGACTGAGCGAACTTTCATTTTGAACCGAAAATAAGCCAAAAGATAATAAAACGTATATCATAAAATTTGCTCACAATATACGGTGGTAATTTATAGAACCAGCCTATATTTAAGCCATGCAAAGTCGCTTCCTTTTCGTTAGAACGCCTACGTTCTTTGGTTTCTTGATTTCACACGCATATTTTCGTGTTTTCTGCTTTCTATGTTATTATCCTCCTGTTTCTTTGATTTTAACTATTTATTTAACATTTCACTCCGAGCATTTATAGAGATGTATTCCGGCTGATACTTGCATTCGTTTTTTACCATTGCTGTGATGATGGTCAACATCTTATTCTTCACATCGTTCAACGCTACCATTGGCATTTTTCCCTTGTCTAACAGCCGATGGTAATATATGCTCATAGCTGGACAGAAGTTCACAGCAGCCAAAGCAGCCTGCGAGAGTAGCGACTTGATCATTTTGTTAGCCAAATATCCTACTTTTGGAGCCGAGTGCACACTGGTTCCAGAGTCACGGGAGAAGGGCGCCACACCGTAGTAGCAGGCTATCTTGCGGGCGTTGTAGTCGAACTTGGTGAAGTTGTTGGTGAAGACCATCAGACACACCGCATTGAGCGTTCCCACACCGGGCATGGAAGTAATGATGCCGAAGATGCGACTAAGTTCCTCGTCTGAGCGTACAAGCTCCTGTATTCGCTGGTCGCACTTTTGAATCTCGTGCTTAAGTTCGGTTAATATGTGTCGAGAACTCTGCGATATCATCGTCTTTGCGGATGACTTCTGTTGCGTAAGACGCTTCTCAATGCGCCTAACCTCAAAACTGCATTTATGCCTGACGAGCATGTGACGGTAGAGGAACACCTCGCGTAACTGTGAGAGTGCCGGGCTCAACGGCTCGTATAGACGGGCCTTGTCCTGGTAGCGCATGGCATACTCGGCAATCATCAGCGAATCAGACCTATCGCTCTTTCCGCGTTTCATGGCGAAAGCACGTTTGATGCTCAAGGCATTCTCTATCCAAAGATCATAGCCTTTTGAATACAGATAGTCGCTCATCATCTGGCTGTATCCGCCCGTATTCTCGCCACAGAAAAGCCAGTTCTCACATGTGTCGGCACCGCATAGGCTGTCCACCCAACGGAGCATCTTACGATAGCCTGAAACTTTGTTGACAAACTCTTGGTGCCCTACGGACAGCATCTCGCTCAAATCTTCCGCCTTGATGACGGTCGCATCAAACTTTTCTTTTGAGAAGTCGATGCCAATAAAAATTTTCTTCATAACTTTGCAATTATAGGAACCGGCTAAAGTTGCAACGGACTCAAAACTCTAAATAGGCTCGAAGCCTTAACTTTCTATCAGGTCTTTGCAACTGTGCAGGGAGGACTAAAACAGAAGATGGGCTTGAGCCCCGTTAATTTCAAAGTTTCCCTTCCCTGCAGGCTGGCTCTCCTTTTAACAACAAAGGTAATAAGCCAACCTTAGTAAGCAAAAAGATTTAATCCTATTTTTTTCATGTCGCAAACTTAGAGTT
>NZ_JRPQ01000187.1 GCF_000762405.1 Hoylesella timonensis S9-PR14 | reverse complement strand
CAAAGTGTAAGCAGCAGCGTGCAGATACTCTCCCTTTTCTCTACATCGAAGAAATTGTCATCGGTATAGAAAGGATTAAAAGAGATAGGATGTGCATCAGTATAGGTGAAATAGACCCCGTCCTCACCCTTGGTTTTGCGGTGGATAAGTTCACACAAGCCCTGATATGAGTTTCCCGTATCAACCAAGAGGACGTGCGCCCCCTGCTCGTAATACTGGCGTACCATGTGGTTGGTAAAGAAAGACTTACCACTACCCGAAGGACCCAAGATAAATTTGTTACGGTTGGTGATGACTCCCTTTTTCATTGGCAAATCCGATATATCCAGATGAATAGGTTTTCCAGAAAGGCGGTCAGCCATCTTGATGCCGAAGGGAGAGAGCGAATCCTTATAGTTTGTTTCTGCCGTAAAGAAGCAGAGGGCAGGCTCGATGAAAGTATAGAACGACTCTTCTGCCGGAAAGTCTGCGGCATTGCCGGGAATGCCTGCCCAGTAGAGCGTTGCCGCATCAATGGTATTGTGGCGTGGGTGGCATTCCATAAGAGCAAGTGCAGAGCCCACGTCATTCTTGATCTGGCGAAGTTCTTCCTTATCGCTACTCCATGCCAGTACGTTGAAGTGGGCACGGATGGAGGTCAGTCCCTGTGAATGGGCAATATTGAGATACTCCTGTATCCACTCCTCGTTGATTTGGTTGCTACGGCTGTAGCGTGCCAGCGAGTGCATATTTCTTGCCTGCTTTTCAAAGCGTTCCAAGTTGGCGTCGCTGTCTTCGATGAAGATATACTGGTTATAGATGTGGTTGCACGGCAGCATCAAGCCCACGGGAGCGGCAAAGGACAACCTGCAATCCGAGCGGTCGGTGGATAACCGCTCATATCGGCTGTCCGTGCTGACCGCTGTCGGCAGGTCATCCGTGTCGGAGAGTGTGTGTAGACAAAGCATATTGTCGCCCACACGCACAAGGTCTGCGCCCAGACGGATGTCCTCCAAAGACGAATGCCCTTCTTCAGATAAAGAGAAATACCTGTCGAGCAATCCTCCTTTTTCATTTGTGCCAACCAGCTCTTCTTCCGTCATGCGGGTAATCCTTATCTGTTCGGTATCGTTGATGATACGCTCGAATTGATCGACGGCTTCCATGAACTTCATCACTTCATCCTTGTTGGTGATCTCCTTGGGCAATAGGTGTCCACGGCAGAGCGAAGAAAAGTTGCTCTGCTGTGCCATACGCTGCTTGTTCGTCTTGGTAAGGAAGAGATAGACCGAGTGGTGTAGATACGGACGTTCGTTGAAGTGCCGTTCAGAGGAACGGGCAAGGAAACTCAGTCCGCCATCGGAGAGTTTACCTTGATAGTCCTCCTTAATAAACCAGTCCTGTTTGTGTACGATGCTGTAATTGGGTAGCACCTTGATTGCCTTATGCCAAGCAGAGTGCATTGCTTCGTATTCTGTTGAGGTAACGGTAAAGAGTTCGGGCAGCTCCACACGGAAAGCCACCGTGATGTCAGCATCTTTGCTCACCATGCACCCCTGCTCTACGGAGAGCAGTGGAAACTTCGACTCCAAGGTACTTATCTTACTGTTGTTTCTCATTGCTTCTTTCTTTTGGGTTGAAGGTTACAGATAAGGTGATAGACCGTCCGGCGGTTCACGAGGTAGCGTGGGTGCATTCTCACGGCTCCCTTTTTCATGAGTCCGTATTGCCCATACTTTCGGTTCATGGCAAACGTTTGCCACACCACGAGGGTGGCACCCACTATGCCTATGACCAGACAGGCTATCTGGCTCACTCCGCAGAGATAGAGAATGACCACGAGAATGAAGACGGCAAGCAAGCCTCCCGCAAAGAGGAAAAGATACTGTGCCTTCAAGCCCTTGAACTCCACCGTCCGACCTACACCTTTGTTGATTTCCCAACTCGCCATTGTTACAAGAAGAAAGAACGTAGGATGGTTGCCGCCACGATGAGGAAGATGCACGCACCGAACCAAGAGGCTGCGGTCTTGCTCGTATCGGGGTCGCCCGAACTGAACTTGTTATAGACCTTTATTCCTCCGATCAAGCCCACCACGGCACCGATGGCATAGATGAGTTTTGTGCCGGGATCGAAATAACTGGTCACCATCTTGGTGGCTTCATTGATACCCGCCATTCCATTGCCCTGCGC
This sequence comes from Hoylesella timonensis S9-PR14, assembly GCF_000762405.1. Lineage (GTDB taxonomy): Bacteria > Bacteroidota > Bacteroidia > Bacteroidales > Bacteroidaceae > Prevotella > Prevotella timonensis_A. The sequence goes on along the minus strand of NZ_JRPQ01000187.1, from coordinate 5,006 downwards.
ATAAGCTCCTACGGTGGCGGCAGCCATCAGGAGCAGCATTGTGATTTTCTTTTTGTTGTTCATTGCTGTTTTTATTTTAAGTTGTTAAACAAATTATTTTCTTTTTAGGGTGAAAGTGGCAAGGGGTAGCTCGGTTTTATCGTATGACAGATATTGGCAGATTGTTTTACTTTTGAGCCACCCCCGCATCACTTTACAATTTTATAATATGAGTAAGAACATTAGTTTACAGATAATATGACAGTGGACGCTCGCCCATATCGTCAGTTTCCGTCATCATATTGTCAGAAGAGTTCTTTCTGGAGGCATCGAAAGTGGACAATTCATCTGTCTGCTCTTCTCCTTCCTCTGCGCTTCGGATTTTATCCAGCAGGNTGGACTGCTCACCTTGCATTTTGGCGACATACTCCTTGTATTTCTCCATAAAGTCAGTGCCTTTAAGTTGACCGACAATTTCCTTGACTTCGGCATCATCTACCTCATCACTGTTCTTACGCCACTTTCTCATGCGACCTAAGTCACGTGCGAGGATAGATTGACTGGATACCTCGCCATCTTCAGATGCGGACTCAATGGGCAGACTCAGCTCCTCGCGAGCAACCTCGTTTTCGTCCTCTCTTTCCATCTCGTAGCTAACCTCCATCTCGTTATCCTCTTCCTTCATGTCCTCTTTCTTTTCGGAGTTCTGAGGTGCAAAATTATTACTATTCTGCTTTGAATTTTCAGATGATGAAGCAGAGGGAGCTTGTGGGATAATAGGGGAAATGGAACGGCTTTTGCCAATCAGTACAAACTCGGCTTGCTCTTCTGTTCCTTCTCCTTTTTGTCCGTCTTTTTCCTTCGTCGCTTCATTCTGCTTAGTCTGCTCATTGCACTTTTTATTTCTTTTGATAAGGACGCCATACGGAGATACATACCGCATATAGAAGTACAGGATACCCAGCATTATCCAAATGATGATGAGTATCAGTATAAAACTGAAAAGTATTGTTTCCATCATAGTGTTATAGTTGTCTTGCGTCTTTGCTTTGCTGCCGCACTGTTGAGCAATTCCAAATGTTCACGCAGGTGTTCCCGAAGGATGTTGTCAATATATGCGGCTATGGAGACACGCTCCCCCAAGTCCTGCAATACGTTGCGCAGATTCTGCAGCGTTTCCAGATTTATAGAGAAGGCTGTCCGCATTTGGGAACGGACGGGACGAAAGTACAGGGAACGGTACTCCTCGATGGAAAGGGATAGCCTGATGGGCTTTTCCATTCTCGGATTACTTTCTTTTCTTGTTTCCTTATCCCTTGTCTCCCCAGTTTCCTCATCGGTTTTTTCTGCAAATTTCTCTTTTAGCGTCTTTGCCTCTTTCTGGGTTCTTTCCTCCTCTCGTGATGTTTCAGGCAAAGGCGCAGCTTCATCGGTCGGGTCGAAGGAGTTGGGAGTCGTTGCTGGTTCCACAACGACGTTGTCCTCTGCCATTTTCTTCAGCTTGTTTTCCAGCTGTTGCTTTCTTTCCTCAATCGTTGCCATTTTCTGATTTCGTTTTTAGTTTGAGACGTTGTATCAAATCTGATATGAGCTCATCCACTCCTGTGCCTATTCTCAACCCCTTTGCGGGAGGCAGATAGGTGGAGCGAAACACTCCTCGTAGCCCGTATGTGGAAAGTTCGTGGGAGAAGCGGTGCATGGCATATACATAGCCGGGAAGGAGCGTGATTTGCTGCTCGTTGATGAATTTCGTGTATTCGTCGATGATGACGTTCCTTACCCTTCTGTCCACCTTGTTCCAAAACAGTATGATGTCCTTTATCCGGGAATCGGACATAGAAACTCCAATGTCCGTGATAGTCTTGGCGTATGCCAGACATGAGACCAAGGACTGGATGTCGGCTTCAAGCGGAGAAAGGATATAGTCCATCTGAAGGGACAGCTCCATCAGCTCAGAGGTTCCTGCATGACCGGGGAAGTCGAACACGACCACCTGAAACTCCTCGTCATGGAGTCTCTCGATATGGTTACTGGCTGTTTTGACCGCATCACGGGGGGCGGACTTGTAAATTCGGTATGCTTGTTTACCGAATGTCTGAAAATACGCTTCCATCGACCTTGACAGTTCCTCGCTTTTCTGAATGACACTCTTCTCTCGCTCCCTGAGCTTGTAAAAGGAATCCTGTGACAAGTCGCAGTCCACCACGAAGAGATTGACATCCTTCTCATAGAAAAGGATGCTACTTATGATTTCGGCAAGCGTACTTTTTCCCACTCCTCCCTTTTGCGAGGAGAACCCCAGAAAGAGGGGGTGTTGTTGTTTGTTCTCCATAATGATAATTTCTTAGTTTATATTATTTGTCTATTTGATGTTTGGATGTTCTTTTATTCTTAAGAGTTATTAGCAGACAGTTTGTTTTGACTACATTTGGTTCATACGATAGTCCTAAAGAACGATTTCGAGTTCTTACAATCTGTTGTACTGACAATAGTTTGTCATGACAATAAATTGTTATGAATATGTATTGTTCCTTCTTATTATCTTTGGTGCAAGCAGACAGTAATATGATATGTCTTTTGCTTGTGACATCATACCATTGTTCGCTCGTTCTGACTGCAAAATAAATGATATTTCGGCTGATTTTATGACGCCTGTGAAATGCAGGGAAATGAAAGGAAAAAGAGTGAATGTCGCTGATAATGAGATATTTGAAAATCTGCCGTAACTTTGCAGGCAGATAGAAGATATAGAGATGTATTCTTTGAAACAGACACCCTGAAAGGTGGATGCTTCTATTGCATCATCTCTTGATATTGGCAAGGTGTGTCTTTGTAACACAAACTTACAGTTGTACCACAAAGACCCTTGCCCCGAAGGGGAGATAAATTCCTCCAAAGTCGTAATTAGAAGATAAAACAGATATGAAAAAGGAAACGGAACACGGTTCAGAACGAAAAACTGCAGAAAAGCCGCGTTGGGACAACTGGCATGTGCGTCTTCCTAACCCGAAAGACCAGCAACGGGCGATTGATTTGTTTCAGCGTTCGGGCGCAGAAACCAAGTCGGATTTTGTGCGTGGGCGTATTCTTGGAGAGAGTTTCAAGGTCATTACGGTGGATAAATCCGCAGTGGAATACTATCGGAAACTCTCCGAACTGACAGCACAAGTCCATAAGATTGGCGTACTCTATAACCAGACCGTGCGTGCCATCAACAGTTATCACAGCGTAAAAACCGCACAGATTCTTCTTGAAAAATTGGAGAAACTCTCGGCTCAAATCATTGCCTTGCAGGAACAGGCTATCCGTCTTACCATAGATTACCGCAAGAAATGATAGCGAAGATTTCAAGTACGGAAAACCTTGGAGGGGCACTCGGCTACAACTTCAAAAAGGTTGAAAAAGGAGAAGCGAATATTCTTCTTGCCGCTGAATTGTATCAGAGCAAGGAAGGACGTTATACGATGGAGGACGTGCTTGCTGATATGGAGGCATTGATACCGAAGAACTGTCGTACCAAGAAGATGGTGTTCCATTGCTCCCTCAATCCGCACCCGGACGAAAAACTATCCGATGAAACGCTTATGCAGCTTGCCAAGGAGTATATGGAGGCACTCGGCTATGGCAAGCAACCCTACATCGTGTTCAAGCATAGTGACATTGCTCGCGAGCATATACATATCGTGTCGCTTCGAGTGAACGGAGAGGGAAAGAAAATCAACGACAAATTTGAAAAGCGAAGAAGCAAGAAAATTACTGATACCTTGGAAAGGAAATTTGGTCTCATTCCAAGTTCAAAAGTTACTGACAAGGCGATGAAAGAAACGCCCAAGATTGATACCACCCAAAGAAACATTAAGGAGCAGGTAGCAAGTATTCTTCGCATGGTGATGAAACATTATCGTTTCTGTTCTTTGGGCGAACTGAACGCCATTTTGGGCAAATATAACCTTGCTGTAGAAGAAGTAAAGACGGAGTTTCGGGGAAAGAATTACGATGGACTTGTCTATGTTCCGACTGATGATAAAGGTAACAAGGTAAGCACACCCATCCATGCCTCAGACATCGGCCGTGGTGTGGGCTATACTGCCATACAGGACAGGATACAGAAGTCGAAGCAAACCATCAAACCACTGATACCAACCATAAGGAACAAGGTGTTACAAACAATGCGTACCTCTCCAAAGACAGAGGAAGAACTTCGACAAAGATTGGAAGAACAAGGCTTGCGTGTGTTTATCCGAAAGAACGAAAGCGGTCGTATCTATGGCATTACCTTTATTGACGATAAAGAGGGAATTGCGCTCAACGGCTCCCGATTGGGCAAGGGATATGCTGCTAATGTATTCAACGCATATCTATCTAATCCAGCACACAATCCATTCTTGGATGAATCGCTCTATGGTAGTCCATCTGTTAGCCATGAGCAGACAAATAACACACAATCATTACAGCAAGACACAGAGGAAAGCGACAACCTGGTCGATGAACTTATCGACGATATGGTGGGAGAATCCTTCTCTTCATCGGGCAACGATGATTGGAAGGAAGCGGCATGGCAGCGTAAACTTCGCAGACAAAGTAAGGTAAATCTTAGACGTAGAAAACATTAATATAAACTCATTCAATAAATAGGCATTTCTTTCTCCCCTCCTTTGGAGGGGACGGGGGAGGCTCCCAAAACAATACAATTATGGCACAGGAGGATGATTTAAGGGCATTAGGTAAAGTCATGGATTTTATGCGGGGTATATCGGTGATATTCCTCTTGATAAATTGTTATTGGTTCTGCTACGAGGCTTTTTATGTCTGGGGTTTTACGCTTGGAATCATTGATAAGATACTGATGAATTTCCAGCGCACCACGGGATTGTTCTCTTCCATCCTTTGGACGAAACTCTTTTGTGTGGTGTTCCTTGCCTTATCCTGTCTTGGGACAAAGGGCGTGAAGGAGGAGAAAATCACGTGGCCAAAGATTTGGACGGTGCTTTTCTCAGGCTTTGTCTTTTTCTTTCTCAACTGGTGGC
>NZ_JRPQ01000186.1 GCF_000762405.1 Hoylesella timonensis S9-PR14 | reverse complement strand
TCGCTTTCAAGTTTGAGCATATCCTCGTGCGACCCTGAGAGGATAAAGCGAAGTGCCTTGACTTGGTTGTCTGCCACCTTACGGTAGANGTTTGCTGTGGNGATGCGGTGTTCTATGGCTTCCGTGCGGTTGGTGACATTTGCAGGAAATTGCACCAACTCACGGTTGAGGTGTGTGCGAGTTGCATCGACATTACTTGGCACGAATGTACGCTCGATGTGTGCGGTCATTGCCGAGTCGTTGCCACGAGCTTTGTCTATATGTAATACTGCGTAGCCCATAAGTTGAATATTGTTTTAAGGGTATCCAAAGGGGCGGAGTCCCTTGGCTCAGAAGGGCTTTTTTAGCAGNAANGCAAGTGGAGCGTGNAGAAAATGCCCTAATGAGCTATGGCATTTCTTCTAAATGCCGCTCCGCCCAATCCGAAACTCCCCTTTGAGGTGTTTGCATTCTCTGAATGCACAGAAGCTTTGTTGCTAAGTTTCTTTTTAGGAAACTTGCAGTTGGNAAAACTGCCATTGCTCTTGAAACAAAGCTATCTGTCTGCCTCTTGTTCTCTTTTAGTCCCTAAGGATACCCNGTTGATACTTGGTTTTAATTGCACTCTTTTGCCTTATCTGCGAAATCCACGCTTGACGACCGATTGCGGTTCCTTCTGTTTTTGNTCCATCACTTTCTGGCGAGAAACGTGATACTCGTTCAGGTCTTTATATCTGCCATAATGTCGGCNCATATCCTCTACTTTGATACCAGCCGATTGTAAAGACTGGAGGGCTTGTCGTCCTGCTTGGTCGTTGTCAAGGAAAGCTCGAACGGANTCAATGCCGTTCTCGTGAAGATAGGCNATAGCTCGTGAAAGATTGCTGACCGAGTTCAGCACGATGGAGGGTGAGATGGTTTCTTTTCCTTTCATCGTGAGAAAGGACAGGAAATCAACAAAGCCCTCAAAAATGTTGTGTGTGGTGTCTTTTGCACCCTCCTCACTACCGATAACGGAAATATCTTTCGGAGCGATTGTCCCTTTGAAATGACCGTTGTCCCTGAGTTCATATCCTCCTGTTCGATTGGGAAATCCTATGGCAGTGTAAGTTCTTCCGTCCACCTCNTAGCACACGGAACGCAGATAGTGNTTGGCAAGCNAAANGTCAATCTTNCGCTCCTCCTGCAAATAGCGTTGCAGGTGTGGGGGNAGTTCCTCACTGATGCCNAGAATGCGCCTTGTGCTTGGGNATTGTTTTGATNTTTCTNCCTTTGAAGGANTTGCACGATGAAAGGAAAGAGCGTTCCCTGCCAAATGGCTCATTGCTTCGTGAGCATTGCACCTTTGCAACAACATCACAAGGTCTATGATGCTGCCACCTTTGCCCAAGCCGAA
>NZ_JRPQ01000185.1 GCF_000762405.1 Hoylesella timonensis S9-PR14 | reverse complement strand
TCGCTTTCAAGTTTGAGCATATCCTCGTGCGACCCTGAGAGGATAAAGCGAAGTGCCTTGACTTGGTTGTCTGCCACCTTACGGTAGANGTTTGCTGTGGNGATGCGGTGTTCTATGGCTTCCGTGCGGTTGGTGACATTTGCAGGAAATTGCACCAACTCACGGTTGAGGTGTGTGCGAGTTGCATCGACATTACTTGGCACGAATGTACGCTCGATGTGTGCGGTCATTGCCGAGTCGTTGCCACGAGCTTTGTCTATATGTAATACTGCGTAGCCCATAAGTTGAATATTGTTTTAAGGGTATCCAAAGGGGCGGAGTCCCTTGGCTCAGAAGGGCTTTTTTAGCAGTNANGCAAGTGGAGCGTGNAGAAAATGCCCTAATGAGCTATGGCATTTCTTCTAAATGCCGCTCCGCCCAATCCGAAACTCCCCTTTGAGGTGTTTGCATTCTCTGAATGCACAGAAGCTTTGTTGCTAAGTTTCTTTTTAGGAAACTTGCAGTTGGNAAAACTGCCATTGCTCTTGAAACAAAGCTATCTGTCTGCCTCTTGTTCTCTTTTAGTCCCTAAGGATACCCNGTTGATACTTGGTTTTAATTGCACTCTTTTGCCTTATCTGCGAAATCCACGCTTGACGACCGATTGCGGTTCCTTCTGTTTTTGNTCCATCACTTTCTGGCGAGAAACGTGATACTCGTTCAGGTCTTTATATCTGCCATAATGTCGGCNCATATCCTCTACTTTGATACCAGCCGATTGTAAAGACTGGAGGGCTTGTCGTCCTGCTTGGTCGTTGTCAAGGAAAGCTCGAACGGANTCAATGCCGTTCTCGTGAAGATAGGCNATAGCTCGTGAAAGATTGCTGACCGAGTTCAGCACGATGGAGGGTGAGATGGTTTCTTTTCCTTTCATCGTGAAAAAGGACAGAAAATCAATAAAGCCCTCAAAAATGTTGTGTGCGATGTCTTTTGTCCCATCCACACAACCGATAACGGAAATATCTTTCGGAGCGATTGTCCCTTTGAAATGTCTGTCGTCCCTGAGTTCATATCCTCCTGTCCGATTGGGAAATCCTATGGCGGTGTAAGTTCTTCCGTCCACCTCNTAGCACACGGAACGCAGATAGTGNTTGGCAAGCNAAANGTCAATCTTNCGCTCCTCCTGCAAATAGCGTTGCAGGTGTGGGGGNAGTTCCTCACTGATGCCNAGAATGCGCCTTGTGCTTGGGNATTGTTTTGATNTTTCTNCCTTTGAAGGANTTGCACGATGAAAGGAAAGAGCGTTCCCTGCCAAATGGCTCATTGCTTCGTGAGCATTGCACCTTTGCAACAACATCACAAGGTCTATGATGCTGCCACCTTTGCCCAAGCCGAA
>NZ_JRPQ01000184.1 GCF_000762405.1 Hoylesella timonensis S9-PR14 | reverse complement strand
ACCTTTGCAACAACATCACAAGGTCTATGATGCTGCCACCTTTGCCCAAGCCGAAGTCATACCAGAGATTGTGTGCGAAGTCCACTTTTAGGCTGGCATTGTGGTCTTCTCGATAGGGTGCATTGTAAAGGGCATAGCTGCTGTATCTCTTGATAGGCTGCATGCCACGAGCATTCAGGTAATCCGCTATGGAGATACTCTTGATGTGTTGCAGGTCATAATATTCGTAGTTCATTGCTATAGTTATTTCTTGATTATTTGAAAATGGAATAAATAACTCGGGGAGCTAATTCTCAGTTGATGGTTCTTTTGTCTTCACCCGATAGTCGTTTTACCTTCGGCTGACGAAGGATTGTTTTTCTGCTGATGATTTTCCCTTTTCGGAGTTTTTCCGTTTTTATCTTACTACCTTTCGACAATCGGATAAGTAATTGACAATGAAAGAGAAAAGTGTAACACTTCATTCGATTTCATCCTTCTACAACTTATGTCTACACCATGCCATCTTCATTCTGCTGTAGAAGCGTAGAAAGATGGTAGTAAGCTGCGTCGCAATATGAATACCTCCTGCAATCCTTTCTCTTTCACTGTATTATCCTTAGTTGTAGTAATGTAGTAAGGAGAATAGAAAGGAAAAGAGAAATGAGTATAGTGAAGGGAGATAGTAAGAGAGTGCTATGGCGGCTGCTCGGGATGAATCTTGCGAACAGCATAGACATATACGGGATTGCCGTTTACCCTGCGACACTCCCTTGTATAACCAGCCTTTCGCAAGGCTTCGCCCATCCGCTTGGGAGAGAGCTGCTGTCGGGTATAGCAGGAGAGATACCCCACTATCTCCGAATTGGTCATATAGAATCGCTTGGTGGCTTTCTCCGCTTCCGTTGGAAGGGTGAAATAGCGGAGCAATAGTTCCATTTCAGTCGTATAGACTTGAAAGGCTTCGCTATTATGGTGCAGTTCGATAATCTCCTCATCATTGAACCAATAGCGAAATCCGCTTTTTAGTAGTGCTTTGGCATCGCTATACACAGCATCCATTGGGATTGTCTTGGCTAGGTCTATATCTATCGCCAATACCTCAAAAGGTAGGAAACGTCGGCTTCCTGTCGGGTCGGTGAGAAAATCGTTGCCATTGACCGAAGCCACGAAGTTCGCCAAGTGTGGTCGCTCCTCGATATGCTTCTCGTAAGGCATACGATACTTCACCTGTGGACAGGTAATGAGGTTCTTCAGTTCGTTCTCATCTCGCTTGTTGAGGGCTTTGAGTTGGTCGTCAATGTTGATGATGAGGTTTTGACCGATAAGGCTCAACACATCTTTCTCCTGTGGGTATATCTTTCCCGTATAGCGGTAGTCGGATAGGGCTGGCGGACAAAGGAGGTCAAGGAATGTGGTCTTGAATTTTCCCTGTTCACCCGTCAATACAAGGCAAGTATGGTTACAACACTGCTTGTCATCCATCGCATTGGCGACTACCGCCACCAACCATTTGGTAAGGTATTCCCTCCACTTATCGGGATTGGCTACGATTACACAATTAGCAAGTGCAGTTATTGCTTCTTGCTTCACTGCGTCTACAGCAGGTAAACTGTGGAAATAGGCTTGTACAGGATTGATCCGTGGAGAGAAGTCGCTTTCTATGATACTGTATAAGTTTTCTGATGAAGTCTGTACGTTGGCTTCCTTATTCAAGGCTCGTTTAAGCGTGTTGATGCAGTAGCGGTCTATCGCCACATAGTTCCCCGTTCCTCTTTGGCAATACTCGGCTCGGTTTAAGACGGTATTGTAACGGAACTCATATCGCTCCGAAAGGAACTCCTCTATTTGGATGTTCTTTGAGGTGTTGTCGCAGTTTTCTCTTTTCATTGTGCGAATTGCTTTCTATTACTTGGTTTTGATATTTGGCACGTTCTCGATTACCAAAGCCAAGTTAGGCAGGCTTTTTCGCAGAGCCAAAGGTGGCGGTGTTCTTGCATCAAAGTACATCACTTTTCTTTGCTACGACACAACGAGAAAGCCCCTTTTCGCCCAACAATGGAGGAAAAGGGGCAAAATAAGTGTGCGGATAGTACGGTGAGAAAGTGTGAGGTCTGCAACGATTCGCAGAGTTTTGCACTTTTCGTAAGGAACAAATGACTTTTAGAGCGATGCAAGAGGATTTGAAAAGGGAAAAATAGGGGAGATATGATGTGTGGACTTCCTGCCGTTTCCCTCTTCTTCCCTGCTTATCACGACCTCTTCGGAAATCGAAATCCACTGCTTACTTTTGCGTCAGAAATCAATAATCACGCAAATAAAACAACAACGGAAAATGAGATTTACAGCCATTGACACCTCCGCTTGGGAGGAACTGAAAGAGAGTATCGTGGAACTCACAGACTGCTTCAACGAGCACTTTGCTCCACCTGCCGAATTACCCGACCTATTGCACAATGGGGATGTGTGCCGAATACTGAACATCAGTAAGCGGACACTGCAACATTATCGGGATACTTCCGTGTTGCCCTTTATTCAGATTGGGCATAAGTGCTACTATAAGCGTGAGGACGTGGAAGTTCTCCTCTCGAAGTCTAACCCTCGTAAAAGCTAAACGACTATGGAGTTTGAAACGATCAACAAAGAAACACCCGAAATGAAGCAACTCATTTCGGGCATTAGAAACCTTACAAAGCGTGTGCGAACCACAGCACAGACACATCGTCCTCTATTTGATGGCGAACTCTACCTCACAGGTCGAGAGGTCTGCGAAAGGCTTTTCCTTTCTCCACGCACCTTGCAGGACTATCGGGACAAAGGCATTTTCCCCTACACCCAAATTGCTGGCAAGATCCTCTATAGACTCTCCGATCTCAATAGGATACTACAAGAGAATTATGTCAAGCGAAGTTCGCTATAACATATGCTATCATAACCTTTGCTTTATCAAGCAAAGCCTTGACTTCTCTACACAACTCAAAACTCTTGGACATCTGTTCCGAGAGTTTTTGTTGTATATCAGGAGCAAGTATTGTGAAACTACTTTATACAACAATGATAGGTGTTTTTCTCATTTTGATATGATTAGTACCACCATACCCCCACCTCAAAGTAATAATATCGTATTCATTGTGTTAAAGCTGCCGTTTTCTTCGTTTTATTCAATATAAGTTCATATATTTGCATGATTAAATAGACAAACGCACAATCTTATGGCACAGAACATCGAGCATAGCAATCTTATCAAAGACAAGCTAAAAGAAAGAGGTCGCACTCAAACGTGGTTAGCTAAACAACTTGGTATGAGTTTCAGTATGACTAATGCCTATGTTTGCAACCGCAAACAACCTAATCTCGCCACCATCTTCAAAGTGGCAGACTTGCTCGGAGTTTCACCAAAAGATTTAATAGTATAAATTATGACAGATACAATTATTCAAATAATCCCAGAAGGGAAAGTAAGAGATTATATTGATGGTACTATAAGAAAAGAGACTCCCGAAGAATATGTGCGTCAAACTGTAGAGAAGCGTTTGGTTATTGAGCATAAATATTCAAAGGAGCAAATTGCCGTAGAGTTTCCTATTAAAATGGGAAATGGGAAGAAACGCGCAGATATTGTGGTATTTCCAGAAAATGCAACTAAGGAGGAACGAAAAGATCAACAACATATAGGACTCATTATTGAGTGTAAAAAAGAATCTGTCAAACCTACTGATAAGGGAGAAGGGGTAGCTCAATTAAAAACCTATATGGCTTCTTGTGCCAATTGCCTATGGGGGATGTGGACAAATGGCAAACATAAAACCGTATATAAGAAGATTATCGCTCCTGATGGTATAATCCATTATGAGGAATGTAATGACATACCTTCGGCAGATGGTAGTAATAATGAAAATGAGAGACCACAACGCAAGAAACTCTCTAAAGCTACGGATGACAACTTACTTTTCACGTTCCGTACTTGTCACGATATTATTTCTGTCAATGAGGGACATTCTAAACAAGCTGCATTCTTTGAGTTCCTCAAGATCATCTTCTGTAAGATTACTGATGAGCGAAATGTAACCAAACCTATCGAATTTTATACGACATCAAGCGAACGAAACTATCCAGATGGACAAGCCTCTGTTTATAAACGCATAGCACAAATATTTGAGGAAGTAAAGAAGCGTAATGGTAAGATATTTGAGGCAAATGATCTTATAAAACTTGAGCCACGTACTGTTACTCAAATAGTGGGTGAACTCCAAAAGTATTCACTACTTGATACTCGTATTGATTTTAAAGGTAAGGCTTACGAAGAAATTGTAGGTTCAAATCTACGTGGTGATCGTGGTGAATTCTTTACTCCACGTAATGTAATGCAAATGGCAGTAGCTATGCTCAATCCCAAAGAGGGTGAGAAAGTCTTGGATAGTAGCTGTGGCACAGGTGGCTTTGTCGTTACGGCTATGAATGCGGTGATTGCAACCATTAAGGCTAAGATGCAAAAGGAATATGGAGAAAATATGGAAGATTGGACTCCTGTTATCCGCAATGCTTTTAATGAGGAAATATCTCGTATAGCAGCTGAAAACTTCTTTGGCTTTGATATCAATCCCGACCTTGTTAAAGCTACAAAGATGAATATGGTAATGAACAATGATGGTAGTGGGAACATCATACAGCTCAACACTTTACTACCTCCGCAATTATGGGAGCAAGGGAAAAAGTCAATGCTGGAACAAAAAATGGATTTACCTCAAGGATCCATTCTCAATCATAAGACAATAGGGCTGTTTGATGTGATTGTAACCAACCCTCCTTTTGGCTCAAAAATTCCTATTAATGATCAGTCTATACTTGAGCAATTTGAACTTGCACATACTTGGACAAAGGTGTTGGGAAAATGGGAAATGAATGAAACCAACTTACGAGGAAGTGTACCTCCTGAGCAAATATTCATTGAACGTATCATTCAGTTACTCAAGTCTGGAGGACGTGCAGCCATTGTATTGCCTGATAGCATTTTTAGTTCTCCTGGTTTAGAGTTTATTCGTGTATGGCTTATGCGCAAAACACATATCATAGCCAGCATAGACCTTCATGCTGACACCTTCCAACCTCACAATGGAACTCAATGTTCTATTCTTTTTGTAGTTAAAAAGAGTGATGTAGAAATAGCCGAAGAAGAAAAGTTAGGTACCATTCCTGACTACAATATATTTATGGCTATGATAGACCACATCGGACACGATAAACGTGGCAATACTATATATAAGCGAGATGAAGAAGGTAATCTTATATTGCATCACGAGGAAAACCAAGTGCGAGAGGTAGATGGCGAGGGTAATGTGAGCTATCGCCAAGAGACTTTTGAAGAGAAGATAGTCAACGACCAGACCATACTGGTGGCTGATGTGTTTAATAAGTGGAAACGTGAAAATGGCATAACATGGTAAGCACAGCAAACCCTATTATCGAGCAATCAGAATCCAAGCGACAGATAGACCCTCTTTTGTTGCCTTCTCCGTTAAGATTTTGTACCATTTCTTTATCGCAAATGCAAAGAAACGGGGTACGACTTGATGCTTCTGCCTACGACATAGAAGCAATCAAAGCACTTAACAAGGTATATCAAAACCTTTATGGTTGGGTGTATCTGTGGGGAAAGAACGGATTAGTGAAAGATGCATATTATGGACCAAGAGCTAAAAGGAATTACTTACCCAAAGGAGTTCCTTTTTTGGGTAGCTCTGAGATGCTTGAAATTAAACCTATCCCTCAAAAATTTGTAGATAAGAAGTACACCAAACAATATGGAGTAAAAGATGGACAAATTTTATTATCTCGTTCTGGTACTATAGGAAATATTACCTATGTTAACAATACGCTCAGAAAATGTTGCATCAGCGAACATGCTATTCGGATATCTGCTGAAAATGCTGGCTATATTTACGCTTTCTTTGCTACAGAAATAGGAAAAGCGATAGTTCGTTCGTTTACTTATGGTGCAGTTGTTGATGAAATTGAGCCTGAACACCTCTGTAATATTCCCATTCCCAATGCACCAGAAGAGATAAAAAGACTGATTCATGAAGCCATTGTGGCATCTTACGATTTGCGTGACCAGTCGAACGCACTTATTGATGAAGCACAGCAGTTGCTTTATGATGCACTACAAATACCCGAAAGACCAAATCTCACACCCCAATATTACGCTCCAGAAGCTGGCTTCCGCAATTACACAGTGCCTCTCTCTAAACTCAATAATCGCCTTGATGCCTCTTATCACTTGCCCGAAGTAGACGAGATAATTAACCTTATCTCGAAGTATGCCAAGGAAGTAACTACGCTTGGAGATCCGCGTATATCCAAAGATATTATTCTTCCAGGTCGTTTCAAACGCATCTATGTAGAGAAAGAGCAAGGAGTACCTTTCTTTGGTGGCAAACAGCTGTTGCAACTTAATCCTTCTGGAGAAAAGTATCTTTCCTTCGGCAAGCATGCCGATAGAATAGAGAAAGAGCTTTCATTGGAAGAGAACATGTGTCTGATAACTAGAAGTGGTACCATTGGAAAAATTATGATCGTTCCTAAACATTGGACAGGTTGGGTTGCAAACGAACATTGTTTAAGGTTATCACCTCGAAATAAAGACTTGGCAGGCTATATATATGCTTGGTTGTCTACAAACTATGCTTTACCTTTAATTGTGCGGCACACTTATGGAGCTGTTGTTGACGAAATAGATGATAAGCAACTTGCTGAAGTCCCTATTCCATTGCTTCAAGACGAAGCAATACAACAACGCATCAATGACCTTGTACTTCAAGCCAATGAACTCCGCTACCAAGCCTGTCTCAAAGAGCAGGAGGCAATTAAAAAAATGGAAAGTATATTATAAATATCATATATTATGGCTCATAATCCAAAACTCAATGTTTATATAATTGGTCTTAAGCCTAAAAAGCAAGACGAAAATAAAACCTTTAGAGATTTCTTAAAGGAAAAATATTCCACTCAGTCTGATTTATCAGATAATAGTCTCATGGAATATCTTTTTAGTTCATTTGTTAACGGTGTGGGGCAGGACAAATTTCATAAGGACGATAAAAGTAAAAAAGTAATTGGTATTGATGATAGTAATATGCTGCCGATGAAACTTTATTCAGACAAATGGATGATAGATGGAGTTATAGAAGGTGGCAAGTATGGTATCTTAAGAGAGTATCAAGATACAGAAAAAATAGAAGAGAAGGCTGAAATAAAACCAAATTACGCAGTTTTGGATAAATACTACATTCTTCTGAACCCCGTCTTAAATGACAAGTATGCAGTATTACTATGTCAATCTTATACAGAAGAAAGTATTCAGGGACCTGTAAACGAGTTTATTAAAGAATTGTTTGGTGGGAGTGACAACTTCTTCAATGTAGATGTAGAGCCATTTGTGCCAAAGCGACTCAAAGAAAAATATGAGAAATCCGCAGCCATAAGAATGTTTAGTTTTACAGCACCATTACCGCTATCAGAAAGTCTTCGCACCAATGCAACTGAAGCTGCACAGGAATTTGAGGTAGAGGTACGTGTTAGACCAGTTAGTCAAAAACTTCCTATTAACTCTGATGGCACAAGAGAAATTATGCAGGCTGTATCTGAAATGAAACTTGAAGATCAGGCTCTCGGTGAAGGTAAGGGGCGCATATATACTGCAGATGAACAGGGTAGGAATGCCAATTATGATATTGCGAAGGATATTCAAAGTATAAGACCAACTATTTATCTTTCAGATGAAGGTATTACTTCTGACGAACAAACAGGTCTTCCTGATTTTGTGGCGATACAGAAGTATTGCCACAATCTTTTAACTGAAATTAAAACAGAGAGGAATATAAATCAGGAGATTCATGAATTTTAAAGAAGCATTCAAAACGTTAGTTCGTGATGCGCATTATTACCAATATGCAGGTGTTAGTAGTTCCGAATTAAGCATAAAAAAGAATAAACCTCGATGTTATCTCACCAAAATCCAATGGTATATATTAATGATTTCTGTCGTGACAGCAATTACAACAGTAGGTGGATTTAGTAGGGAGTTTGCTGGATATGTTGTATCTGCTCTATCACTTTTTGTAGGTTTATTCTTCTCATTTATTCTAATGTTAATTGACAAATTCCAGAAGACTGATTTTAGTCCATATAAAATGGAGGTCAATGCTCAATTAATGCCGATAGGAGTGAGATTGAAGAACTATTATAAAAAGGCAACCACTCTTTCATTTTATATTATAGTGTTAGCTTTACTATGTATTTTGCTTCTTTCTGCATCATTGCTTAGTATCCCGTTCCATGAAGTATATCTATACATCAAAGAGAGAATTTCGATAAAATATGTAGATACATGGAAAACAATATGGGAAACTTCTTCTTTTATTATAAAATCAACATATCGAGGAGTTTCTATATATTTCCTCTTGGACTTCCTTTGGATAACTTTATATTTGCTTTCGTCCTTCTTTGATTATGTGAGTAGTGAATACGACAAAGTGAGACTAAAATAGTATAATGTGCAGAAATTAAAATATAACTTTGATTTTTTATGGACTGCACATATTAGACAACTTGTGATGTACACCGTTATTTATGGAGAGAGAGAAAAGTATCTTTCCACTCCCTCCATAACGATATGAGACTCTATTTTGCTATTTTATTTCTTATCTGACACCAAGAATTCGCTAATATTTTACACTTTTTCTCTATCAACTTATTCATATCCTTTGAAATCTTGCTGTCCGTAATCTGAGCATAGATCTGAGTGCTGGCAATGGAGGCATGTCCCATCATCTTGGCAATACTCTCAATCGGCACTCCTGCCTCCAATGTCAGCGTGCCGAATGAATGGCGACCGACATGAAAGGAAAGCGGTTGCCGAATTCCACAAGCCAAACCTATCGCTTTGAGGTGCGTCCCTATCTGTATTCGGCTGAGCGATGTTTCAAAAATGGGGCTGTCTTCTTTCTTATCTTTTGCAGGGAATATTGAGAGTATCTGCTCAGCTATCGGGTGCAGTGGTGTAATGCTCTCTACATCAGTTTTCTTTCTGTACTGACGAATATAACGTACCCCAGCACTATTCGTCTCAATATCGTAGTACCGCAACTTGCTCACATCTGCAAAAGCCAAGCCTGTGAATACAGAGAAAAGAAATATCCTCCGCACAAACTCCGCTTCCTTATTTTGAAGGGGCATAGCCAAAATGCGAGCAATATCCGTCTTGCCCAAACAGCGGATCTTTCGCTCTACTCGCTCATACTTCGCATCCTCAAAAGGATTGTATCGAATGGTTTGCTGACTTACCGCCCTATACATCAGCCGACTTAGCCAAAAGAGAGTTTGTTTCGTTGTCGATAAGGCATAGCCTTTTCGCTTGAGATGGATACGATAATCATCGAAAAACTCCATGGTAAGGGTCGTAAGAAGAATGTCTTCTTCTCCCTTACTCTCTACGAACAATTCCAGTTGCCTATGATAGCAACGGCAACTTTGGTAGGTGTTTAATGCTCTTGTAGATTGAACTATCGACAATTCCTCTCGGCTAAGAGCAAGTAGCATGGTCGGATTTGCTCCAACTCCTTGTAGATGGTTCTTAAGCAACTCGGCACTCACTGCACCAAATTGCAAGAGCAATGCATTATATCCCTGCTCTATCTTCTCTCTAAACGATTGCAAGCGTTGATTCTGTTTCTTGTCATTCGTCTCTTGTCGCTTCACGCTCCAATCTTTGGGAGAGATACTTTCTCCTGTGGACATTACTACTTTTGATCCGTCTATCGTAATACGGCAAAGGATAGCCGTAGTGCCATCTGTTCTCAGTTTGCTACGATTGATGTAGAATAGGATATTGAATGTGCTACGCATAATCTTAAAGGCTAAGGGTTAAATCTGAGGTGAAAGAGAGAAAGCGACCAAACTCCTCGAATACTTTCGTTGGTGTTACATGAGCATATCGTTCAGTAGTCTCAATCTTGCTATGCCCAAGCATTTTACTCACGGTTTCTATCGGCACTCCATTCTCTAAGGTTATCAAGGTGGCAAAGGTGTGCCTTCCGACATGTGCGGTCAAGGGAATAGATATTCCAGCCTTCAGCTGTAAGGCTTTGAGCAAAAATCGGTAAGTCTCATAAGTAATTGTCGGTAACAATCTATCTCGTTCTTCCGAATGATAGGTATCGAGCAAAGCAATAGCTTGGGGAAGAAGTTTTACCCGACAGAGGGTATCAGTCTTCTGCCGTCTAAACTTCAGCCACATTGCTCCTGCATCATCCTGTACAAGATGCTCTTTGCTCAGGTTCATCATATCACAGAAGGCTGTACCTGTGTAGCATGTAAAGAGGAAGAGATTGCGAGCAAGAGACAATTCTACCTCGTAATCTTCTAATTGAACATTCAAAATCTTCTCTAAAGAAGACCAATCCAATGCTCTCGGTAGTTTGCTCTCTCCTCGGTCTATTTTGACAAGATCAAAGAGAGGGCGGTCAATCAGTCCTTCACGAAAAGCCAAACGGCATACCTTCTTTACAGCCAAAGTCATCTTGCGATAGTAACTCTGAGAATGACCATGTCTACCGACACTATATTGATGCAAGCCGTCCAAGAAGTCCTCGGTTAATTGCCCAAAAGTAATGTCGTTTGTGTGGTATCGCTCTTGGATAAAGACTTGCAGGTGCTTCTTGATCATATAGTAGACCGAGTGCCAGCGTTTCGAAATCTCCACCCCGACAAGTTTCTTCTCTTCTTCCACCATTTGGTCGTATCGCTGTAAGAACGTAGTGCGGTTCTGCATTGAGCCTTGAAACTGCTCCTTGATCTCTTTGGCAGAAAACTCAATTCCTCTATCACATAGAGTTTGATACGCTCTCTGTACGGAAAGGAGCAACTGCTCCAACTTTGCATTGGTAGTTACTGCTTCACGACTTTTGCCGTTTAGGCGGCTCTCTCGAGTATTCCACAACTTAGGATTACAAGAGAGTTTACTGCTAAACTGAGCCATCGTGCGATTGTAGGTTATTCGCCCCATAATTGGAGCTTGTCCCGACTTATCCAAACCGCTCTTTTTGAGGTAGAGCAACACCTTCATTTTGTCTTTCTGCATACGCTTCTGTTTTTGTGGGCAAAGTTACCCGTTTTTGAAGCGTTTTCAGGTATGCAAAACATTGTGATTCAGCGCATAAACACCGTAATGACAGATGCCGTTACCATTGTGCTTATTGCTTTCTGTTACCTGTCATCGTTTGCTTGTATTTGGATAACGATTTGGTAACGCATCTTCTGCACAAATCCACGTTTTCTGCACTTTCCATGCCAAAGCAGTTCACGGCAAAAAAACGTGTTTCTCTCATATTCTCAACCACTTACCATCAATCTACATAAATCCACCTTTTTCTTGCAGTTGTCCCTAAAAGAAATATATGAAAGTGCGTATTTTATTTTGTTGGGCAGGAAAT
>NZ_JRPQ01000183.1 GCF_000762405.1 Hoylesella timonensis S9-PR14 | reverse complement strand
CTAAGAAATGGTTTATGATTCCGTTTGTGAAGATTTATTTGAAATATCGGCAAGCTCGGTATGTCAGAGATTTAAGGAATGTGTTAAAAAAAGGATGACCATAGAGTTTTGGAAACCATTATGACGAAATTAAAATTGATAATGATACTTCTCCCCGTTGTATTCATGCTTCACGAATACGAAGAGATTATCATGTTTAGGCATTGGCTTGACAGAAATAGGGACGAATTGAAAAGGCGTTTCCCTCAATTCGGGCAGTTTCTTGCACGCAGGGGACATTTTGATTATTCCACAGCCACATTTGCTATTGGGACTGTCCACGAGTTCATTCTGATTTCCCTCATTTCTTTCTGTGCCGTATGGTTGGATGCTTATCAATGGTGGTTTGCTGCATTTGCAGGGTATTCCCTCCATCTTATAGTACATCTTGCTCAATGGGCAATATACCGAAAATATATACCTGTTATCATTACCACAATCTTGACTTTGCCTTATTGTGTCTATGCCTTTGTTGAATTGGCAAAGACTTCCATTCTATCTCCTTTGCAGATGTTCTTATGGTCAGTTGTTGGGATTATCCTAACAGTGCTTAGCTTACTCTCTGCTTTTTTCGTGATGAGCAAGTTTCAACAATGGCAGGATAGACATTGAGAGTGTATTGTCAAGAATAAAATAAGTACAAGAAATGTCCCAATTACCCATCCATAGAAGTTCACAGCTCTCAGATTTCGGAGTCTATCTTAAGAGTGTCGTCTCCCAGACATCGGCACCTTCGGAAAGATACGCTTTCTCCCATACTGACGATTATTATTTCTTTGGATTCATAGAGGATGGGCAATGCCGTCTGGATATTGATTTCAAGGAATACGCTTTCGGGAAAGGAAGTTTGGCTATCATCCGTCCGGGACAGGTGCATCGCATCATTGATGCTTCCAATCTTTCTGCAAAATTTCTCATTATCGACTCGGTACTGGTGGATAAGGAGGAAAAACGAACGCTTGAGGGATATGGTTGTCCCCAAAGACAACTATCCGACATATCGGAACTGAAACTATTACTATCGCTTCTTGACCGCAAATTGGGTTGTATGGAAAATCCATCTGCCAAAGCAATAGTTCAGCGACTGACCACCGTCATCGTGGGATTGGTCGTGGATAACGTTGCGAATACAATGATAGCTCAATCCGAATTTCAGAGTACTATGACCAGACACAAGGAAATAGTATGGGAATTTCGGGATTTGCTGGAAAACAATATTCGAATTAACCGTTCGCCATCATTCTATGCCGGACGGCTGAACATTACCGTTGCCTACCTGAATGAGGCGGTAAATGCTGTTCTGGGGACAAGCTTGAGCCGTCATATTCAAGACGAGATTATTTTGTTGGCAAAGCGGAAGTTGGTCTATACGACAGCCTCCGTCAAGGAGATAGCGCATAGTCTGGGATTTGACGATTACTCCTACTTTACACGACTGTTTACTAATGTCGCAGGAGTCTCTCCCACGCTTTTCAGAAAGAATTACCACGAATAGTGCTATTATCACCGTTGTCCGTCTATTGCAACAGCCTGTATCCCTCCATACCTTTGCAGCGGAATTTATTCACTTAAAAAGATACAGATTATAAAGATGAACAACGCTGTAAATATTCTACAAGAAGGAAGTATGATGAAAGCCCTGACAAAGTTGGGGATACCTATTGTCATCGCAATGCTGATTATGGCAATATACAATGTGGTGGACACTTTCTGGGTTGCACGTCTGGGAACTCTTCCCGTTGCCGCCGTATCGGTTGTTTTTCCTCTGTCGCTGTTGTTTCTCGGGATAGGGCTGATGTTCGGTGTCGGCGGCGGAGTGTATGTATCCCGTCTGTTGGGGGCAAAGCAGATTGTCAAGGCAAGTCAGGTCGCTTCCGTCTCAGTGGTTACTTCTGTGATTTTGGCTGCCCTCATTGCCTTTATGTGCAATGCGTTCCTGCCGGACATCCTGCTGTTTATGGGAGCAAACGAGGGTATGATGCACTTGGCAGAAGCATACGGCAGACTCTTCATCATCAGTTGTGTCATAGGGGCATTGAATGTGTCGATGTCCAACATCATTGTTTCACAAGGTGCATCGAAAACATCTGCAATGGCAATGATTATCGGCTCTATCGTCAATGTTGCATTAGACCCCTTGTTTATCTACACTTTCAATTGGGGCGTGGAAGGTGCGGCATGGGCAACCATTCTTTCAAGAATTATCACGACAGCCATTTATATTCGCTTCTTCCTCTCGAAAGCAGAGGTGAAAGTATCGTTTACCCTGTTCGCTCCCACGATGAGAATGTATGCGGACATCATCAAAATAGGCATCTCGATGCTCTTTCTGCAATTGCTCCAGACCCTTTCCATCAGTCTGTTGCAGAGGGCTGCCGTGAAATATGGAGCGGAGGCTGTCGCAGCGGTGGGTATCGTTCTGAAGATTGTAACATTGGGAACAAACGTGGTCTTCGGGTTTGTCAAAGGACTGCAACCGATGACTGGCTATAACTACGGAGCAGGCAACTTCCAACGATTAAAGGAAGCAGTGCGCTGTTCCCTGATACTTACAACCTCGTTTTGTGTGCTTTGGAGCATACTCATTATGGGATTTACCTCTCCTGTCATCAGTTGTTTCGGCAAAGACGAAACTATGCAGGGAATTGCAAGGATAGCCCTTCGAGCCAATACGATTATGTTCTTCACTTTTGGATTTCAATTTGTGTATTCCACGCTATATATGGCAATCGGAAGAGCAAGGCAGAGCCTTCTGCTCAATATCGGACGACAAGGGCTGTTTTTTATCCCTGCCATATTACTGCTTCCATCATATTGGGGACTGAATGGTGTGCTTTATGCCCAGCCTGTCGCCGACATCTTTGCAACTTTGATGACACTGTTCT
This sequence comes from Hoylesella timonensis S9-PR14, assembly GCF_000762405.1. GTDB lineage: Bacteria > Bacteroidota > Bacteroidia > Bacteroidales > Bacteroidaceae > Prevotella > Prevotella timonensis_A. The sequence continues at coordinate 1,338 of NZ_JRPQ01000183.1, read as the reverse complement.
TTGCCGTCCGAATTCACAGGGAGATAAGCCATCAATCACATCTCACAACAGAAAAGGAAAACAACTCCTACTGCCAACAGATATAATATTTCAGATTTATTTGCTTAGGGCACGAACGAGCGAGGAACACTCACAAAGAGTTAAAATATCGTTAGTCTTCCTTTAGGGATAGATTTATGTTTATAGAATCTTTTCTCATTTATTAAATATAAATCTCTAATGACAGATGTGAGTTTATTCGTGTCGTGCAGAACTTTTTATTAGCCTGTCCATATCCCTTGAAATCTTTTGGTCGGTGATTTGGGCATAGATTTGTGTGCTGGCAATAGAGGCATGTCCCATCATCTTGACAATACTCTCAATCGGTATACCAGCCTCCAATGTCAGCGTACCGAAAGAATGGCGAGCCATGTGAAAGGAAAGGGATTGGCGAATGCCACAAGCCAAGCCAACAGCCTTGAGGTGCATGCCTATCTGCATTCTACTCATCGAGGTTGCGAAGATAGGACTATCCTCTTTCTTGTCTTTCAGTGGGTAAAGCGAGAGTATTTGCTCGGCTATCGGGTGCAGAGGCGTGATGCTCTCTACAGCTGTCTTCTTTCTGTACTGACGGATATAGCGTATCCCTGCATTGTTTGTCTCAATATCACAGTATCGTAACTTGCTCACATCGGCAAAAGCCAAACCTGTGAATACGGAGAAAAGAAAAATCCTCCGCACAAACTCCGCCTGTTCGTTTTGAAAGGGCATAGCCAACAGACGGGCAACCGCCGTCTTGCCCAGACAGCGAATTTTTCGCTCTACTCGCTCATAATTGGCATCCTCAAAAGGATTATAGCGAATGGTTTGCTGGCTCACAGCTCTATACATCAATCGGCTTAGCCAAAAGAGATTTTGTTTCGTTGTTGATAAGGCATAGCCTTTTCGCTTGAAGTAGATGCGATAATCATCGAAAAACTCCATCGTAAGGCTCGTAAGAGGAATGTCTGTTTTTCCTCTACTTTCCACAAAGAGTTCCAGCTGCCTGTGGTAGCAACAGCAACTTTGGTATGTGCTTAAGACTCTTGTAGATTGAATTGTCAATAATACCTCTCGGCTAAGAGCAAGCAAAGTGGTCGGATTTGCTCCGACACCTTGCAAGTGGTTTTTAAGCAGCTCGGCACTCACCGCACCAAATTGCAAGAGCAACGTATTATACCCCTGCTCAATCTTCTCACGAAACGAATGCAAGCGTTGGTTCTGCTGCTTGTCGTTGGTTTCCTGTCGCTTTACGCTCCAATCGCCGGGCAATGTGTTTTCTCCTGTGGACATCACGACTTTTGAGCCGTCTATCGTAAT
>NZ_JRPQ01000182.1 GCF_000762405.1 Hoylesella timonensis S9-PR14 | reverse complement strand
CTAAGAAATGGTTTATGATTCCGTTTGTGAAGATTTATTTGAAATATCGGCAAGCCAAGTATGTCAGAGATTTAAGGAGGAAATTAAAATGCGTGTAATACCAGTATTTTATATCAAAATAGAAAAGCTATGCCACAAATATCTAAAGGAGGAAAGTTTATCTTCGGCATCTCTCATATTCGGGAAGATTTGACAATTCAGATACCGAAGCAAGCTATCCATGAATATGCTCTTGCTGATGTTGAAAACATCATTCTGATTACAGGAAGCAAAGCAACGGGAGGCTTCTGTATAACAACCTATCCACTTCTTTCTTCTTCAAAACTGTGTCATATATTGACAGATTGCCCCCAACTAAGGGAACAGACACTACCAATGGGCAAACTGATAACCTATAAAGGGAGAGGTTATACTTGGTTACCAATAGGAAAAGAAGGAGTTATCAGCCTCCCCCCCTGATCTAATGAGAGTGTTAAGTTTACAAGTTCATTCTAAATTATTGGCTATCCGAAGTAGCAATATCGCATTCACAATGGGAGCAAAAGGACCCTTGTGGGAAAAAGTACACGCCTTCAATGGTGACATCACACAATATTAGTTATAGTAAGAACTTACTCCACAAAACGGAGCAAGTCCTTTTTGTTTAGCCTTATCCTCTCCTTTGTTGTATCAGCCTGTCCATATCCCTTGAAATCTTACTATCAGTGATTTGAGCGTAGATTTGTGTACTCGCAATGGAGGCATGTCCCATCATCTTGGCAATACTCTCAATCGGTATGCCTGCCTCCAATGTCAGCGCACCGAAAGAATGGCGACCGACATGAAAGGAAAGGGATTGGCGAATGCCACAAGCCAGACCAATAGCCTTGAGGTGTATGCCTATCTGTATTCTACTCATCGAGGTTGCAAAGATGGGACTATCCTCTTTCTTGTCTTTCAGTGGGTAAAGCGAGAGTATTTGCTCGGCTATCGGGTGCAGGGGCGTAATGCTCTCAACATCGGTCTTCTTTCTGTACTGCCGGATATAACGTATCCCTGCATTGTTCGTTTCAATATCACAGTACCGCAACTTGCTCACATCAGCAAAAGCCAGACCTGTAAATACCGAGAAAAGAAACAACCTCCGCACAAATTCCGCCTGTCCATTTTGCAAGGGCATAGCCAACAGACGGGCTATATCCGTCTTACCCAAACAGCGAATTTTTCGCTCCACCCGCTCATACTTGGCATCCTCAAAAGGATTATACCGAATGGTTTGCTGGCTCACAGCCCTATACATCAACCGACTTAACCAAAAGAGATTTTGTTTCGTTGTTGATAAGGCATAACCTTTACGCTTGAAATGGATACGATAATCATCGAAGAACTCCATCGTAAGGCTCGTAAGAGGAATGTCTGTTTTTCCTCTACTTTTCACAAAGAGTTCCAGCTGCCTGTGGTAGCAAGAGCAACTTTGGTATGTGCTTAAGACTCTTGTAGATTGAATTGTCGATAATACCTCTCGGCTAAGAGCAAGCAAAGTGGTCGGATTTGCTCCGACACCATGCAAGTGGTTTTTAAGCAGCTCGGCACTCACCGCACCAAATTGCAGGAGCAACGTATCATACCCCTGCTCAATCTTCTCACGAAACGAATGCAAGCGTTGGTTCTGCTGCTTGTCGTTGGTTTCCTGTCGCTTTACGCTCCAATCGCCGGGCAATGTGTTTTCTCCTGTGGACATCACGACTTTTGAGCCGTCTATCGTAAT
>NZ_JRPQ01000181.1 GCF_000762405.1 Hoylesella timonensis S9-PR14 | reverse complement strand
TCTATTTCCCTGCTTTTCCTCATTTCTTGCAGCNGTGCTTCCGAGGGTTTACTTTTGCACTCNATAAGTACGGCAATGGACTGCATAANAGTTTGTTTGCCGAGTAACAATAAAGTAATCAAAANAAAATCAAGGNAATGAAACTCATTATCATCGACCGCAAAGCGTGGGAGCNACACNGNTCCGAATTTGCAGACTTTATCCACAGTATNGAACANCTNATCGGCAATCCGCCCGAAACGGACGAATGGCTCGACAATGAAGCCGTATGCCGNAGGCTCGGCATCAGCAAACGNACCCTGCAATCCTATCGCGACANGGGTAAAATACCCTTCTCCATCATTGGGCATAAATGCTATTATAAGGAAAGCGACATCGCAGAGTTACTGAATGCAAACAAAGAATGAAATCAAACACAGAATGAACTATGGAAGAGAATGAAATCATTACGCAGGAAGACCCTCAGATGCAGTTGTTTTCACAACTGATGAAAGGAATATTGAAGAAATTGGAGCGGTATTGCGCTACCGCCCGTCCGATGTTAGGCGGAGAGGTTTACCTCACTGGCGAGGAGGTTTGCAGCCAATTACGGCTCAGCACACGCACGCTCCAAGAGTACAGAAACTTAGGAACGCTTCCTTTCTACAAAATCGGAGGGAAGATACT